>NZ_DASSRP010000132.1:0-2502 GCF_035701725.1 Bradyrhizobium sp.
GACATGCCACGCTGCGCGAGCAGCGCCTGCACGAGGCGGTCGACGCGCTCGATGTTCGTCGCGCCGGCCGCGAGCGCGCGCGCTGCGGACGAAGGGCTCGCGAGCGAGCGCGCCGCGTCGGCGTATTTGTCGAACGGCACCAGATCGGACGCATTGGCGCCCAGCTTCACGCAGAGATCGAACACGAAATTGTAGACCGACCGCGATTCCTCGATGTTGGAATGCACCGCTTCCTGCGCCGTACGCATCCCGTCCTTGGTGATGCAGCGGTAGTTGCCGGCCAGCAGCATCGACCATTTCGCCAGCGGCACCCAGATCGAGTCATAGGCCTTCAGCTTGACCGGGAGTTCGATCTCGTCGCCCGCGATCTTGAAGCGGGCACCATCGACGTCCTTCTCCAGATTGCGAATGATCTGCGTATCCTTGTCGTCTTCGAAGCGGGCGCATTTGAAGTTGGTCGGCAGCGTGACCAGAAGCTCGTTGGCCTTGCCGTCCGGCGGACGGATCGCCTGCGGATCCGGGCTGTTGAGCGTGATCTTGTGCGGGCTGACGGAATCCCAAACCCTGGGATCGGTGTAGGCCGGCTCCAGCGCCTTGTAGTCGAGACCCGGAATCCGCCTGATATAGGAGAGCGGCGGCATGTTCATGATCGACATGCAGGGCACGCCGGCCTTGCCGACCGCGTCCAGCAACTGACGCACGCCGTCGGAGCGATATTGCGGCTCCTGCATGCAAAGGCCGACCAGATCGTATTTCGAGGGATCGACGCCGGTGGCGGGACCGGCCGTCACCTTGCCCGGCAGCTTCCGCGACTCCAGCAGCACCGGGTCCTTGCGGCCACGCACCGGCAGCGTCACCTTGAAACCTTCGGCGTTGATCAGCTCGGCCTCGGCCGGCAGACACACCAGGTGAATCGAATGGCCGCCGAACAGAAGCTTGGAGGCGAGCAGCGATCCATAGGACGCGCCCATGAGGAGAATGTTGTAGGCGGGCATTGGTTTTCCCTTTTGTGTTTTTGTAATTTTGTCGTTTTTGTATTTTTACTTCTTGGGGGAATTCATAGCCGCTTGTATTTGCCGACTTCAAGAGGCGCGCGTCGTGCGCGCGGTCAAGCTCAATTGATCGCCCGATCACTACCGCGACGCACAAAATATGATGGCGGCCATGTCCCGCGACGCACAAAAATCGCGCCGCTTTTTCAGACCCTGAACAGCTTCGCGTAGCGCGCCTTGATCTCCTCGCTCTGCGCCTGCACGGCCACCGGATCTGATTTCAGCATCTTCACGTCGGACATCGGCTTCTGCCCGGCCCGCGGCTTCACCTCGGCATGAAACGAGCGATGGGCGAATTCGTCGACCAGCATCTGCTGGGCCTCGCGGCTGAAGAAGAAGCTCTGGAACAGCCGCGCCGCGTTCGGATTGGGCGCGTCCTTGAACACGCCTGACGGCACGATGATCAGCGGCGCGCCCTCGGCCGGATAGACCACCTCGACCGGTTTGCCCTGATCCCTGAACACGATGAGATTGTAGTCGTTGCCGTCGGCCATCACCGCGCGCTCGCCGAGCATGATCTTGATCGGCGGATCGCCGGCCGATTGCACCTGCATCACTCTCTGCTTCGCAAGTTTTTCCAGATACGGCCAGCCGAGATCGCGGGAGAGCACGAACGTCGCGGTCAGGATCGCGCCGCTATAGCCGGGATGCGCCTTGACCATCTTGCCCAGCCATTTCGGGTCGAGCAGGTCGGCGTAGCTTTTCGGCGCGTCCTCGGATTTGACCAGCGTGGTGTTGTAGCCGATCACTTCCAGCCACGCGCAGGCGGTGGCATGGGTGCCGTCGGGATCGACCTGGTCGGCGGGAAAATGCCTGGCGACGTCCTCCGGAACGTAGGCCGCAAGCCAGTCGTTCTTCTTCCAGTCGAGATAATGCGCGGGGTCGGTGGAGTTGGCGACGTCGACGGCGTTGATGCCGCTGCCCTGTTCCTGTGCGATGCGCTGGAAAATCCGCTCCGCGCCGGAGCGTTCGACGCGGACGCTGATGCCCGGATATTTCGCCTCGAACGTGCGCGCCAGCTTTTCCGCGGTGTTGAGTTCGAGCGCCGAATAGAACGAGAGCTTGCCTTCCTTGCGCGCGGCCTCGATCAGCTCCGGCGTCACCGGGC
This sequence comes from Bradyrhizobium sp., assembly GCF_035701725.1. Taxonomy (GTDB): domain Bacteria; phylum Pseudomonadota; class Alphaproteobacteria; order Rhizobiales; family Xanthobacteraceae; genus Bradyrhizobium. The sequence continues at coordinate 2,161 of NZ_DASSRP010000132.1, forward strand.
TCGGCGGCGGCGCCGCCGCCCGCAACGGCTCGGCAAACAACATGCCGGCGGTGGATGCGGCAGAAACTTTCAACAGATCGCGTCGCGACCATTTGCGGCTGCGCATGGCTCCCTCCCCTCGTTGTTCAGGCGACCGTTGTCCGGCCGCTTATGCTACTTGCCGCTGCCGCTCGCGCAGAGCCTGGCCGAAGGCCTGGAACAGCTTGCGGTTGATCGGATTGCGTTTGGCGTCGTACTCGGCGTGCCACTGCACGCCGAGCGCAAAGCCCGGCGCGTCGGCGACGCGGATCGCCTCGATCGTGTCGTCCTCGGCCACGCCTTCGACGACGATGCGCTTGCCCG
>NZ_DASSRP010000133.1:0-15701 GCF_035701725.1 Bradyrhizobium sp.
AATCAGGTCACGCTGGCCTATCTGCTCAAGCTTGGCTGGCAAAAAGAAGACGCGCCGGGACCCTCCGTGCGATCGGTCAGCGACGGTTCGATGCTCGAAACCTGCATGCTGAATTGGACCCGCGACGGCTATTACGCCTTCCTGCGCACGCCGGCGGGCAGCCGCGTTCTTCGGCGCTTCTCGAAAGACGCAACGGCGCCGATCAAAATCCCGAAGGCTTAGTCAGACAAAAAGGCTTAATCAGACAAAGTGGTTGGCTGGGGCTTCATCGGCGCGCAATCAATAGCGCCCAGTCGACCAAAAGCGATAATTGATCCCGACTTTGATCATGTCGATGTCGTGCCTGATGGTCAGATTGGCGGGTGTCACGTTGATAGCCGGATCGTTGGTGACGCTCATTGCAACCGTCTTGCTGCCGAATCCGTAGTGATCGAATTCGACCAGCGCTGACCAGTTCGGGGCGAACGCCCATTCGACGCCAACGCCGGCGGCCCATCCCCAACGGTCCGCGCTGCCCACCGTGTTGCAGCCGACAAACGAGCCGTTTCCGCATCCAAGAAAGGCTTCGTTGATGCCGAAGGAATTGTTCACGGCATATCTGTCGCGTGCAAAGGCGCCGCCGCCCCTGCCGTAAAACATGACGTTGTCGAAGTTATAGCCAACGCGTCCGGTAAAGCTGGCGATCTGGTTGGTTCGCGTCTGGAACGTGACCGGTTCGCCGTTCTTGCCGCCGAAGAACGGATCGTTGGTCATGCTGCTCATGCGGGTCCAAGCATAGTCCCCGCCAAATCCGACGACAAAGCGGTTGGCGAACTGATAATCGCAGCCGGCCTGAAAGCCGCCCAGAAATGCCGGCTGGCCGGCACCGGCGAAGGGTGAACCCTCTGGCGCAAAGTTATGCACGAACTCGCCAGACACGAACGAACTGCTTACTGGCAGTTGGGTGCCCGGATCGGAATATCTCACACTGTCGGTGGCGCCGCCGACATGAGCGCCCACGTAGCAGCCCGTCCAATTGAAGACCGGTGCGGCGAGCGCGGGGCGGGCGACAAGAGCGGGGCCGGCGGCGACCAAAGCGGAGCTGACGAGCAAGAATTTTTTCATGCAATCAATCTTGAAATCGGAGAGCCGGACAAAAATTTCGGACAAACGATAGCAAATCAGAACCTTGCGATCTGTTGTTGTTCTGCAACACCAGCCAGCTTTCGCTCGCCAAACGTTTGTTGAAGAATCGCCTACAACTGAGACGGGTTGGTCAGCTCAGGCGGGCGCCGCGCTCGGGGCCAGTGCGGCGGGGGATACGAAAACCATCGATTAACCCTGTGTCTGACACTCCAAAAAAATTTTCGGGCCCCTCTTGAACTTTTTTTGGATTTGACAATTTTTCTGCTCGTCGCAGTCAGCGACCGGGGCGCCCTATCGGGCCCCGAAACGAAGGCGGGCGCCGGTCAAGGTGTCCGGTGCCAGCTCGTATCCATCTTGCTCTTTGGAGGATTTGGCTATGAGGTATGATTGGACTCCCCTGTGGAGGTCGACGATTGGCTTCGACCGCCTGTTTGACGTTCTCGACGAGGTCCAGCGGACCGCCGAAGAGACTTATCCCCCCTACAATATCGAACGGTTCGACGAGAACCGCTTTCAGATTTCGGTCGCGCTCGCCGGCTTCTCTCCAGACGAGGTGACGCTGACGACCGAGCAGAACGTCCTGACGCTGGAAGGCCGCAAGGCAGACAAGGGCGAGAAAACCTTCCTGCATCACGGCATTTCGACGCGCTCCTTCAAGCGGCAGTTCACCCTTGCCGATCATGTCGAAGTCAAGAATGCGCGGTTCGAAAATGGCCTTCTGGTGATCGAGCTCCAGCGCGAAATTCCCGAAGCCATGAAGCCGCGGCGCATTCCCATCAACGGCGTCAACGCGGGCAATGTAACTCAAATCGAGGCCAAGGCCGCCTGACCGGACACAGGTGCCTGGCCCGATCAGCGCCGCGCGGGGATTTCCCCGCGCGGCATTTCCAAAACTCGTCTTGAAAAACTGGAGGCTACCATGCGGCCGACGACCGCTCCATTCGACGCTCCACAACACGACAATGTCTTTGACTTTAATGCCCTGCTTCACCCCGGCACGGTGTTCGCTCATCCACGGGATGTGGTTTCAGATCCACAACTGACGCTCAGCGAGAAGCGCGCCATCCTCGCTTCCTGGGCCTCCGATGCTTCCGCGATCGCCTCGTGCCCCGCTTTGCGCGCACCCGAAGGGCTCAAGGCGCCTGTTCACATCGATGAAATTCTCGATGCCTTGCGCAGCCTCGACGAACAGGGGCCCCGTCATCCTCCGGGAGGAAAGCCGATGCGCCGGTGCTCGATCGAGCGGCGCGCCGCGGCTTGAGCCCAGGCCTTACGGTGCCACCGCCGCCCGGCCCGCGATCGCGGTCAGAATCTCTTGCCTCGCGATGTCGCGGCGCGCCGCATCGGCGGACATCACGCGGATTGCCATGGATTGCGGATCGGCAGGATCCGCCGGCAAGCCATACAGCGTGAGCAGGCCTCGCGCCGCGGCGTGTCGCACCAGCGGATCGGCATCGTCGAGCGCGTGGGTTAGCGCCATAACGGCGGCCGGCTCGCTGACGCCCTCGAGCGCGTGCACGGCCTCCTGACGGAACACCCAGTGCGGCGCCGACGACAGCACCTCGATTGCGGCTTGTGGCCAGCGCGGCTCGGGGTGGATGCGCCACAAGGCGTGAGCAAGATAGAGCAGCGCGGAGGGATACCATTCGTCGCTGCCGCCGGGCTGCATCCGCGGATTGTCTCGCGCCTCGATCTGCTGCTTTCTCTCGGTCTCGAAAAGCGCGGTCAGCTTCGGCTCGGCAATGCGCGCACGCAGCACGCCAAGTCCGATCACCGCGCGCGCATCAGGCAGGAAGGCGAGCAGCATGGATTCCGCGCGGCTGCGCTCGTCGCCATCGAGTGCGGCAAGCGAGGAGGTGTCGAGTCCGTCCCGCGCCGACCTCGGGTCCTCGAAGAAGCTGAACTGGAAGCGCTGGAAGGCGGGGGACATTTCCGGCTCTCCTGCCGCAAGGCCATGAAACGACGAAGCCAGCAGGAAGAGGAGGGCGAGGCCGCCACGAGAACGCAGCAGCCGCAACTTCATCGTCCGTCGGTCTGATCCGGCTGTCACGATCCTTGGTCGCACCAGCGGGCCAGACGGTTCGGGGATGTCAGCCGCGCTTCACGGGTCCATCGTATAGGAGCGCCGGGGCGATTTCCTTTGGGAGGTTGCCCGTGTTTATCAGGGCGCAAAAGTTCCCCGCTCAGTCTTCGCCGGCCAGCGACATAGCGCCTGCGAGCGCGTTCTCCAAGATTTCGCCGGAGAACTTTGCGTCGCCCACCGCGCGCGCCATCTGTAGCGCGCCGACCATCATGCCGTAGATCGCCATCGCCTTGCGCCGCCGCTCGGCATTTGTCCCGCCGCGCAGTCTCGCCGCGATCAGAATGACGATCCGCTCGACATTGCCGGCGAATAGGTCCTGCGTCTGCGCCGGATGCCGCGCGATCTCGGCGACCAGCGCCGCGGTCGGGCAGCCGGAGCCCGCGTGATCGCGGTGGCGCGTCGAGAGATAGTCGCGGATGCTGTCCTTCAGGCTTTGATGGCGTTCGAGATTGCCGGCAAGTCCTCGCGCGCGCTGTTCGAGCGCATCGCTGAGCACGGCGCGAACCAGGTCTTCCTTGGAATCGAAATGCACATAGAAGGCGCCGTTGGTCAGGCCGGCCTTCGACATGATGCCGGCAATGCCGACCGCCGCGACGCCGCCCTCGCGAAACTCCCGGGACGCCACATCGATGATGTGCTGGCGCGTCGTTTCCTTGTGGCCCTTTTCATAACGCATTGGCGGACCTCAGTTTTGCCGGGCGGCGGCCGCCACAAGCGGCTACGTCCACAAATTCGTGATGCTGCGTCAATTGCATTACGACCATAATAGTGCAGTATGATCGTAATTCAATAGAAATCGGCATGAATGGCGGCGGAATCGGCAAAAAAAGGACGTGAGTGGTGGCAATTGAGGACGCAACAGCGGCAACGCTGGATGATGTGACATCAGGCGAAACAGCGTCCCCGCGCCCTGCGCCGGCCGCCGCGCGTGGTGTCGTCGGCAATCGAGAAGCTCGTGACAAGCCGGCCGTCAGCGGCGCGGAGGCCGCCCGCGCGGCATTGCTGACCGCGCCGATCCTGCCGACGCTGTTTCGCCTCGCGCTGCCGACCGTCACCGTGCTGGTGGCACAGACGGCGGTGAACATCGCGGAGGCCTATTATGTCGGTTTTCTCGGAACCGATGCGCTGGCCGGCGTAGCGCTGGTGTTTCCGGTTTTCATGCTGATGACGATGATGTCCAACGGCGGGCTTGGCAGCGGCGTCGCCTCGTCGGTGGCGCGCGCGGTCGGTGCCGGCCGCCACGACGATGCCAATGCACTCTTGTTTCATGCCATCGTGCTCGCAGCCGTGGTTGGCGCGCTGTTCATGCTGGCGGCGGAATTCGCAGGTCCCTTGCTGTACCGGGCGCTCGGCGGCCAGGGCGGCGCACTCGCGGCCGCGCTTCGCTATTCGAACTACCTGTTCGCCGGCTCGATCGCGGTATGGATCGTCAATCTGCAGCAGGCGGCATTGCGCGGCGCCGGTAACGTCAAGGTGCCGGCGCTGGTGACGCTGGTCGGCGCGATCGTGATGATTCCGCTGTCGCCACTTCTGATCTTCGGTTTTGGCCCCCTGCCTCGCCTCGGCATTGCCGGGGCGGGCGTCGCCTTCGGCCTTTATTACTGCGGAGCGGCGCTGTTCCTGCTCCGCTACATGGCCTCGGGCCGCGCCGGGCTGATGCTGCGGCCGGCGGCGCTGCGCTATGCATTGTTTGCCGACATTCTCAAGGTGGGCTTGCCGACCTCGCTCAACGCGGGGCTGACCAACCTCACGGTGATCCTGGTGACGGGCGCGGTCGGCCTGTCCGGCACCGCGGCGCTCGCCGGATATGGCTGCGCATCGCGGCTCGATTACATCATGATCCCGCTGTTGTTCGGCGTGGGCACGGCGACGCTGACCATGGTCGGCGTCAACGTCGGCGCGGGGCAAGGTGCGCGGGCGCGAAAAATCGGCTGGGTCTCGGGCGTGGTGGGGCTCTGCCTGACCGGCTCGATCGGCCTGTTCGTGGCGATTTTCCCAACGCTTTGGCTCCATCTCTTCAGCCATGATGCCGAGGTCGTCGCCGAGGGCGTCACCTACCTTCGCGTGGTTGCGCCGGCCTACAGCGCGCTCGGTTTCGGTTTTGTCGTTGCGTTCGCGGCGCAGGGTACGGGGCGCGCGCTCCTGCCCTTGGTCGCCTCGAGCGCGCGGATCCTGATCGCGGCCGGCGGCGGCTGGATCGCGGTCAGTTACTTCGGCGCGAGCATGCCGGGGCTCGCCGCCTTGGTCGCGGCCTCGCTGGTCGCCTATGCGGTGCTCTGTACCATCATCCTGCTGTCGGACGCGGTCTGGAAGGCGGAGCCGCGCGAGGCGTTCGCCTCGGCAGCGAAGAAATGAAAGCGCGGTTCGCATCAAGCCTGATCGCGCTGTACCCAGCGGATTCAGCGCCAGCGCGGCAGCCAGGAAGTCATCAGCAGGAAATTGCTGATCGCGGCCGGCGCGGCGCTCTGATCTCCGCCAGGTCCTGCTTGCGACGCTGTGGACGAACGTACGCTGCATGCGGATGTTCCTCGCGCTGCGCGGTTTGCGCGCGGCGCGAGATAGGAACGTTCGGATCGGGATCGGGTTTTGCGTGCACCTAGTCCGATGATCTCACTCTAACCCAGGATAAAGCGATGACCAAAACCGCACGCGATCTGTTTGTCGTCGGCCTGCGCAACGCGCACGCCATGGAAGTGCAGGCGAGGGAATTGATGGAGCGGCAGTCCGAGCGCCTCGACGACTATCCGGAAGTCAAATCCAGAATCGCCAGCCATTTGAATGAAACACGCGAACAGCTCCGCCGTTTGGAGCAGTGCCTCGGCGCCTGCGGCGAGGACAACTCAAGCCTGAAGGATACGACGCAGTCCGTCATGGCCAACGTGCAGGCGATGATGCATTCGATGGCCGGAGACGAAATCCTGAAGAATACCTTCGCCAACGAAGCGTTCGAGAACTTCGAGATCGCTTCCTACAAATCGCTGTTGGCGCTGTGCGGCGCGGCGGGGGCGGATGGCGCCAAGTCGCTACTCGAGCAGTCGCTCAAGGAAGAGCAGCAGATGGCGTCCTGGATCGATTCCAATGTCGAGAAAATCACGATGGAATATCTGCGGCAGCAGGAGCGTCAGGCCGCCTGAGAAAGTGGTTCGGCCGCGTGGGTCGCCGCGAGACATCTCCGTGCGAAATCATCGAACGCGGGCGGCGACATTGCGAAATCGCCGCCTGGTCAGAACGGACCGGTCATGGACGACCGCTTTTCCCGGCGCTCACCAACCAAAAATGCCTTTCAGCCCGGCATAGATCGAGCCGCCGGCGGAAGCTGCGATTCCCAGCAAGGGACCGGCGGTACGAAGCAGATCCTGGATGGTGCGGGCGCGGCGGCGAAGCTGATCCTCGCCGACGTGTTGGCCGAGAAGTCCGGCGATCCTGTAGGCGACCGGATTGGGTTTTCCGCCATGAGCCATCGTTTTCGGCAGGACCTCGAAAATCAGGGATCCAAGAAGATTGCCGGTGACATAGGCGAGCGCGATGCTCGCCATGTATTCGACCACCTCGCGCCATTCGATCCAGCTCGTCGGCAGGATCGGAACGTCGTCGTTGATGCCGGTGACGGTGAGCATACCGATCACAGCGAGTGAAGCCGTCAGCAGGCCGACCAGGAAGGCGCCGAGACCGATCTTCTCGCGCGCATAGAGCAGGATGCCGAACGGCAAGGGGATGACGAAGGATGCCAGCCTCAGATAGAGCGGGGTCACGTTCAGGATGATCGTGATCAAGATGTGAGCCGCTATCAGCAGCAGGATCGGCGCCACCACATAGACCAGGCCGCGATTGGTGGCATATCGGACCGGTGTGCGCGCCCGCGCCAGGCGGCTCGTGACACGGTCGATCCTGCTCTGAAGCTGGTCGAGTTCGGATACGAGCTGCTGGATTTCCAGGATCACCGGGCGCGCGAGCCGCAGGTCGCGCGAGCAGTGACGGCATGCGATCGCTTCGTCCTTGATCGTTTCGGCGCAGAACGGGCATTCCATCAGCTTGTCGGGCGCCCTTTGCGGCGCTCCCACTTTTTCAGCTCGGCGGTGACGGACGCCAATTGCGAAGCGAGCATGTCGCGCTTGCGAACCAGCTCGTCACGCTCGGCGATGAGCGATTGCGGCACGGCGATGTCGCGACCGCAGGCGGCACAAACCAGCGCCGATACCGAATTGTCGCTTTCACAGAACGGGCAGTTCATGGCGCACACTCAAGGCGAGATCTTCAGCACGAAACTGGTGCTGCCGGTCCGTCCGTCCGAATCCTTGATATCGACCCTGATCATGTGATCGCCCGGCGGCAGTTCGGCGTCGGGAATATCGAGTCCGCTCGCCCCCGCAAACGATTTGACGCGTTCGGTGAGATCGACATTCGGCGTCCGCAGATAGGTGACCTTGAGCGACTGCGGATCGATTCTGGCGCCGCCGAACGATTCGAACTTGAGCTGCAAGTGAACCGGCGAATGGCTCTGTTCTTTGTCTCCGACCACCTCGATCTTCGGTCCCCTGGTGATGCCCCGGCGGTCGGCTGCGACGGCGCCCTTTGGCGGCGGCAGTTTCGCCTCTTCCTCGCTGATCAGAAGATGGTTGGCGTGGACCGGAGACAGGACGGAGCCCGCGATGACAGCGCAGACGAGCGGCAAGGTGAGATAAGCAATTCGCAGCATCATTCCCCTCAGATACGTTTTCGTCCAATCAACCGGCGGCGTCAGCGCGCACCACCGTCCCCGATAATCGTATACGGCGCCCAGAACAGCGGGTGCGCGTAGGCGAATTCGGTTTTGCCGTCGGCGCCGACGTAGCCGGGACCGTCCATCAGGGCCACCATGGCGAGCCGCAGCGCCTCGGCGCGGGTCAGTTTCGGATCGTCCGCCTGCCGCTTGAAAAGGTCGGTGACCAGTTCACGCGCCGACTGCGATTGAACCGACCAGTTGGTGACGAGCAGCGCCCGCGTGCCGGCATAGAAGAAGGCGCGTCCAAGTCCGGAGGCCGCTTCGGCGCCTGCGCCTTCGCCGGCGCCGGTGTTACAGGCGGAGAGCACGACCCAGTCGGCATCGAGCTTGAGCGTCAGCACTTCCTCCATGGTCAAAAGCCCGTCGCCTTCGACGCCTGCGACCGCGGGCGCCGACAGCGCCAGCGCCGGTTGCGTCAGCCCGTTGAGTTCGCCGGGCACCAGGCCATGGGTTGCGAAGGCCAGTACCTTGAAGCCCGAGAGATCCATGGTCTTGACCACGGCCTCGTTGGCGTCCTTGCCGAGTTTCAGGACCTTGGCGGGATCCGCCTGCAAGGCAAGCGCGATCGATTTCAATTCTTCCGCCGTGTCCGGCAGCCGCGGCAGCATCGCCAGTTCGGCGCTGTCGACGCCCTCGAGCGTCGGGCTCGAACGACGCTTCAGCGGCAGTCCGCGCGTCGTCACGCTCGCGCCGGCATCCGCCAGCTTGACCGGCTCCTGTTCGCGCACGGCCTGTTCGGCCTGCTCGGGACTGAACAAGGGATCGCCGAACCCGATCAGTTCATTGCGTCCGGCCTTGCCGGGTGGCAATTGCCGCAAGCTGCGCAGCGCGGCGGAGGAGGGGACGCTGGTGACGGCGTGGCTGCGCGCCAGCCAGGCGACCTTCCGATAGCTTGAAAACAGCGGATCGTCGTTGCTGTCGACGCTGGCTTCCGCGGTCGGCAGCAGCGACAAGGGCAACAGGCCGAGCGCGCCATTGGTGACCACGATCAGGCTCTTCGATGTCTTCCAGCCCGCTTCGACCGGTTTCAGCAGCAGCGAATACACCTCGTAACCAAGCTGCACATCGAAAGCGGGAATGTCGGAAATCATCGCCGCCTGCGGTTCGAGCGCCTCGCGCAGCTTGCGCACCTTGCTCTGGATGTCGCCGCCCGTTGCCTTGATTTCGGCGAAGGCGACCGCTCCGTTCTTCGGCACCGCCCAGACAAAGCTCGCATCGCGTCCGAAGTAGAACGACAGCATGGCCTCGCCCTCGGCCAGCGTCGCCTGCACCTGCGCCACATTCGGCGGCTTGGGATCGACCAGGTCGGCATAGGACGGAAAGCGCTTGTTGATCTCGGCGCGCGCCTGGTCGCGCTCGGCGCGCAATTTCTCGATCGAGGCGTTGACCGCCTTCACGCCCTGCGGATCGCGCTCGGCGGAGGGCAGAGCGAGAATGTTGTTGAGCAGGCCGAGTTGCGCGCCGACCTGTTTGCCGAGGTCCTGCTCCTTGCGTACGAGTTCGGCCAGCGCCGGGTCCTTGATCGAGGCGCGCGCAGCGGACGCCGCCAGCGCCTGCTGCACCGAATGGCTGCGGACCGAATCCGCCAGGCTGAAGGTGTCGACCGCGGCCGTGGCGCTGCTGCCTTGCGCGTTGGCGAGCAGCTTGATGTAGGCTTCGACGATTTCCTGTAACTGCTGGCTCCGCGCCGCTACCACGGTCGCATCGTCATCGTCGGTGTTGTCGCGCGCGGCGGCGAGCAGCACGGGGAGCGCCAGGCCAAATTCACGGATCGCGTCGGCATCCTTGCCCGCGCGCATCAGCCCGACGGCCAGGATGCCGCGGGCGGAGGCCGTATCGAAATGTTTGTCGCCGACGCGCGCAATTTCGCGCTTCAACAGCGATTGCGCCGCCTCGAGCCCGGCCTGCGTCTGTCCCGCCGCGAACATCGCGTTGATGCGCGAGCCGTTCAGCTCGAGCACCAGGCGGCGCTGCGGCTCCCACTTGGCGATCGCCTTGTCGAGTTCGGCATAGACGGCGGCGGCCTCTGGCAGTTTGCGCTCGAAGGTGAGGATGGCGCCGAGCTGCGACAGGGTCTGGGCGCTGTACTGCGTATCATCGCCGATGTTGAGCGTGCGGTTGATCTCGAGCGCGATGCGCACCAGCTTTTCCGCCTCGTCGTAGCGGCCTTCCTCGACCAGGATATTGGCGAGGCTCCTCACGAACGGCACGGTTCGCGGATTATATTTGCCTTGTGCCTTGAGCTGCGTTTGCAGGACGCTGCGGACATCAACCTCCGCTTCGGCAAGCCGGCCCTGTTTCGCCTTCATGCGCGCGGCATTGAGAAACTCGTTGTCGGCGAATTGGCGTAATTGGGTTTCCGACGGCGCGTGCGGGAATTTCATGTCGGGAATCGAAGCGAGCTTCCAGTCGCGCGATTTCGCGTAGGCCGCCTCGGCCTCCCGGAACTGGCCGCGTGCCTCGAAGATCACGGCGCGAATGGCCTCGATCTCGCCTTCCCAGGCCCGTCCGGCCTTGGCATAGCCTTCGCGCCAGCCGGGCAGGCCGCTGGTGCGCGCCTCCTGGATCATGGCGAGGTTGCTGCGCATATAGCCTTCGGCCTGCGGAATATCTCCCATCTGCACGAGAACCTGGGCGGCGATCCGCCGGGCATTGAACATGTATCCCTTCTGCCCGGGCCGGTTGGCATCGGTGATCATGAACTGCGATACCTGAAGCGCGCCTTTGACGTCGCCCAGCGAGAGTTTTTGAATCGTGATGAACTGGCGGATGCGTTGTGCAAAAAATCCGTCGCCGGAGGCGACCGCCAAGGCCAGCGCCTTCTCGCCGTCGGCGAGCCCTTCGGCGTTGCGGCCGAGCGAGGCGCGGGCGATTCCGCGATCGTAATGGAATTGCGCGAGGTCGGATTGAGACAGGCTCTTGCCGGGCTCGCTGTCGGCATCGGCCTTCAACTTCGCCAGCAGCGCCGGATCGGGCTTCTCGCCATCGAGGATCGCGGCGATATCGCCGATCGTGCGCGGCGGCGGCACGAAGCCGGCCGGGAGCGGATTGCCGGGCGCTGTCGCGTCCTCCTTCGGCTTGCCGTTCTTGTACATCTCGATCGGGACGTTGGCCCTGCCGTTGGCGGCATTGAGCGCGGCGATCACGCAAGCCCTGACCTTGGGAGCCGCGGTTTCGCGGCAGCGCGCCAAATTGGCTTCTCCTCCGCCCGACCCGTGCATGCACGCCATGACGATCGGCCGGCCGACGCTCTCGCGGCAATTGGCGATTGCCTGCTCCTTGGAGAGGGCCATGGCGGCCCCGCAAGTTCCGACAACGGCAACGCTTGCGAGAAAAGCGGTGGCGAAGACGCTGACGAGAGGGTCTTGTCGGCGCCGCGGCGGACTGGCCGAGGTGAAAGACTTCTGCATCGCAAAGCCTCACAAAATGACTGCCAATATGGGTCCGAAACGGACCGTCCTCAAAACCTGCTCAAGCGATCAAATATCGGGCCGGTAAAACGCGCTCGGCGCAATTTTGCGTTTAAAATGAGAGAAGTAAAGCCTGCGCGGCCGAAAGGCAGGCGTTCCACCGCGACCCCGGCGGCAAAACCGCGGGTTAAGAAAGATTTTCCGGTCATTTGTGGTTTCTGAAGAGGCGGTAGCAAGTCGTTGACTACCGCAGCGAAGCGCGCTGGAACGCCACCGCGGGGCGGTGCAATATGGCGCCCATGGCAGGCAGCATCTGGACCACCGAATTTTTTGATTGTCCCCGTTGCGGACTGGGTTACGCCGCAACCAAGGAGCAACATTCAAGCCGGCACGCCGGCAGCTTCAATTGCGAAGTCTGCGGCACCGAAGTCCACGCCTGGTCCGGCAATTACGACTTCTTCGACTGGAAGATCGATCAGCCCGAGGCGCCGGTTTTCGGCAAGCGCTGGGCGTCATAACGCGCTGGGCCTGAAGGCCAGCCTCACTCCGCCGGCACGAACGGGTCGGCGCGCTTGGCAATGACCTGGCGGAACTGCGAGGCGAGGTCGTCGCAATAGCCGGCGAGCCCCTGATAGAGTGCGCGGTCCGCCGCGCTCTTCGCCTGCTCGGCGGCTGCGCCGTAATGCGCCGCCTTGCGCTCGTACTTCTCTAGTTTTGCCTGAAGATCACTCGACACGGAACGCTACTCCACTCAACATCTCATCGACGCGCTATCGTTGGCTGCCGCCTCGACCGAAACGATGACTGACATGCGGCAATTTTGCGGAGGCGATACTCTTGCGTCGGACGTGTCCTCGCGGCCACACCTAGCCCCTCGCGCGGCGCGGCATGGCGGCCGTATCGTCGTCCGCGATCGCGGGCGTGGGAATCTGCATCAGCACGGTGCGGCCGGGGGTGGCGATCTCGATGCCGCATTCCTGGAACCGGCGTTTCATGCGGCGATTGAATTCGCGCTGCACCGGCCATCGCCCCGAGTCCGAGCAGCGGATCTGGCCGACGATGGTCGCCATCGCGCCATCGATCTTGTCGACGCCCCAGAGTTCGAGGTCGCCCCGGATCGACATCCGGAATTCGGTCTCCTTGCGCATCTCGGCGACGATGTCTTTCAGAATCTGGCTGACGCGGTCGGTATCTTCCTTGTAGGCGACGCTGACGCTCACCGCGGCATTGCCCGCGCCGCGGCTCGCATTGGTGATGGTGGTCACCGCGCTGAAGGGAATGATGTGCACCGAGCCGTCGCCGGCGCGCAGGCGAATGGTGCGGATCGACACGTTTTCGACATTGCCGGTGAGCCCGGCCACGCTGACGTCGTCGCCGACCTGCACGCCGTTCTCCAAGAGCAGAAACAGCCCGGTGATCAGGTCCTGCACCAGCTTCTGCGAGCCGAAGCCGATCGCAATGCCGACGATGCCGGCGCCGGCGAGCAGGGGCGCGACATTGACGCCGATTTCGCTCAAGGCTGTCAGCCCGACCACGGTGACGATCAGGCACAAGAGCGCGGTGCGAAGCATCGGCTGGAAGGTGCGCAAGCGCGCGGCGCGCGCATAGTGACCCTGACGCGAGAGCGCGTTGATCTGGCGGTCGAGCAGCGCATTGGAGATTTCCCAGATCGCGGCGGCGACAAGCGCCGCAATCGCGACCGTGGCCAGCGCCGACAACAGCCGGCCGCCGATCTGGCCGCCATAGAACCAGACGATGGCGTCGACGCCCCAGACTTCGAGCACGGCGAGGAGGCCAATGAAGGCGATGATGATCGCAACGATCCTGCGCAGCACCGGCAGATAGCGGTTGGCGCGGGTCTCGAGGCCCGGGAAGCGCTGCAGGATTTCCGGCCGGATCGAAAAGCCGCGATCGATCAGGCCGAGCGACACAATGGTGGCGAGCCGGGCGATCAGGATCACAGCCAGCGTGCCGACGAAATACTGCAATAGCAGCGAATAGCCGTTGTGGATGTTGAGCGCCCACACCGCCCAGAGCGCGATGTCGAGCGTGATGGCGAGATAGTGCCACACTACGGCGAGGCGGTTGCGCGCCCGCGCGGCGAGGCCCTCGCGGCCCGCCGGCGCGCGAATGAGGCCGGCGACCTGCGCGCGGCATTGCAGGATGATGACGACGATGAAGAGGTGCACGACCAGCATCGTCAAGCGCAGCAGCGCGGCAAAGCCGCTGCGGTGCAGGCCGAGCAGAAGCGCGACATTGGCAAAGGCGATGCCCGAGACGGCGACGCCGACGATGCGGCGGGCCCAGATCTCGGTATAGGCGGCGGTTTCGGCGCGCACCGGCAACAGGCCGAACGGGCCTGCCAGCGCACGCACCGCGCAGATCAGCCCGCGCGACAGCGCGTAGGCATTGACCACCGCGAGAATCACAAGCCGCGTCGTCCTGGGCTCGCCGAGGGTGGTCCCGAGCAGCATCGTGGCAACGCCGATGAAGGCGACGACCGGAAGCAGTTCGAGCAGCAGGCGGCCGAGTACGAACGGCAATCGAACCAGCGATTGCCAGGCGCGCGCCAGGCTGAGGCGGCGGCGATGCGGTTCCTGACCCTCGCTCACGTCCATGGCCGAGGAAGGCGGATCGGCCATCGCAAGTGTTTGCGCGGCAGCTCTGGCGGCTTGCGGCATTCGCGCCTCCAGCAGCGCAACCGGCCGCTTGACGAGACCGAACACCAGCCATTCGACGACGAAAGCGCTCAAGAACACGAGCGCCAACTTCCAGGCGATGTCGAGCAACTGGCCGTAAGCGTCGGGATCGTTCGCGGTGTGGATGAACCACCAGTAGAACGCCCTGAAATGCGTCAGCGTGCGCGCGACGTCCGCGACCTGGCGCGAGATTTCGCCGACCTGATCCGACACCGTGGCCAGAAGCTGGGCGCCGAGACTGTCTTCGGGAAGCGGAATCGCGGAAGGCTTTTCGCCGGCGGGCGCGGCTTGCGGCTCTGAGGCAGTGGCGATCGCCCGCAGCGTCTCGATCATCTGCGCGCGCTTAGCCTCATCCTGCAGCGTGTCGAGCGCGCGCCTCGCCTGTTCCGGCGTCAGCGTCTCGGGCTTGTTCGCACCTGTTGTCTGCGCATCGGCGCCAGGCGCGGCGTTGGTCTGGGCGAAAGCGGGGGCGGCGACGAGCGCCAACGCGAAAAGGATCGCGCGGATAAGTTTTGGCGGCACGAAGTCCTCATTTTTTGAATCTGTTTCGCGCAAGCGCTGAATGCTGGATGAAGCGCTGCGCTGTGCGCGCGTGATGCCGGAGTGCCCTGTTTCGCAGCGTCGATGTGTCGGAAGTTTGCCAGCGTGACGGCTTTCTCTTGGCATTTGCCGCTGGCGTGCGGAGTTGATCGGCGCCACGCCTCCGCCAGGTACAAGGTTGCGGCTGGCGAAAAGGTGTATCGGTTTCCGGCAGGGACCTCACCCGCGGCGGTGAGCATCACGGGTTGCGCAAATTCCTCGTCGCCAAACGAACAAGGACTCCACCCGAAGGCGGAGCCCTTGCCGGTTCGCCCAGCCAAGGCGTCCGATTTCAAATGGCGTGCTATTTCGATGGCGTGGTCACACGCCCAAGGATCAACGTCACGGCAAAGCTGGCAAGTTATGGCAGGCCGATGAGCGAGCCCGTCGCAAA
This sequence comes from Bradyrhizobium sp., assembly GCF_035701725.1. Lineage (GTDB taxonomy): Bacteria > Pseudomonadota > Alphaproteobacteria > Rhizobiales > Xanthobacteraceae > Bradyrhizobium. The sequence goes on from NZ_DASSRP010000133.1 coordinate 15,053, forward strand.
CACATTACGACGCATGCTCGCGCGAAATATACGCGCCAGAGGCGTGGCGCACTGAGCGATCCGACGCCGGCCTACTTCTGGAGATTTGCGGTATGGACGCTCGAGCCGCTCAGGCAGGAGCGCGCCGCCTGGATCTCGGCATCGGTCGCGCCATGGCTACGGGCCCAGGCTTCGGCGGCCCATTCGGAATATTTCGCCACATAGTAGCGCACCACCGTGCACGACACGCGGTGAACCAGGCTCGATTTCTCGCTTGGCCGCTCGCCGGCCGTCGCCATCTGTCCGAGCGCCATCAGCATCGATACCGCCGCAATTGCTCGCCTCAACATTCGCCAAACCCCCGCAACTCGAATCCCACCCAGCGCATCAGGATAGGATGATTCCTTTCGCATCCGACATATGGAACTCGAAAGGCGCGCAAGATTTGACAAGGCTGTGTTGTACAAGACACGGCGTATGCGCGCGGTGATGCCCAACGTAGTTCGCATCTCAGGTCGATGAGGCCCCGCGATCGCGTGCCTTCGCCGCTGCTCGGCATCTACGCGGCTACGAAATCGGCGCTGCTCGCCTTCACCAAGGCGCTGGCGCGCGAACTCGGCCCAAAGGATATCACGGTCAACCTCGTGCAGCCGGGTTCCATCGACACCGA
>NZ_DASSRP010000134.1:0-8551 GCF_035701725.1 Bradyrhizobium sp.
GGCTTAGTAGGGCGGGGTGATTTTCAAACCGGATTCGACGATTCCAGCCATGCACAAGATCCTGCTTGCCGAAGACGACAACGACATGCGCCGCTTCCTGGTCAAGGCGCTGGAAAACGCCGGTTTTCAGGTCTCGCCGCATGATAACGGCATGTCGGCCTATCAGCGTCTGCGCGAGGAGCCGTTCGAGATGCTGTTGACCGACATCGTGATGCCGGAAATGGACGGCATCGAGCTGGCGCGCCGCGCTTCGGAACTGGATCCCGACATCAAGATCATGTTCATCACGGGCTTTGCCGCCGTGGCGCTGAATGCCGATTCGGAAGCGCCCAAGAATGCCAAGGTGCTGTCGAAGCCGGTCCACCTTCGCGAACTCGTCAGCGAAGTAAATAAGATGCTGGCGGCCTGATTGGCCCATAAAGGGTCCCGAAGCGCAGCCTTCTCATCTTGCCTGCCCGCGTCGGAGCCGATATAGGGACCCTCACCCGAGACCCAAGACTTTAGGGCACGTAGCTCAGCGGGAGAGCACTACCTTGACATGGTAGGGGTCACAGGTTCGATCCCTGTCGTGCCCACCATCGGCTTCCAGTCATGTGATCCGCAACCGGTCGGCGTCGTTGGCGGCCGAACTGTGGCTAACCGGTCAGCCGGTTTTTGTGGCCTTGCGCCTCCGGGGGCCGGCGCGGCCTAAAGCCCGTCGCACATGTCGCCGGCTTACTCGCGCACGGCCAGCGTGCGGGCATTGGCGCGGATCGCCGCGTCGCTCACCGCGATGCCCAGACCAGGACCATCCGGCACGACGACATGGCCGTCGCGATGCGGGATGCGCTGCTCGAGCACGTCTTCGGTGAGCACGTGGTGCGGCATGTAGAACTCGCAGCCCAGTGAGATTCCCGGCGTGGCGGCGATTAGATGTGTGCCTGCGGCAAGCCCGATGCCGCCTTCCCACAAGGTGCCGCCATAGCCCGGCAACCCCGCGGTGTCAGCGATAGCCATCAGCCCTTGGGCCTTGAGGAGCCCGCCGCATTTCATCAATTTGACCGAGATGGCGTCGGCGGCCTGAAGGCGAACGATCTCGACCAGATCCTGCGCATCGAAGCAACTCTCGTCGGCAAGGATCGGCGTATCGAGCGCCGCGGCAAAGGATGTCATCGCCGCCAGGTGGGGACGTGGGACCGGTTGCTCGATGAAGGTCGGCCGGAACGCATCGACATCGCGCAGGATCTTGATCGCGCCGAACGGTTGCAATGCCTGATTGTAGTCGAGCCGCAGATCGATGCTGTCGCCGAACTCGGCGCGCATCGCCTCCAGATGCGCGAGATCCTCGCGATGGGGTTTGACGCCGGTCTTGACCTTGTAGATGAGGTTGCCGGCCGGAACCATGCTCCGCATCCGATCGAGATCGGCCGAAAAATCAGGATCGGCGATCGAGAACGAGAGCGGGATGGTGTCGCGCACGCGGCCGCCGAGCAAGTCGGCAACCGACAGTCCCGTCTGCTTGCCCAGAATATCGAACAGCGCGGTCTCGATTGCGACCTTGGCCTCGGTATGGGCGACCAAGGCCTTGTCGAGCAGGGCCATCGTCTCGCGGATGCGACGGATCGGCCGGCCGATCAGCACCGGACTCAGATAGACGTCTATCGCCGCGAAAGCTGCTTCCGCCGTTCCGGTAAACACTTCCCATGGGGCCGCTTCGCCCCAGCCGACGGTGCCATCGCTTGCTGTGAGCTCGAGCAGGACGCGCTTGACCGCGCCTTTGACATTTCCGACGCCCTGGAGGCGGGTCATCTTGATGGGACTCTCGATCAGGAACAGCCTGATCCGCTCGACAACCTCAGCCCCCATGCGACTTCTCCCGTTTGGCGCCAGATCCGGCTCACAATATTTGATGATGCCGGTACACAACGGAAGTCAATCTGAAGCGGCGTTCAACGTGCGCCGCTATGGCGTGATATCTGCACGCGACACCGCCCGCGGCGCGATCGTCTGCTTCCAGGTCGAATTGGCGACGTGAACGGCTGAGAACGGCGGCCGCTCGACATATTTGCCGTCCCCCTGTTCGGCGCGAAGCTCGCCCCTCATGAAGGCGATCCGCCCGCCCGACAAGGTCGCGATGGGCGCGCCGACACACGCAAAGCCTTCGAACACGTTGTAGTCGATGCGGCTGATCTGGTTTTCCGCGCTGATGGTCTTGTTCGCCTTGGGGTCCCACACCACGATGTCGGCATCGGAGCCGATGTCGAGTCTGCCTTTGCGCGGATAGATATTGAGAATGCGCGCGATATTGGCGGATGTGACCGCGACAAACTCTTCTTTGGTCAATCGGCCGGTGTTGACGCCGGCGGTCCAGAGCAGCGGCATGCGGTCCTCAAGTCCGCCGGTGCCGTTCGGGATTTTGCGGAAGTCGCCGAGGCCGAGGCGCTTCTGTTCCGAGGTGAAGGCGCAATGGTCGGTCGCGACCACCTGAAGCGAGCCCGACTGCAATCCCGCCCACAGGCTGTCCTGATGGCGCTTGTCGCGGAATGGCGGCGACATCACGCGCCGTGCGGCATGGTCCCAGTTCTTGTTTTCGTATTCGGTCGCATCGAGCAACAGATGCTGGATCAATGGCTCGCCGAACACGCGTTGTCCATTGGCGCGCGCCCGCGCAATCGCCTCATGCGCCTCGCGGCAACTGGTGTGCACGATATAGACCGGCGAGCCCGTCATCTCGGCGATCATGATGGCGCGGTTGGTGGCTTCGCCCTCGACCAGCGGCGGCCGTGAATGGGCGTGGCCTTCGGGCCCGGTCATGCCGCTTTCGAGCAAGGCCTCCTGCATCCGCGCCACCACGTCGCCGTTCTCGGCATGCACCAGCGGCAGCGCGCCGAGATGAGCACAACGCGCGAACGAATTGTAGAGTTCATCGTCGTTGACCATCAACGCACCCTTGTAGGCCATGAAGTGCTTGAAGGTGTTGATGCCGTAGGTTTTGACGACGGTCTCCATCTCGTCGAATACCTGTTTCGACCACGATGTCACCGCCATGTGGAAGCCGTAGTCGCAGGCCGCTTTCTCGGATTTGCGCCGCCAGTCCTGATAGGCCGCCAGCATCGATTGGCCGGGATCGGGAATGCAGAAGTCGACCACCATGGTGGTGCCGCCGGCGAGCGCGCCTTTGGTGCCCCACTCGAAATCGTCGGCCGAGACGCTGCCCATGAATGCAAGCTCGAGATGCGTGTGCGGGTCGATGCCGCCGGGCATCACGTAGCAGCCGCCGGCGTCGATCACCTCGGTGCCGGTAGGCGCCTGAAGCGAGGGGCCGAGCGCCACGACCGTTCCGTTGTCGACCAGAACGTCCAGACGCCTCGCATGATCGTGGTTCACCACCGTGCCGCCGCGGATCAGGATCATGATGAGGCCTCCAAAGGGAACGGAACAGTCGCGCTTTCGAACGCGCCTCGGCTTGCAACAGCCGTAGCTTGCAATAGCCGGGCCACGAGCGAAACTGCGTTTATAACAAATCCCGAGAGCCAATGCGGAGGAGTAGATGACCAAAAGTGACCTTCGGCCTCACGCCTATGTGCTCGCGGTGCAGGACCTTGCAGGCTCGACGGCCTATTTTGTCGACGTTCTCGGCTTTGCCAGGGAATGGAACGAGGGTGATAACTGGCAGTGCGTCATCCGCGGCCAGGTGCGGGTGATGCTCGGGCGGTGTCCGGATGCAATGAAACCCTGCGATCTCGGCGATCACAGTTACTTCGGTTACCTCGAAACCGACGACGTCGACACGTTGCACAATGAATTCGCGAGCCGTGGCGCTCGCATTCGTACCGCGCCCGCAAACAAGCCGTGGGGGCGGCGGGAGATGGCGGTGGAGACGCCCGAGGGACACCGTATCATGTTTGCCCAGCGTATTTGACATGGCCGATGCGGATGTCGCCTCTTGCGCGGCCACGGCGGCGGCGTCACACTTGCAATCAATGCAGGGCCGTCGGATGGCCCGCAACAACAAGATCCAGGGACGGAACATGGCGGCGACGCGGATCGATTGCGATATCCACCCCGCGATAGGCGGCACGCGTACGACGCTACTGCCCTATCTCGACGATCACTGGAAAGAGCAGGTGGTGAGCCGCGCAATCGACGGCCTCGACCTCAACAGCTATCCACCGAACATGCCGCTGTCTGGTCGCGCGGACTGGCGGCCTGAAAAAGGTAAACCGGGCAGCGACCTTTCTATGGTTCAGCGCGGCGCGTTCGACCAGCTAGGCGCAAGCCACGCCATCTGTAATGTGCTGTACGGCGCGCCCGCCGTGTTCGATTCCTACATGGCCGCCGGATTTTGCAAAGCGATCAACGATTGGATCGCGGCCGAGTGGCTCAGCCGCGATTCCCGTCTGAGCGCCTCGATCGTGGTTCCCTTGCAGGCGCCGGATCTGGCGGTCGATGAGATCGAGCGCCGCGCCGGCGACAACCGTTTCGTTTCGGTGCTGGTGCTGGCGCAGGGCGAAAGCCTGCTCGGACGGCGGCATTACTGGCCGGTGTGGCAGGCCGCCGAGAAGCATCGGCTGCCGATCGCCATCCACGCCGGCAGCGCCTACCGGCAGGCGCCGAGTTCGGTCGGCTGGCCGAGCTACCGCTACGAATATTATCTCGCCGAGGCGCAAGCGCTGCAGGCCCAGGTGCTCAGCCTGATTTACGAAGGCGTGTTCGTGAAATTTCCGAAGCTCAAGGTCGTGCTGATGGAATCCGGCGTGACTTGGCTGCCGACCTTCATGTGGCGCGCCAACAAGACCTGGCGCGGCGTTCGCGTCGAGGTGCCATGGGTCGAGCGCGAGCCCGCCGCGATCATGCGCGACCATGTTCGCCTCACCATGCAGCCTTTCGACGCGCCGCCGGATGCGGCCGACGTCGCCGACATCATCGAGATGATCGGCTCGGACAAGATGTTCCTGTTCGCCTCCGACTATCCGCACTGGCAGTTCGACGGTGACGACGCGATCCCGCCGAACCTGCCGGCGTCCATCGTTGCGCGCATGTGCGCCGACAACCCGCTCGAAACCTTTCCGCGGCTGTCGCACGCCAGCTAACTCGCTTTTCGAGGAGGACCGCATGAGTGAAGTCATCGACCGCCCGCTGCTCGAGCGGGAAGCCGCCGCCCGGACGCGGCTCAGGATCATCGATTGCGATATTCATCCGAGCCTGCATGCCAAGAGCGACCTCAACCCGTTCATGGCCAAGCGCTGGCAGGAACACCTTAAGACGTTCGGCGATCATCTGCGCACGCCCTATATGGGCACCACGCCCTATCCGCGCTCCTCGCCGCTCTTGGCGCGCCGGGACGCCTGGCCGCCAACCGGCGGTCCTCCCGGCTCCGATCTCCATTTCATGCGCAAGCAGTATCTCGATCCGCTCGACGTCGAATTCGGGGTGCTGCAAGTGCTCGACATGTTCATCTTCTCGCAGCAGGACCTCGAACTCGGTGCCGCGATCCAGCGTGCCGTGAACGACTGGCAGCTTGCGCATTGGACCAGTCGCGAGCCGCGGCTGAGGCCCTCGATCCTGGTCGGGCAGGACGGTGCCGATCTGGCGATCGCCGAGATCGAACGCTGTGCGAAGATCGGCCAGTATCTGCAAATCAACATTTCACCGCGGGCCAACGAGCCGCTTGGCCGCCGCCGGTACTGGCCGATCTTCGCGCGCGCGCAAGAGCTCGGTCTGCCGATTGGCATTCATACCGGCGGTTACGGCGGACATCCGCCGACGGCCGGCGGCTGGCCGTCATATTATGCGGAAGAGCACCAGTCGAACGCACATACGATGGCGGCGACGCTTGCGAGCCTCGTTCTGGAAGGCGTGTTCGAGCACTTCCCGCGTCTGAAGATCGTCTTCATCGAGGGCGGCTTCGGCTGGATTTCCGCCGCCATGTGGCGCATGGACCAGCATTTCGAACGCTTCCGCAGCGAGGTTGCGCATCTGAAGCGCAAACCATCGGAATATGTGCGGGAGCACTTCTGGTTCACCACCCAGCCGGTCGACGAGCCGGATGAAGCCAAACATCTTCGCTCGCTGATCGAGTGGGTCGGCATCGACCGGCTGCTGTTCTCGTCGGACTACCCGCATTGGGATTTCGACGATCCGCGCTTTGCCTTCAAGACGCCTTTGAGCGAAGCGGAGAAGCTCAAGATCTTCCAGACCAACGCGCACGCCGTCTATAAATTCTGATCGCCATCCATGCCCCGTCATATCGTCGCCCGCACCTCCGACATACCGCCCGGCGGCAACAAGGTGGTCACGCTCGACGGCCGCGACGTGGTCGTATTCCATGTCAATGGCGAGTTCTTTGCTCTTCTCAACCGCTGCCCGCATGCCGGCGCGCCGCTGGATCGAGCCGCCTGCATCGCGCGGCTGACCTCGCCGGAACCGGGCGTCTATCAGCGGTCGCGAGTCGGTGAGTTGATCCGTTGTGGTTGGCATGGCTGGGAGTTCGATATGCGCAACGGTCAGTCGTGGTTCGATCCCAAGCGAGTCAAGATCAGGACCTACCCGGTCGTAATCGAGGACGGCGAAACGCTCGCCAAGGGTCCCTACGTTGCCGAAACATTTCAAGTTCACGTCGAGGACAACTACGTGATTGTCGAAACCTGACTCTTTTGTTTGCACCGCAGACACAGTTGTCATGCTATAAGCCGGCATCCTAGTGGAGTGGATTTGACATTAGCTACCCACCTAGCCGCGGGTCCGACAAGCGAATGTCAAATCCGGAACTCCACTAGAACTTTATATTTGCTAGTGGTCCTTTGATTCTAACATGCGCAAAAGTGTTCGCTGAGACGGGATGCGAATGTTAGAATCGGACCACTATGGTGTGGATAGGTGTCACGAATGTCGAAGCAGACGATGCGCGAAGAGGCCGAGCGCCTGATCCGCGAGGCCATGGCGCGCAAGCCGCTGGTCGTGAAAGAAGGCAATACCCGCATCGAGGCGGTATGCGGAAAATGTGGCGCGCCGAACCGCGTCTCCGCCGAGCGGGGGGTGAAGCGCGCGAAATTCGCCTGCAAGCAATGCGGTCACAAGCAGGAGACGCTGTAACCGCTTCGAGGTGACGGGATGGGCGCAGCACAAGGATTGGAGCCGATCGAGACTGCCAGCGCCGACCAGCTACGTTCATTGCAGCTTGCGCGCCTGAAGGAGACGGTCAGCCGCGCCTACCAAAAGGTTCCGCATTATCGGCGGGCCTTCGATGCGGCGGGCGTCCAGCCGGACGATCTGCGGCAGCTTTCCGACATTTCGAAATTTCCGCTCACGACCAAACAGCATCTGCGCGACAATTATCCCTTCGGCATGCTGGCGGTTCCGATGGATGACATCATCCGGATCCACGCCTCCAGCGGCACCACCGGCAAGCCCACCGTGGTCGCCTATACAAGAGGCGATATTCAAACCTGGTCGCAGCTGATGGCGCGCTCCATTCGCGCCGCCGGTGGCCGCGCGAGCGACAAGATCCATGTCGCCTATGGATATGGTCTCTTCACCGGCGGGTTAGGCGCTCATTATGGCGGCGAATGCCTTGGCGCGGCGGTCATTCCCGTCAGCGGCGGGATGACCGAACGGCAGGTGCAGATCATCTGCGATTTCCAGCCTGACATCATCATGGTGACGCCGTCCTACATGCTGGCGATCGCCGACGAATTCGACCGGCAGGGGATCAAGGCCAGCGCCTGCTCGTTGCGGGCCGGGATTTTCGGCGCCGAGCCGTGGACGGAAAGCATGCGCAAGGAAATCGAATCCCGCATGGGGCTGGACGCGCTCGACATCTACGGGCTGTCCGAGGTCATGGGTCCCGGCGTGGCGCAGGAATGCATCGAGACCAAGGACGGCCTGACGATCTGGGAGGATCACTTCTATCCCGAGATCATCGATCCGGATTCCGGCACGCCGCTGGCGGACGGCCAGTCGGGCGAACTGGTCTTCACCACGTTGACCAAGGAAGGCCTGCCGCTGATCCGTTATCGCACGCGCGACCTGACGCGCTTGTTGCCGGGGACCGCACGGACCATGCGGCGGATGGAACGGGTCAAAGGCCGCAGCGATGACATGCTGATCATTCGCGGGGTCAACGTCTTTCCCTCCCAGATCGAGGCGGCGCTGTCGGGCGAAGACAGGCTGGCGCCGCATTATGTCCTCGAGCTGCGCCGGTCCGGGCCGCTCGACGAGCTCGATGTCGTCGTCGAGACCCGCCAATTGTTAGGTTCCGAGGCGAGCGGCGAGCGCGAGCAACTGCGGCTCAAGGCCGAGCATCTGATCAAGGCGTTGGTCGGGGTGACTTCGCGCGTGCGCATCGTCGACCCCGGCATGATCGAGCGCTCGCAAGGCAAGGCCAAGCGCGTCCTCGATCTCAGGCCCAAGAACTGATGAGCAAGAATTGATGTGCAAGGATTGAAGCGGTGTCGACTGTGTTTCCCTCCGGCGTGCTGCCGGCCGCAACCCTTCAGGATTGGCGAGCCGCTGAACCCATGTCCGTCGGCGACTTCGCGGGCGATTGCCGCCGCTATGCAGCCTATTGGGG
>NZ_DASSRP010000135.1:0-62287 GCF_035701725.1 Bradyrhizobium sp.
AGCTCCGAAGCGGTCAGGATCGACTGGGCGATTTCGCCGATCTTCTTTTTCTCACGCATGGCGGTGGATCGCAGCAACACATAGGCCTCGTCTTCGGTCAGACCTTTCAGTTTCATCAGGATGCCCTTGGCGCGCTCGATGATCTTGCGGTCTTCCAGCGCCGATTTGGCGCGGTCGAGTTCGTCCTGGAGCCTGGAAAAGGCGTTGAAGCGCGAGATGCAGAGATCGAGGATCGATTTGAGGCGTTCTTTTTTCAAGCCGTCGACGATATAGGCCGAGACCCCGGCGTCGACGGAGGCCTGGATCGAAGCGGCGTCGCTTTGATCGACGAACATGGCGATCGGCCGGCGCACCGCACGGCTGACCTGGAACATCTGTTCGAGAATGTCGCGACTGGGGTTTTCGAGATCGATGACAATAACATCGGGATCGAGCGCATAGATGCGGCTCAAGAGGCTCTGCATTTCTTCGATGCGCACCACATCGGTATAGCCGGCCTCCCGCAACCCTTCCTCGAGGATCGCGGCGCGGATTGGACTTTCGTCGACAATTGCAATCTTTGGAGACGCTTCGGTGCCCATCGTTCATCCGGATTACCGCGCCACTGATAGCACGTTGCGCGGCTTGAGCTCAAAGTCTTGTAATTGCGTGTAATTGGGATTAGCTCGTGCCCAACTATTTATCTGGACAGTTCAGAAGATGTCGCAGGCCGCCGCGCCTAAAGTCAGCTTTGTTTCGCTCGGATGCCCCAAGGCGCTCGTTGATTCCGAGCGCATTATCACCCGACTGCGCGCCGAAGGCTATGAGCTGGCCCGCAAGCATGACGGGGCCGACCTGGTCATCGTCAACACCTGCGGCTTTCTCGACAGCGCCAAGCGGGAATCACTCTCGGCGATCGGCGAGGCGATGGCCGAAAACGGCAAGGTCATCGTCACCGGCTGCATGGGCGCGGAACCCGAGCAGATCGAACAGGCCTATCCCGGCGTACTGTCGATCACCGGTCCGCAGCAATATGAAAGCGTGCTGGAGGCGGTGCATCGTGCGTTGCCACCGGCGCACAACCCGCATCTTGATCTGGTGCCGCCGCAAGGCGTCAAGCTGACGCCGCGGCACTATGCTTATTTGAAGATTTCCGAGGGCTGCAACAACCGCTGTTCGTTCTGCATCATCCCGAAGTTGCGTGGCGACCTGGTGTCGCGCCCAGCCGGTGACGTGCTGCGCGAAGCCGAACGGCTGGTCAAAGCCGGCGTCAGGGAACTGCTGGTGATCTCGCAAGACACTTCGGCCTATGGCGTCGATGTCAAATATGCGGCCAGCGGCTGGAAGGATCGCGAAGTCCGCGCCAGATTTTTCGATCTGGCGCAGGCGCTCGGCGAATTCGGCGTCTGGGTGCGGCTGCAATATGTCTACCCCTACCCGCATGTCGACGAGGTCATCGGCCTCATGAACGAGGGCAAGGTTCTGCCCTATCTCGATATCCCTTTCCAGCACGCAAGCACGGAAGTGCTCAAAGCCATGAAACGGCCGGCCGCGCAGGAAAAGACGCTGGCGCGGATCAAGAGCTGGCGCGCGCAGTGTCCGGATCTGGCGCTGCGCTCGACCTTCATTGTCGGCTTTCCCGGCGAGACCGATAGAGACTTTGCCGAGCTGCTCGACTGGCTCGAGGAAGCCGAGATCGACCGTCTGGGCTGCTTCAAATATGAACCGGTCGCTGGTGCGCCGGCCAATGCGCTCGGACCCGTCGTGCCAGACGAGGTCAAGCAGGAGCGCTGGAACGCGCTGATGGCGCGTCAGCAGAAGATTTCGGCGCGGCGCTTGAAACGCAAAATTGGCACCCGCCAGCCGGTGATGATCGACGAGGTCGGCCCGACCGTCGCCAAGGGTCGCTCAAAGGCCGACGCACCGGAGATCGACGGTTCGGTCTATGTCACGAGCCGCAGGCCGCTGAAAGTTGGCGAGATCGTCACCGCGAAGATCGAGCGCTCCGACGAATACGACCTGCACGGCTCCGTCGCCGGATTCTGACGTACTTGACAGCGCTTGCCGTTCGGCTGTATCAGCGCCGCCCATGATTTCGAACCGGACCATCGCCCGCGCCGCCTGCCGCCGTCACGCCCGTGACGACGATGGGGTGCGCCATGTCCGACGACCAAGCTGAATAACCAGATCAGCAACGTTTCGAGAAGGCCGCACCCGAAAAGGTAGCGGCCTTTTTGCTTTTTGGCTCCCTCTTACCGACCGCAAGGAGAAGACGACATGACCCACGCCACGTACTCGCTCGACGCGCTGATGGAAATTACCGCCCGCCCGCCGATCGCTTTCGTGCGCGGCAAGGGATCCTATCTCTGGGATGATAGCGGCAAGCGCTACCTCGATTTCATTCAGGGGTGGGCGGTCAATTGCCTCGGCCATTCTCCGCCCGCGCTGGTCGAGGCGATTACCGAGCAAGCCAAGCGCCTGATCACGCCGAGCCCGGCCTATCACAACGATGCCAGCGTGGCTCTTGCGAAAGCGCTAACCGATGTCAGCTGCTTCGACCGCGTCTTCTTCGCCAACTCCGGCGCCGAAGCCAATGAGGGCGCGATCAAGCTCGCGCGCAAATACGGCGCTCTGCACAAGAACGGTGCCTTTGAGATCATTACCTTCGAAGGCGGCTTTCACGGGCGCACGCTGGCGACGATGTCGGCCTCCGGCAAAAAGGCCTTCGAGCCTCTGTTCGAGCCGAAAGTGCCGGGATTCCGCAAAGCGCGGTGGCATGATCTCTCATCCGTCGAGCAGCTCATCAACGACAGCACGGTCGCCGTAATGTTGGAGCCGATCCAGGGCGAAGCCGGCGTCTGGCCCGCGAGAGACGAATTCCTGCGCGACTTGCGTGCGCTTACCGCAAAACCTGGCCTGCTTCTGATCCTTGACGAGATTCAGACCGGCGTGGGCCGTACCGGTAAGCTCTTCCATTACGAGCACACCGGCATCACGCCCGACATCATGACGCTCGGCAAGGGCATCGGCGGCGGCGTGCCGCTCGCTGCGCTGCTCGCGACCGAGGCGGTGTCCTGTTTCGAGCACGGCGATCAGGGTGGAACCTATAACGGCAATGCCCTGATGTGCGCGGCCGGCCTCGCCGTGCTGGACCAGGTTTCGGCACCCGCGTTCCTGAAGTCGGTGACAGAGAACGGGCTCTATCTCGAGAGCGCATTGCAGCGGCTGTCGGCGCGCCACGGCCTCGGCGAGGTTCGTGGCCGCGGCTTGCTGCTCGCGCTTGATCTATGCGTGCCGATGGCGCCTGCGATCGTCGCTGCGGCACTCGACGATGGCCTGCTTCTGAACGCCCCGCGTCCCGACACGCTGCGGTTCATGCCGGCCCTCAATGTGAGGACTCAAGAAATTGATCTGATGATCGAATCTCTCGATCTGCTGCTGACGAAAGCGGGCGCGGCGCGCCGCGTTGCCTAGCTGTTATGGCTTGAGGATCGAGGCCCCGGTGGTCGCCCGGCTCTCCAGGTCGGTGTGAGCCTTGGCCGCATCCTTCAGCGCGTAGGCGTGATTGATCGGCACGTGAAGTTTGCCGTTGATGACAGCGGCAAACAGCGTGTCAGCGCCTTCAAGCAATTCGGAGCGCTTGCCGATGTAATCGTTGAGCTTCGGCCGGGTCGCAAACAGCGAACCGTGATTGTTGAGTTCGGCAATCGCAAACGGTGGCACCGGACCCGAGGCGTTGCCGAAACTCACGAACAGGCCGCGCGGCTTTAGGCAGGACAGCGAGCCGGGAAAGGTCGATTTGCCGACGCCGTCATAGACCACGTCGCACAGTTCGTTGCGGCTGATCTGCTTGACCCGGGCGACGAAGTCTTCCTCGTTGTAAAGGATGACATGGTCGCAGCCGTTGGCGAGCGCGAGGTCCGCCTTGGCCTTGGAGCCGACGGTACCGATCACATGGGCTCCCAGCGCCCTCGCCCATTGGCAGGCAAGTAAGCCGATGCCGCCGGCGGCGGCATGAATCAAGACGCGGTGGTGCGGTTCGACCTTGAAGGTCTTGTGCAGGAGGTACCAGACCGTGAGCCCCTTCAACATCAACACCGCACCCTGTTCGTAGGTGATGTGATCGGGCAGCTTGACCAGCCTCTCCCAGGGGATGTTGCGCTCGGCGGCGTAGGCGCCAAGGTTGACGTAATAGGCGACGCGATCGCCGGGATGGAAATGGGTCACGCCGGGGCCCACCGCGACCACCTCGCCCGCGGCCTCATTACCGATGATGAACGGCAGCCCGGGGGCCTTGTAGAGGCCGGTCCGATAATAGGTGTCGATGAAGTTCAGGCCGACCGCATGCTGGCGAATGCGCACTTCGCCGGCACCCGGCGGCGCCAGTTCAGCGTCTTCATAGACCAGGGCCTCCGGACCTCCGACCTTGTGCACCCGCACGGCTTTGGTCATAGCCCCATCTCCTCAAGCGTTTCGTTGTCGCGAGCGAATGACATCAAGGCTCTATTGTCAACTCGGCGCGCGAGAATCTGGCGCATGTTAACCTTTGTTGCGATTGCGCCGGGCCAATACGTTGAATAGCTCCACCATTGCTGAAAACGCGATCGCAAAATAGATATAGCCGCGCGGAATGTGAAATTTGAAGCCGTCGGCGACCAGCGCCACGCCGATCAAAACCAGAAATGCCAGCGCCAGCATCTTGGTGGTCGGATGGGCTGCGACAAATCGGGCCACCGCCCCGGAAGCGGCATACATCACCACGCAGGCAATAACGACCGCGGAGATCATGATGGCAAGGTCCTGGGCCATGCCGATCGCCGTGATAATCGAATCGAGTGAGAATACGATATCGATGACCGTGATCTCGGCGATCACCATGAAAAAGGCCGACCGGCCGGCCTTGGACGGGGCGTCGGGATGGGCTTCGACCTCCCGATGAATTTCATGGGTGGCCTTCGCGATCAGAAACAGCCCGCCAGCGATCAGGATGATGTCGCGCCACGAAAACGCGACATTACGCACCGTAAAGACATCGCGAGTCAGCCCGATCAGCCAAACCAGAAGGCTCAGCAGCAGGATGCGAAACACCAGCGCCAAAGCGAGGCCGACCTGACGCGCACGCTTTGCCTGCGCGTCCGGAATCCCGGAGACAACGACTGAAATGAAGATGACGTTGTCGATGCCGAGAACGATCTCGAGCGCCGTCAGCGTCAGCAAGCCAGCCCAGGCTTCCGGGCTCGTCAGGAGTTCGATCATGCGTGGAGCGACCTAACCAGCCGGATCGCACTGTCGCTTCCGACTATGTAAAGGCCAATAGCGCAGAGTGCGGCCGTCACCGTCATCCCTGGCTTCAGATCGTAGATGAGCGTGACCACCGCCAACGCCATCCCGGCTCCGATCAAGCATAACGTTAGCCAGCGGAGACGACGGACGCGGACCGGGTGCACGACGTAGAACGGCATAAAGGTGAGGGCTATCAAGACTGCGACCGACAGGCTGGATGCCATCGGCGGCCACTGCAGCAGAAACAGATAGAACGCGGCGATGTTCCACAGGCCGGGAAAGCCCCGAAAATGATTGTCTTCCGATTTCATGCGACGATCGGCGAAATATAGGGCTCCTGAGACCGCAATGCCTGCCCCAAGCACGGGCGCGGCGATCGGCCACAGCAGCCCGCTGGCTGTGATGGCATAGGCGGGCACGAAGACATAGGTGGCAAAATCGACCACGAGGTCGAGCACTTCACCCGACCAGTTCGGTTGCAGACGCACGACATCAAGTCGCCGCGCCATCGGGCCGTCGACGCCGTCGATAACAAGGGCGACGCCCAGCCACCAGAACATCGCCGTCCAATGTTCGCGAACCGCTTCGAGCATTGCCAGCAGCGCCACGCCCGCCCCCAATGCCGTGAACACATGCACGAAAAAGGCGGCCGCACGTGACGCGGCCGAGGCATCGATATCTCGTTCGATCTCTTGATCCATCGGAGGGAAGTGCACTCGTTTCCCGACACTGCTATCAGGAATCGGCCGATTTGCACATCGAGTGCCCACTTTTCGAAGGTCGGCTGCGGGCTTGAAAATGCCGCAGGGAAACGTCAAATGTCATGAATATGAACGAGAACACATCGACCTACGACGTTGCTGTTGTCGGTGCGGGACCGGCGGGCTTGTCTGCCGCGATCGCGATCGCGCAATCCGGCGCGCGCACGGCCTTGATTGCCCGCCGCTCGCTCTACGCGGACAACCGCACCACCGCGCTGCTTGGCAGCTCGATCGATTTCCTGGAGGCGCTCGAGGTTTGGCCACTTTGTCAAAACCAAGCGGCCGCATTACTGACCATGCGGCTGGTCGACGATACCGGCCGGTTGATCCGGGCGCCGGAAGTCAGGTTTTCCAGCGGCGAAATCGGTCTCGATGTCTTTGGATACAATATCGAGAACCGAATTCTGGTGGCCGCACTGGAAGCGCGCACCGCGACGGTCTCAAACCTCACCCGCTTCGAGGATGAGGCCGCTGCCGTAAAGCCGTCGGAGGATCTTGCCACCATCGAGCTCATGGGCGGCAGATCGATCGCAGCGCGTCTTGTGGTCGGCGCCGACGGCAGACATTCGCTGTGCCGCGAAGCCGCCGGCATTACGGTGCGACGCCGCGAACTTCAACAGGCCGCGCTGACATTCAATGTCAGCCATTCCAGGCCTCATCACAATATCTCAACTGAATTCCATACGTCTCACGGACCTTGCGTCTTCGTGCCGCTTCCCGGCAACCGTTCGAGCGTTGTGTGGGTATCGGAGCCAAAAGAAGCTGATCGGCTAATGGCGCTTAGCGATCAGGAATTGTCGGACGCGGCCGAAGCGCGTTCGCATTCGATTCTCGGCAAGATGGAGGCCGAGCCCGGCCGCAACAGGTTTCCGCTCGCGATCGAACAGCCTGCCAAATTCGCCAACGCGCGGGTCGCGCTCGTCGGCGATGCCGCGCATGTGCTGCCGCCGATCGGTGCGCAGGGGCTGAACATGGGACTGCGCGATGCCGCTGACCTTGCCGAGATCGTGGGTAAGGCATTGACGGGGGGCGAAGACCCCGGTTCTGCGGCGGTGCTCGGTCGTTATGCCGCAGCACGACGCCCCGACATCATGAGCCGCACATTCGTGGTCGACATGGCAAACCGCTCGCTGCTCAGCGCGTTCCTGCCGATGCAATCGCTTCGCGCTGCGGGTTTGCATCTGATCGGTGCATTCGGACCGCTGCGTCGGCTCGCCATGCGCGAGGGATTGGCGCCGTCGTGGCGGGCTAAGGAAAAACGAGCCGCCCGGTCTGAATAATCCACATGGCCGTCGTCAGCGTCACGACTGAGGCAAAAGTGCCGATCATGACAGCGACGGAAGCCGGCTCGATCCAGGCTTCGTTCTGGCGGGCTATGACGAAGACATTCAGCGCGGGTGGCAGCGATGCCATCAAGACCGCGGTAGCGGCCCACGAAGGCGGAAACGGACCCACCAAGAGCATCAGCGCGAACACGATCAGCGGATGGATCAGCAGTTTCACCGCGACCACCGCCGGCACTTCCCATGGCACCCGGCCGAACGGACGAAGCGCGACCGTGACCCCAAGCACGAACAGCGCCATCGGGGCTGCGGCGTTCTGCAAGAATGAAAGGGTGTTGTCGATTGCGACCGGCGGGCGAAAGTGAAATGCGGCTGCGAACGCGCCGGCGCAGGCTGACATGATCAGCGGATTGAGCAGGATCTGCTTGAGCAAAAGGCCGAGCGCGTGAAGCCAATGGTGCTCACTGTGATCGGTCAGAGCAATCAGGAACGGCACGATCGAAAACAGGAAGATGCTGTCGCAGCAGAAAATCAGGGCGGTCGGGGCTGACGCTTTCGTGCCAAGTACCGCCAGCGCCAGCCCGGGGCCCATATAGCCGATATTGCCGTAGCCGCCGGCAAGCCCGGCCAGCGTCGCATCACGGAAGGAGATTTTTCCGACGAGCCGACCGGCTGCCATGGCGAAAAAGAAAGCGAGTGCAGTTCCCGAGGTGGTCGCGATCAGGAATGGTGGATTGTTGAGCTCTTCGAAAGGCGTTCTGGACGTGATTCCAAACAGCAGCGCGGGCAGAGAAACGTAAAGCAGGAAGAAGTTCATCCAGGCGAGGCCCTGTTCCGGCAACTGCCGGAGCCTGCCGCAGGCGAAGCCGATGAAGATCAGGCTGAAATAAGGGAGCGCAAGGTTGAGAACGTCGGCCATCGCAAGGGTCGGAGCTCGGGGCGGTTATTTCGTCCGTGTTGGCCCCGATTTGCCGGTATGCATACGATCAGTGGCTAACGTTAATTCGCAGATTAGCCTCTAGCATCAGGCCCCGTCATGGTCTATCGACGAGCTATGATCAAAACGCGCACCGCCAAGTTCCAGATCGGACAGATCGTCCGCCACCGGATCTTTTCGTTCCGGGGCGTGATTTTCGACATCGACCCGGAATTCAACAACACCGAGGAATGGTGGCTGTCGATCCCTGAAGAGGTTCGCCCTCACAAGGACCAACCGTTCTACCACCTGCTCGCGGAAAATTCGGAATCCGAGTACGTGGCGTATGTCTCGGAGCAGAATCTTCTGCCGGATGACTCAGGCCAGCCGATCCGCCACTCGCAGGTCTCGGAAATTTTCATAAAGGACAAGTCCGGCGGCTATCGTCCGCGGAATCCGTCGCTCAACTAGCCTCGCGGAAGAGACAAAGAAAGACAAAGAAAAAGGCGCTCGATCGGAGCGCCTTTTTGTTCAGGATGTGAAAAAAGCTATTTCGGCGCTGCGCCGGCCTGACCGCCGCTGGACTCGAGTTTCTTGCGGGCTTCCTCGGCGCGCTTCTGCAATTCCTCCTGCAGCTTCTTCTGGTTCTCCTCGAACACTTTCGGATCGGTCGGAGGTCCGTCATAGGCCTTGGCGAAATCCGAGAGCGGCAGCGCGAGCGTCACCGGCTGGCCCTTGGAGCTGATCGCCTGAACCACGAGGTTCTGGCCCTTCTTCATGCTGTTGAGCAGGTCCGGCGTCACTTCGTAATCGGACATACAGCCGTTCTGGAAGCAGATCACGTAGGGGCTCTGCGCCGGCGCGTTGCTGTCGACGATGATGCGGGTACCGTGGGCGAGCAGCATGCCGAGCGGCAGCGTCACGCGCAGGATCTTCTTCGGCTCGCCTTCCGGCTCGATCACGACGGCGGCGACGACCGGCTGGCCGGATTCGATCCGGCCGTCCTTGCCGGTGAAACAAACCTGCTTGGCGTTGGCATCCTGGCCCTTGAGGCAGAATTTGGTCCAGGGCGCGTAGATCAGCTGAACCGGGGGCTCGGCAGGCGCCGCCGGCGCAGGGGCCTGAGCTGCCGGCTGCTGGGTCGGAGCCGGCGCAGGCGCCTTCGGAGCCGCCTTGGGGGCGGCGGCTTTAGGGGCGGCCTTCGGGGCAGCGGGTGCCGGTGCCTGGGCCTGAACGTCGGTCGCAAGGAACGTGGCTCCAAGAGCGGTGGCCGCCATCAAGGCGAGAACGCGCCCACGCGGCCCGACTGGCGCGGCCAACATACGGAAATTCATTGCGGAAAACCCTTTCTGAACGGAAGCGCCGAAACCCGCTGCAGGCACCGAAACCCGGCCATTTTGGCGGCTGTCTCCTTGCCAATTAAGGCGGATGCGTGACAAGCCCCTGCCCGATTGGTCAATTGGACGCCTTCATACAGAGGCGGACGAAAAGATCAATGCCGAGCTCGTACTAGGCCGGTGTGGTACAGGAAAGCGTGAGCCCTCCCCAATCAAATCAATGCCTCAGTCGGTGGATTTCGGCGCGCAGGTTCATCGTCATCTGGTCTTGCGGCCTTGCGGGTCTCATCCTGGCCGCGCTGGCCTGCCAGGACGGAGCTGTCGCGGCCGAAAGCCATGCCATCGCCATGCACGGCGCCCCGGCGCTGCCGCCGAGCTTTGGCCACATGCCCTATGTCAATCCGGATGCGCCGAAGGGCGGACGGCTAGTACAAGGCCTTGTCGGCACCTTCGATAGCCTCAATCCGTTCGTCGTGCGGGGATTGGCCGTCCCGCAGATCAGGGGCTTTGTGGTCGAAAGCCTGATGGCGCGAGGCGATGACGAAGCCTTTACGCTCTACGGACTGCTGGCGCGGAGCGTCGAGACCGACGAGGCCAGAAGCTATGTCACCTTTCGTGTCGATCCGCGGGCGCGCTTTTCCGACGGAAATCCTGTCACCGCCGATGACGTCGTGTTCTCCTGGGCGCTGTTGCGCGACAAAGGACGTCCAAATTACCGCTCCTACTATTCGAAAGTCGCGAAGGCCGAGGCACCAGACCCGCTGACCGTTCGCTTTGATTTTGGGGGAACTCAGGACCGCGAACTGCCGCTGATTCTCGCCCTGATGCCGATTCTGCCGCGTCACGCAATCGATGCCGCAACCTTTGAGGAAACCTCGATGGCTGCGCCGCTCGGCTCGGGGCCATACCGGGTCACGGCGGTCAATCCCGGCGTGAGCATCACGCTGACGCGCAATCCCGACTACTGGGGGCGCGACCTGCCGGTCAATCGTGGCTTATGGAATTTCGATCAAATCCGACTTGATTTCTATCGCGAGGCCAACGGTCATTTCGAAGCCTTCAAGCGAGGCCTGTATGATTTTCGCGTCGAAAGGGAGCCGCTGCGGTGGCACGACGGATACGGCTTTCCGGCCGCCCAGAATGGCGAAGTGATCCGTGACACCATCAAGACCGGCACGCCGCAACCGTCTGAATTTCTGGTCTTCAACACACGTCGGCCCGTCTTTGCGGATGTTCGGGTCCGGCAGGCGCTCACGCTTCTGTTCGATTTCGACTGGGTCAATCGGAATTACTTCTTTGGACTTTATGCCCGCTCGGCCGGCTTCTTCGCCGGCTCAGAGCTTTCGGCCTATGGTCGCGCGGCCGACGACCGCGAACTTGCGCTACTCAAACCATTCGCCTCGCACGTCCGCGCCGACATTCTTGACGGCACTTACCGCCTGCCAACCACCGACGGCTCGGGCCGAGATCGCACTGCCTTGCGCGAGGCGCTCAACCTGCTGTCGCAGGCGGGTTATGAACTCGACGGCGCCGTGCTGCGCCAACGCGCCACCAGAACGCCTTTGACCTTCGAAATCCTGGTGTCGACGCGCGACCAGGAGCGGATCGCGCTTGCGTTTTCGCGTGACGTCAAACGCGCCGGGATCGAGGCCAGGGTCCGCGCCGTGGACGCGGTGCAGTTCGATCAGCGGCGGCTTCACTACGACTTCGACATGATCCAGAACCGCTGGGATCAATCGCTGTCTCCGGGCAACGAGCAATTCTTCTACTGGGGCAGCGAAGCGGCCGACAATCCGGGCACGCGCAACTACATGGGCGCCAGGGACCCGGGGATCGACGCGATGATCAATGCGATGCTGGCGGCGCAGGACCGCACGATCTTCGTCTCGGCGGTACGCGCGCTCGATCGTCTTCTGATCGCCGGATTCTACGCAATTCCGGTCTTCAACATCAAAGAGCAATGGATCGCGCGCTGGAATCGGATCCAGCGTCCGCAAACCACAGCTTTGACGGGCTATCTTCCGGAAACCTGGTGGTATCGGCGGCAGCAATCGCAGTAGGCTGGTGCAAACCGATTCGCATTCGACGTCCGTCATCAGAGGTTGTTGAGCATCATGCGAACTTCTCAGTCGGAGATCTAGACTTCCGTGATGCAGACCAACGTATCGCCAACGCTCGACGGATTGTTCCAGAGAATTCTGGCGCGTCAGCCGGACGCGCCGGCGTTGATAGACCCTCTCAACAGGCCCCGCATCACCGGCCAGGCGCCGCGGCGAATGACATTTGCCCAGGCCGACCGCGCCATTTCGGCACTCGCCGCTCATTTCATCGACGCCGGGTTGCCGGTCAATTCGGTCATCGGCGTGCAATTGCCGAACACGATCGAGTTCATGCTGACAGTGCTGGCTGCGCATCGCGCCGGATTGATCGTTGCGCTGCTGCCGCAGCTATGGCGCCAGGCGGAACTGACGGCCGCGCTCAACCGTACCAGCGCGCGCGCGATCGTGACATCGTCCAAGATCGATGGCGTCAGTCATGCCGATCTCGCAATGAACGCGGCGGCCGAGGCGTTCTCGATCCGCCATGTCTGCGGGTTTGGCGAGGACTTGCCTGAAGGCATGGCCTCGCTCGACCTTGCCCTGAGAAGCGGGTCTTCGACCGAGCGCACCGTGGTGCAAGACGGCCGCAAGGCGGCACTGATTTCCTTCGACGTCACATCCGACGGTCTGCGCGCGGTGCCACGGACGCATCTCAATCTCATTGCCGGCGGGCTGGCTGTTTTCCTGGAAAGCCGGATTCCCCAGGGCGCGCGGCTGATGTGTGCGTTTGCGCCAACCTCCTTCGCAGGAATCACCTCCTCGCTGCTGCTTTGGCTGCTCTCGGGCGGAACGCTCGCCTTGCATCACCCCTATGAGGGCGATGTGCTGGAACGGCAGATCAACGATTGCGGCTGCGACACGCTGGTGGCGCCAGCCGCGATGGCGCTACGGCTCACCGATGCCGACATGGCCTCGCGTCTGCCGACATTGCGCCATGTCATCGGTCTCTGGCGCATGCCCGAACAGGTCGCATCGAGCGCCCAGTGGACCTCTGAGCAGGCCCGGTTCACCGATGTCTATCTGTTCGGCGAAGTTGGATTGTTCGGCGCGCGGCGGACCGCCGACGGCGTGCCGGTTCCGATCATGCCCGGGCCTCATGGCGCTCCGCGAGATATTCCCGGCACCTCGATCGCTGGCGAGACAGTGCTGACGCCCAAAGGCACGCTCGCCTTGCGTGGCCCGATGGTGACGGTCGCAGCGTACGCCCCTCCCGCACCTGCAACGGATTCGCTGATCTCCCAGCCGGCGCCCCCCGATTATGCCGACACCGGCTATGCAGCGCGCATCGATCGTTCCTCGGGCGCGGTTTGCATCACTTCCCCGCCATCAGGCATCGTCTCCGTTGGCGGCTATCGCTTTCTCTCCCAGGACCTTCAGGAATGGGCGAAGCGGCTCGGACAGGGCGCGCTTCTGACGGCCTTGCCGGATCGCCTCTGCGGCTACCGCCTTGCAGGGCGAGCCCAGGACAACGCGCGCGGCCGCGAGGCGCTGACCCAGCTTGGGCTTAACCCGCTGATGGCCGAGGCTTTTCGCGATCGAACCATCGTCGGCTGATCTGGCCTCACCAGTGTCGTTGACCGGGCATTAAGACCGCCAAACTAGGATCGCGCCGAGCAAGCGTTGGGCGATCCGAATCCTAGATGTCTCATCAACAAGGTCCGATCCTCGTCGTCTCCGATGACAAGCAGCCGGCGTTCATGGTCGCGCTTGGCCAGAGCGCGGCGTTTCCGGTCATCGAGGCGGACTGGGCCGAGGCATCGCGCGCCGTCGCGCAACTACACCCCGCGATCGTTCTCGCCGCTGCAACTGAAAGAGCCGACGCCCGGCTTGCAGCGCTCGCCGATCAGGCCGCTGGCATCAAGCCTTATCTTCCTCTGCTGGCCATCGACCCCAAAGGACGCGTGCCGGCCAACGCCATTCCGTTCTCGAAAGGAAATGGCGGATGGGATCGCCTGCTGCCGCGTCTGCGGGCGGCGCTTCGCGTTCGAAGCCTGCACACGGCCGTGTTGCGCCGGCAAAGCGATGCATCAGCCAAAACGGCGATCGCGGACGTCGATCCGGTTCGCGATGCGACCGTGCTTCTGGTCGGACGTGCCGGCATCTATCCCGCTCTCTCGGTTGCGCTTGGCGAGCGTATCGGACTTGTCGGCGCGCTGAGCATCGAAGCCGCCGCCAAGCATCTCAACGCGCGTGATATCGACGGCATCGTCATTTGCGACGGTTTTACAGACCGCGTGGTCGACGCCTTCCTGACCGTGCTGAGCGAGGATCCTCGCTTTCGACACTTGCCCATCGTGATGACTCTCGCCGGCCTGATACCATCCTACGACTTGCCAAATCTTGAGATCGTGGCCGGTGATCCGGCGCGCGTCGCGGCGAATGCGCTGCCATTGATCCGCCAGCACGCCTTTGAAGTTCATTTAAGCCGCACGCTGCGCGCGATCGATGCCGACGGCCTGCTCGATCCGCTGACCGGACTATTGACCAGCGCGGCTTTCGATCGCGACCTTGCGACCGCGGTCAGCCAGACCCTTGCCAATGGCGGTGGTTTGTCGGTGGCGCGCTTCGTGTTCGATCCGGCGAATCCGCGCGCAAAGCTCGACGGCGCGCGCCTGCTCAGCCGGCTCATGCGGCAGATGGATTTCGGGACGCTCCGCGAAGATGGATCGGCGATCGTCGCGCTCGCGGAGACCGACTTGCGCACCGCCCATGTGATCGCCCGCCGGCTGTTCAGCGTCATGCGCCATACCACCTACGACAACAAGGGGGCGCGGCGAAACGAACCGACCGTGTCGGTTGCCACGCTGATGCCGCAGGACAGCGTGCAGTCGCTGCTCGCCCGCCTCGACGACGAAGGCCGTCGCGCGGCGTCCTGACCGGGCGATCAGGCCGCCTTGCGGTTCTCGGCAAGATTGGCGAGCTGACGCAGGATTTCTGTCGTGCCTGCGAGGCGCTCTTCGGCCGTCTCCCAATCCTGAAAAAACACCACCTTCATGTCCGGCCTTACGCGCGCCGCCTGACCGTGCTGGCGGATGAAGAACACCAGGCGGTCGGGTTGAGCGAACTTGTTGTCGCGGAAAGTGATCACCGCACCCTTCGGTCCCGCATCGACCTTTTCGACATTGGCCCTGCGGCAATAATTCTTGATCGCGGCCACCTTGAAGAGATAACGGACTTCGTCCGGCAACACGCCGAAGCGGTCGCGCAACTCGGCGGCAAAATTGTCGATCTCCTCGTCGGTTTCGAGATCGGCAAGCCTTCGGTACAGCGACAGCCGGACCGAGAGGTCCGCGACATAATCCTCCGGGATCAGAACCGGCATTCCGATGGTGATCTGGGGCGACCAGCGATCCGCCGCGGGTTCGACCACACCGGCC
This sequence comes from Bradyrhizobium sp., assembly GCF_035701725.1. GTDB lineage: Bacteria > Pseudomonadota > Alphaproteobacteria > Rhizobiales > Xanthobacteraceae > Bradyrhizobium. Next base: position 15,036 of record NZ_DASSRP010000135.1, read on the forward strand.
TTGAGGTTGACGATCGCCTCCTCCAGCATCGACTGGTAGAGCTCGAAGCCGACCTCCTTGATGTGACCGGATTGTTCTTCGCCCAATAGATTGCCGGCGCCGCGAATATCGAGATCGTGAGAGGCAAGCTGGAAGCCCGCGCCCAAGGTCTCCAGGGATTGCAGCACTTTCAACCGCCGCTCGGCTTGGGCGGTGATCTTCTGCTGCGCGGGCAGCGTGAACAGGGCATAGGCGCGCAACTTCGAACGCCCGACCCGGCCGCGGAGCTGATAGAGCTGCGCGAGGCCAAACATGTCGGCACGGTGCACGATCAGGGTGTTGGCGTTCGGGATGTCGAGACCGGATTCGACGATGGTCGTCGAGAGCAGGATGTCATACTTGCCATCGTAGAACGCCGACATGATATCCTCGATCACGGTCGGCGGCATCTGGCCGTGCGCGACCGCAACCTTCATCTCCGGCACGTTCTTGTCGAGAAACTCCTTCACGCTCGCGAGGTCTTCGATTCGCGGCACGACATAGAATGCCTGCCCGCCGCGGTAGCGCTCGCGTAGCAGCGCCTCGCGGATCATCAAGGGATCGTGCGGCGCCACAAAGGTGCGCACCGCCAGGCGATCGACGGGCGGTGACGCGATGATCGACAGCTCGCGCACGCCGGTGAGTGCGAGTTGCAGCGTGCGCGGGATCGGCGTCGCGCTCAGCGTGAGGACGTGCACTTCGGCGCGCAATTGCTTCAGCCGCTCCTTGTGGCTGACACCGAAATGCTGCTCCTCGTCGACGATCAGGAGGCCGAGGTCGCGAAACTTGATCGACTTGCCAAGCAGCGCGTGGGTGCCGACCACGATATCGATCGAGCCGTCGGTCAGCCCCTTCTTGACCTGCGTCAGCTCCTTGGCGGCGATCAGCCGCGAGGCCTGCGCCACCTTCACCGGAAAGCCGCGGAAACGCTCGGTGAAGGTCTTGGCATGCTGGCGCGCCAGCAGCGTCGTCGGCACGACGACGGCAACCTGCTTGCCGTCCAGCGCGGTCGCAAACGCCGCGCGCAAGGCGACTTCGGTCTTGCCGAACCCGACATCGCCGCAGATCAGCCGGTCCATCGGTCGACCGACCTCGAGGTCCTTCAAGGTTGCATTGATGGCCGTGAGCTGGTCTTCGGTCTCCTCATAGGGAAAGCGCGCGCAGAATTCGTCGTAGACCTGGGTCTGGACCGGGAGCTTGGGGGCTTCACGCAAGTGCCGCTCGGCCGCGATCTTGATCAATTCGCCGGCGATCTCGCGAATTCGGCTCTTCAGCTTGGCCTTGCGCGCCTGCCAGCCGGTACCGCCGAGCCGGTCGAGCTCGACATTGGCGCTGTCGGTACCATAACGCGACAGCAGCTCGATGTTTTCGACCGGGAGAAACAGCTTGGTATCGGCGGCGTAATGCAGTTCGAGGCAGTCGTGCGGCGCGCCGCCGACGTCCAGGGTCTGCAGGCCCACGAAGCGTCCGATGCCATGTTCGACGTGAACGACGATGTCGCCGGCCGAAAGGCTGGTCACTTCCGAGATAAAATTATCGAGCTTCCGGCTCGCCTTGCGCGGCCGCACCAACCGGTCGCCGAGAATGTCCTGCTCGGTGATGACCGCAACCTGGTCGGTCTCGAAGCCGGTTTCCATGCCGACGACCGCCAGCATGGTTTGATTGCGCGGCGTCGCCTGCACCATACGCCAGGTATTGACGCTCGTGAGATTGAGCAGCTTGTGGTCGCGCAGCATGCTTTCCATGCGGTCCCGCGAGCCTTCGCTCCATAGCGCAATGACGACCTTCTTGCGTTCGGTCTGCAGGGCGTGGACGTGACCAACCACGGCCTCGAAGACGTTGACCGAACTGTCATTGCGCTCGGGCGCAAAGCTGCGGCCCTGCCGTGCGCCGGCATCGACCGTGCCGCTGCTGCCTTCGGGCACGGCAAAAGACGTCAGCCGGGCCAACGCGCTCTCCTGCAGATGCTGGCTCCATTCCGTTTCGGTTAGATAAAGCCGGTCCGGCGGCAGCGGCTTGTAGATCGCGCCTCCGCCCGGGTGATCGAGCGCCTCCCGGCGGGCTTCGTAATAGTCGGCAATCTGCTTGAAGCGCTCGCGCGCCGCGTCCTCGCTTTGCGGTTCGATCGCGATCGGCGCATCGCCGAGATAATCGAACAGCGTGTCCATATGATCCTGGAACAATGGCAGCCAGTGTTCCATGCCTGGATGCCGCCGACCCTCGCTGACCGCTTCGTAAAGCTGATCGTCGCGCTCGGGCGCGCCAAAAGCGGCGACATAGCCCATGCGGAAGCGGCGGATGGTTTCCGTCGTCAGCTGGAATTCGGAAATCGGCACCAGATCGAGCGAACGCATGTCGAGCAGCGTGCGCTGGGTCTCCGCATCGAAACTGCGAATCGATTCCAGGCTGTCGCCGAAGAAGTCGAACCGCACCGGCTGGTCGAGCCCGGCCGGGAATAGATCGAGGATACCGCCACGCACCGCGTATTCGCCGGGTTCGCGAACGGTCGAGGAGCGGCTGTAGCCGTTATGTTCGAGCCAGGCGATGATGGAATCCATCGGCACCACATGGCCGGGCGCAACCGACAGAGCCTGCGCCGCGACGACGTCGCGCGCCGGCACGCGCTGCACGATCGCATTCACGGTCGTCAGAACGATCAGCGGCTTCTCGCTGCCGACAAGCCGCGACAGTTGCGCGAGCGTCGTCATTCGCTCCGAGAGAATGCCGCCATGGGGCGACACCCGGTCGTAGGGTTGGCAATCCCAGGCCGGGAAGTGCAGCACGGAGAGATCCGGCGCAAAGAATGACAGCGCGCGGGCCAGTTGTTGCAGCCGCGGACCGTCACGGCATACGACCGCAAGGCTAACGGCCGGCGGTTTCGGCCGCGCCGCGACTGCGCGGGCGAGGTCGGAAATAACCAGGCCCTCGCCGCCTTCGGCGACATTGGCAAACGTCAACGCGCGGCCGGGAACGAGAGATTGTGCCGGAGATTGAGCTGGTTGCTTCATTCTCCCTGCTCTCCCGGGCGGAATGCCTTGATGCGTTCGAACAACGGCCCGGCATATTGTGCGGCCCGCAGCGTATCGCCGGACAAAGCGGCGTAGAGGTCGGGATCGGGAACCTCGATCAGATGTTCCAACTCCAGGAGTTCGTCATCGGAGAGGCTGGCGATGGTGGTGTCGGCAAATCGGCCGAGGATGAGGTCCATCTCGCGAGTGCCGCGATGCCAGCAGCGAAACAAGAGCCGCTTGCGGCGTTCGTCGAGGCCTCCGCTCGACCGCGTCGTTCCTGTCATTTTCCGCAATCCCATCCAACGCCAAAAGCCCGGACGTGCCGGGCGGCGCTGATATAGCGATCCGAATGGCGGTTGTCAGCCCATCTTGTTCCCGATTATCAACAGTCATGCCGATTTGATCGCGAGCTTCGATGCGCCCTGCTCTGCTCAATCCCATGTTTGCGCCGGTGACGAGTCTTTCCGGCGTCGGTCCGAAGCAGGACAAGCTGTTCCGCTATCTGCTGGGGCGCGAGGAGGCGCCGCGGCTGGTCGATCTGCTGCTGCACCTGCCTTCGAGCGTGATCGATCGCCGCGCCCGGCCAAAGATTCGCGACGCCGTGCCGGGAACCGTGGTCACGCTGGAAGTGACCGTCGACCGCCATCGGCCGTCGCCGCCCCGCAACGCCCGCGCGCCCTACCTGGTCTATGCCAGCGACGATACCGGCGATGTCGTTCTGACCTATTTTCGCGCCAAAGCCGATTACATCGAGAAACTGCTTCCGGTCGGCACCAAGCGTTACGTCTCGGGGACCTTGCAGATATTCGATGGCGTGCCGCAGATCGTGCATCCCGACCGCGTCGTCGATGAAGCCGGCTTTGCAAAGTTATCCGGCATCGATCCCGTCTATCCGCTGACGGAAGGGCTGGCGTTAGGTTCACTGCGGCGGGCGATTGCCCAGGCGCTGCAGAAATTGCCCGAGCTGCCCGAATGGATCAGCCCCGAGGTGATCCGCCGCTGCCATTTTCCGGCGGTCAAGGAGGCGCTGACCCGGGTCCATGTTCCGGTCGAGCTGACCGACATCCTGCCGGATGGGCCGTTCTGGTCGCGGCTTGCCTTCGACGAACTCCTCGCCGGGCAACTTGCGCTGGCGCTGGTGCGTTCGCAGCTGCGGCGGCCGGCAGGCAATCGCCACGCCGGCGACGGCCACTTGCGGCGGAAGATCATCGATGCGCTGCCATACGCGCTGACCTCGTCGCAACGGGAGGCGGCGGCCGCCATTGCCGGCGATCTGCAACAGCCGCTGCGGATGTTGCGTTTGCTGCAAGGCGACGTCGGCTCGGGCAAGACCGTGGTCGCACTCCTTGCCGCGGCCGCTGTTGCCGAGGTCGGACGTCAGGCCGCGTTAATGGCGCCGACGGAAATTCTGGCCCGCCAGCACATCAAGACCATCGCCCCGCTCGCCGAACGCGCCGGCATGCGGGTTGCGATCCTCACCGGGCGCGAGAAAGGCAAGGAGCGGCGGGATATCCTGACGCGGCTCGAAGCCGGCGAAATCGATTTTCTGGTCGGCACGCACGCTTTGATTCAAGATGACGTAATGTTCAAGTCGCTGGCATTGGCGGTCGTCGACGAGCAGCACCGCTTCGGGGTGCGCGAGCGGCTTGCGCTGACCGCCAAGGGCGACGCCGTCGACGTGCTGGTTCTCAGCGCAACGCCGATCCCGCGCACGCTGGTCCTGACCTATTTCGGCGACATGGATATTTCCGAGTTGCGGGAGAAGCCGGCCGGACGTCAGCCGATCGACACGCGTGCGGTTGCGATGAACCGGCTCGCCGAAGTCATGGACGCGGTCGGACGCGCCGTCGACAAGGGCAAGCGGGTCTATTGGATCGTGCCGCTGGTCGAGGAATCCGAGGCGATGGAAGTGGTGCTCACCGACGCCGAGCAGCGCTTCGCCAGTCTCAAGGAGCGCTTTGGCGACAAGGTCGGGCTCGTGCACGGCAAGATGAAGGGGCCGGACAAGGACCGCACCATGGGGCAGTTCGCTTCTGGCGAGATCAGCCTTCTGGTGGCCACGACGGTGGTCGAGGTCGGCGTCGACGTGCCGGAGGCCACGATCATGGTCATCGAAAACGCCGAGCGCTTCGGGCTTGCCCAGCTGCATCAGTTGCGCGGTCGCATCGGCCGCGGCTCGGAGGCATCAACCTGTCTGCTGCTCTATCGCGAACCGCTCAGTGAGATGTCGAAAGCGCGGCTGACCGTGATCCGCGAAACCACCGACGGTTTCCGTATCGCGGAGGAAGATCTGCGACTGCGCGGTGAAGGCGACGTGCTCGGGATCAGGCAAAGCGGACTTCCCGGCTACCGTATCGCGCGGTCGGAGGTCCATGGCCAGCTGATCGCACAAGCCCGCGACGAAGCGCTGCGCATCATGAAGGAAAACCCGAAGCTGACGGGAGCACGCGGCGAGGCGCTGCGCTGCCTGCTTTATCTTTATGAGCGCGGCGAAGCGCTGCCGCTGATGGGCGCGGGATAAGCTGCTGTCGTTCCGGAATGCGCAAAGCGCAGACCCGGAATCTCGAGATCCCGGCTTCGATGCATCGCTCCGAAATGACGACGCCTTCAATCGACCTTGGCGGGTTCCGGCAGCAGGGTTGAGGAATTGGCGGCCCGCGCGGCATTCGCCATGCCGGCCAGCGCCGCCATTTTCTTTTGCGAGTCGGAGCCAGGCTGCACCACGCCGCAGGACATGATGAGAGTTGCGGCATCTTCGGCGCTCATCTCGACCTCGATGACCTTGTTCCTCGGCACGTAAAAGAAGAATCCCGTGGTCGGGTTCGGCGCACACGGCAGGAACACCGAGATGTGCTCTTCTTGGCCCGGAATGCTCGTCGCAATATCTTCATTCGGCGGCTGCGAAATCAGCACGATCGACCACATGCCAGGCGAGGGAAATTCGACAAGCCCGACACGGCGAAAGCTCGATCCCTTGCCCGAGAACAGCGTTTCGAACACCTGCTTCATGGCGCGGTAGATCGCGCGCACCGCCGGGATCCGGCCAAGGAAGCGCTCGCTCAGATCGACCAGCGAGCGCCCGATCAGATTGGCGGTGAGAAATCCGAGCAGCGTCAGCGCGAATACGGCAACCACCAGTCCGGAGCCCGGCAAACCGAACGGCAAGTAGGTTTCGGGCCGATAGGCAATGGGAACGAACGGCCGGACCAGACCATCAACCCAGGTGACGAACCACCAGGTCAGGTAGAAAGTGATCGCGATCGGACCGGCGACGATGAGGCCTGTCAGGAAATAGTTGCGAATGCGGGCCACAAAACCGCTGTGGACCTCCGGCGCCGGGTCGGCCGGGAGTTCGGGCGGGGGTAGATCGTCGCGGTTCATCGGGGTTCCAGATCGGTCAAAGCAGCAATGCTCATATGCCAGCTAAGCCATCCTAACAGACTTTTGAAGACCCCTGGACGAATCGAAGCGCCGTAGGCGGCCAGACCAGCGAAGCAGTTATTCCACGGTTACCGATTTGGCGAGATTTCGCGGCTGATCGACATCGGTACCCATCACCACGGCTGTGTGATAGGCCAAAAGTTGTACCGGGATTGCGTAGACCATCGAGGCGAAGATCGCCCCCATATCCGGCAGCACGATCGTCACCAGCGACTGGATGGTCGCCTCCGCCGCGCCCTTGGCATCGGTCATCAGGATGATTTGGCCGCCGCGCGCCGCCACTTCCTGCATATTGGAAACGGTCTTCTCAAACACCTGATCGTAAGGCGCGATCACCACGACTGGCATCTTCTCGTCGATCAGCGCGATTGGGCCATGCTTGAGTTCGCCGGCCGCATAGCCTTCGGCATGGATATAGGAGATTTCCTTCAGCTTCAGCGCGCCTTCGAGCGCCAGCGGATAGCTGGTGCCGCGGCCGAGATAGAGCACGTCGCTGCACTTCGAAAGGTCGCGGGCGAGCTTCTCGACCTGCGGCTCGGTCGCCAGTGCCGCCGACATCAGCCGTGGAATTTCGACAAGCCCGTGCACGAGTTTGGATTCGTCAGCGTCGGACAGCGCGCCGCGCGCCTTGCCGGCGGCCACGCTGAGCGCGGCCAGCACCATCAGCTGACAGGTGAATGCCTTGGTCGAGGCGACCCCGATCTCGGGCCCGGCGAGCGTCGGCAGCACGGTTTCGCTTTCGCGCGCAATTGTCGATGTCGGCACATTGACGACGGAAAGCGTGTGCAGACCATGCGATTTCGCGTAGCGCAACGCAGCCAGGGTGTCCGCGGTCTCGCCCGATTGCGAAATGAAGATCGCCAGGTCGTCCTTGTGCAGCGGCGGCTCGCGGTAGCGGAATTCAGAGGCGACATCAAGCTCGACCGGAATGCGCGCCAGCCGTTCAAACCAGTATTTGGCAATATAGCCGGCATAGCTCGCGGTGCCGCAGGCGGTGATCGAAATGCGCTGGATGTTCTTGAAATCGAAAGGCAGCTTCTGAGGCAACGCGACCCGCTCGGTTGCCATGTCGACGTAACGCGCCAGCGTGTGACCGACGACTTCCGGCTGCTCGTGGATTTCCTTGGCCATGAAGTGGCGATAGTTCGCCTTGTCGACCAGAAACGACGACGCGCCGGACTTGAGCACCTCGCGGTGGACGCGCTCGTTCTTGGCGTCGTAGACCACGGCGGAGTCCCGTGTCAGGACGACCCAGTCGCCGTCTTCGAGATAGCTGATCGTGTCGGTGAAGGGCGCGAGCGCAATCGCGTCCGATCCCAGATACATCTCACCCTTGCCGTAACCGATCGCAAGCGGCGAACCGCGGCGTGCACCGATCAGGAGGTCGCCATGGCCGCGGAAGACGAAAGCGAGCGCAAAGGCGCCGCGCAGTTGCGGCAGCGCGGCCTTGACGGCGTCCTGCGGCGAGGCACCCTTGACGAGATACGAGTTGACCAGATGCGCGATCACCTCGGTGTCGGTTTCGGACGCAAACTTGGCGCCCTGTTTTTCGAGCTGCTCGCGCAGTTCACGGAAATTCTCGATGATGCCGTTGTGAACGACGGCCACGTTCTCGGTGGCATGGGGATGGGCGTTGCCCTCGGTCGGCCTGCCGTGTGTGGCCCAGCGGGTATGTCCGATGCCGGCATGGCCGCTCAGCGGAGCTTCTCTCAGCCGTGATTCGAGATTTTTCAGCTTGCCTTCGGCGCGGCGGCGATCGAGATGATCGCCTTCCAGCGTCGCAACGCCTGCGGAATCATAGCCGCGATATTCGAGGCGCTTGAGCGAATCGACCAATTGTTCGGCGACCGGTGCACGCCCGAGAATGCCGATGATGCCGCACATGCGGTTGTTATCCCCTGATCCAAGGCCCAGCGATTTCTTAACGAAATTCGGCCGCGCCAAGATACTCAATAATTATTGCCGATTGAGACAGCGTTAAGTGGAAGGCTTAACAAGCTCCGTTAACCGCCCTTCGGCGCCTTGCCGCGGGTCTTCAGTTCGCGGTAGCGCGTGGCGCCGCCCTCGCGGTTGGTCTGCTGGCTCCGCTCCACCGCCATGGCATTGTCCGGCACATCGCGCGTGATCACCGAGCCCGAGCCGATATAGGCGCCGTTGCCGATTCTGACGGGCGCCACCAGCGACGAGTTGGTGCCGACAAACGCGCCGGACCCGATCTCGGTCTTGTGCTTGCTGAATCCGTCATAGTTACAGGTGATCGTACCGGCGCCGATATTGGCGTTGGCGCCGACATGGGCATCACCGACATAGCTCAGATGGTTGACCTTGGCGCCGGTTTCAATTGCCGCCGCTTTGGTTTCGACGAAGTTGCCGATCTTCACACCCTCCCCGAGCGAGGTGCCGGGACGCAGCCGCGCATAAGGCCCGACCGACGCCTTCTTTCCGATCGACGTCTGCACGATGTGGGAGAAGGAATGGATGACGGCGCCGTCCGCGATCGAAACGCCGGGTCCGATGACGACAAACGGCTCGATCGTGACGTCCTTTCCGAAGGCCGTGTCGGCAGCAAGAAAGATCGTTTCCGGTGCAATCAGGGTGACGCCGGCCTCGAGCGCCGCCTGGCGCAGCTTCGTCTGCATGACGCTTTCGGCTTCAGCCAACTGCGCCTTGGTGTTGATGCCGCGCACTTCGTCCTCGCTGGTCTTGATCACGACAGCCTCCAATCCGAGATCCCTGACGATGGCAACCGCGTCCGTGAGATAGTATTCGCTCTTGCTGTTGGCATTGCCGATTTTCTCGATCACCGAAAGTGCTCTTCGTCCGTCGAACGCCATGATGCCGGCATTGCAAAGCGTGACGGCGCGCTCAGTCGCGCTTGCATCCGCCTGCTCTCGGATCGCGGTCAGGCGTCCGTTGTCGACCAATAGCCGTCCATAGCCGGTCGGGTCGGCGGCTTCAAAGCCAAGCACGGCGAGCGCTGCGCCCTGGTGCAACGCTGCGCGCAGCCGTTCAAAAGTCGCTGACGAAATCAGCGGCGTGTCGCCAAAAGCGATAATCAGATCGTCCGCGCCGCGCGCCAGCGCATCGCGCGCCGCCAGCACCGCATGTGCGGTCCCCTTCCGCTCGCGCTGGACGAAGGTCTCGGCGTCGGGCCGGCATCGCCTGGCCTCGTCGATGACCGCTTGATGATCCGGCCCGACCACGACCGCCAGCGAGGCGCCCTCGCCTTTGGGTGATGCCGCCAGTACGTGCGCCAACAGTGACTGGCCGGCAACCGGATGCAGGACCTTCGGCAGCGACGACCGCATCCGCGTTCCTTCGCCGGCTGCGAGCACAACGGTCAGGCTGGACCTGCCACTCATTCGAATTTCCTTGATCGCTTCAAATAGCGTTGCCGCCCTCATAGAGCGTTTTGATGCTGGAGGGAAACCCGATTCGCTCTTTGGAGGGATCGAGGACCGAAGGCTGAGTGCCGATTTCCTGTTAATGTTTATCGATTGATTCGGTCAGGCCTGGGGGGCCGAAGACAACTCATGGTGAAGGATTCCGACAAGCTGCGCGGCGGCTTCGACATCGGCGAGACCGGTGGCGCGCTTTCCGGCCTTCTTGCCGACGACGAGGAACTTGATCGCCGCGCCCTCTGGCGGCTCGGCACCTGGGCGGCGGTCTCCGTCGGCGCGGTTGTGGTCGCCCTGCTCGCCAACCAGTCTTCGATCACCCTGCGGCACGAGCAATCGGCCTCCGCCGACCTGTTGAAGCAGGCCCAGCAACTTCAGCTCACGGCAAAGGAAAGCCAAAACGAAACCCGGCGGCTTTCTTCTGCGATCGACACGCTCAACAGCGACCGGGATCGCCTCTACTCCCGCGTCGCGGTGCTCGAACAGGGGCTGGATTCGGTGACCGGGGCCATCGCGCGACAAGGCGCTGGCTCATCGGCACCGCTGCCGAGTGCGGGTCAGGCGAACGCAAGCCAAGCCAACACAAGTCAAAGCGGCACAAGCCAGGCCAGCGCAACGCCGGGCGGCTTGGGCCAGGGCAATGCTATTCAAGGCACCGCGGTTCAAACCATCGCAAATCCAGGCGTGCCGACGGGCGCGCCCGTGGCTTCGACCGCTGCATTGCCGCAGGCCAGTAACCAGTCCCCCTCGCCGCCCGCGGCCGCCGTCAGTACGACAGCCTCGATCGACGCAGCGTCGACGGCGGTCAAGTCAACGATCCCCCCTGCAGCAGCGCCGGTGACGACGACGGCCCCGGCCGTCACCGAAAAAGCAGCCGCCACAACTAAATCGGACAAGCAGTCGGCGGCCGCAACGGCGGCTGAACCTGGCTCCGCAAAATCGACCACGGAACAACAAAACCAGAACGGTCAGCCGTTGGGGTCGCTGATGGCCTCGAAATCGATGATGGGTCCGCCCGATCCTGCGGCCGGAAAGCTGATCGAGCCGGCTACATCGGCGAAGGCCATCGTCGCCGCGCCGTTGCCCGAGATCGCCGCCGTCACGCCGGTGCCGAAGGCGGCGGATGAACCAGAAGCCGCCGCTGTTGCGGCGCCACCCGAGCTCGTCGCCCCGCACACTGAATTCGGCGTCGATGTCGGCACTGCAAATTCGATTCCCGGCCTGCGCGCCCTTTGGCGCGGGCTTCTGAAATCCCGCTCCAACGCCGCGCTGACCAAGCTGCGTCCCGTCATCGTGATCAAAGAAAACAATAACGGGCTCGGCATGCAGCTGCGGCTGGTCGCGGGGCCCATCAGCGATGCGGCGGCGGCCGCGAAAATCTGCGCCTCGTTGACGGTGAGCGATCGCGGGTGCTCCACCGCCGTGTTCGAGGGCCAACGGCTGGCTTTGGGCGCTGATGAGATCGACAAGACCGCAGCGAGCAAGCCCGAGGCGACCAAGCCTGAAGTCGAGGACAAACCGGCACAGAGCTCATCGCGGTCATCCTCGCACAGGCACTACTATTCTTCGAAGCGTCCCAAGGTCGTCGAAGAGCCTCCGAAGCCGGAGCCGTCGACCCTGTCACGGCTGTTCGGCAAACGCGAATAAACGACGGAAGTCACGGAACCTGCTGTCCAGAAACCGATGGCATTGCCATGGTTTAGTGCGCTATTTTGAACCACTTTCGGGACCGTCTCGAGAATGGCCTTGCGCGGTGAGGCCAAACACGGCAAACCGCCTTGCGTTCCAGAGGACCATATATCCGTGAAGAAGACCCCGTTCCGCGTCAGCCCGTATCAGGTCCAGTGGCTGTTGATCGTTGGTTTTCTGACCGTCGGCTACGCGATCTACGTCCGCTACATGGCGATTGAATTGTCTTCCACGTCGCTCGCTTGCGATGCCGGCCTGCAAACCTTGCTCTGCAAGTCGCGGGCCTTGGCGACCAGCCTCTTTCGCAATTCCGTGTTCGGAATCACGGCAATCGTCATCGCGGTGCTGCACGTCATTCGGCCGTCGATCGTGTTGCTCACGCTCGGCCTGATCGCAGCCGGCTTCGGCATCGTGCTTTACAACGTGGTCCTGTCCGGACTGGCGATCGGCCTGCTTATTCTGGGATTTGCGCGGCCCGCGCCCGCCACAGCGTAGCACCGAGCAGCACGTAAATGGCGCAGGTCCAGAGCGACTGCCAATTGTCCGGGCCCTCGTTGAAGCCGGTATAGATCGCGCTCATCACCAACAGCCCCGCAAAGCTCGCCTCTGCGATCGGACGAATGCCTTCTTTCGGGCGGTTGAGCAGGCTCAGCAGCGAAAACGGCACCACGGCCATGGTGAGCGAGGCGAACGGAAAATCCTTGTAACGGGGATCGAACGCGAGGCCGGCCGCAGTCGCCGCGCCGATCACCGCAGTGACCGACAGAACGACAGCCATGAGAGCCGAGTTCCGCGATCGTCCGCGATAGTCGGATGGGCCGACCAACTCTAGGAAGGTGGGTAGCGCCCTACCCGACATCAGAGCATGCGCGGCAAACAGCGGCGAGGCGATGCCGGCCGCCAGCAGAGAGCCCCACAGCAGCCAACCACCGACACCGTAGCTCTCGTAGTACATCTTATCGGCAGCAATACCGAGCAATGAACCCGCCGACGTCGCGGAGATTCCAACCGCAAGCCAGGACGTGAACCTTGGCATCCAGGGCTTGCGCCGCAACGCCAGCAAAGCCACCGCGAAAACCATCGCTGCCAGAACCATGCCGGCTCCCATGTACAGCTTCCAATTCGGATAGTTGCTGATGGCGACGCCTGGCGGATATTTCAGCGCCCGGTGAACGGAATCGAACAGCCCCCAGTAGCCGCCCATAGTACCTTCGAGCTGGCGCTTCCAGGGCTGGTCATACGCCTCGATCAGGTTGACGCGAAAGTTCTGGCGCTTGGCGAGATCGAGAATTTCCGACACCACGCGCGCCTGATTGGTGCGCGAGGGCAAGGCTGCATCGCGCATCCGCCCTGCACTCGGCCAGCCGGTTTCGCCGATCAGGATTTCCTTGCCGGGAAAGGCGACCTCCATCCGCCGCCGGATCGCCTCGACATGCGCCGCTGCATACTTGGCACGGATCGGAAAGTCCTCCCAGAAGGGAAGGATGTGAATGGTGACGAAATCGACTGCGTCATAGATCTCGCGATAGCGCAGCCAGAACTCCCAGACGTCGGCATAGGTAACGGGGACCGGGACCTGTGCCTTGACCAGACGGATCGTCGCCGCGAGGTCCGCTTGGGTCATTTCCCCGCGCAGCAAGACTTCGTTCCCGACGACGAGCGCAGTGATGGTTGAAGGAAATTCTTTCGCGAGCCTGATGCCGGTTGCTATCTGGAACGCATTTTTCTGACGGTTACTGCTCAGCCAGATTCCCTGAATGACCTTCAGCCCGACCTTGGCGGCAAGCTCGGGGACCTGATCGAGGCCATTGTCGACCGAATAGGTGCGGACGCAGTCGGAAACCTTGACGAGCTGGGCGAGATCTTCGGAAATCTGTTCCGCCGAAATATGGGTCGTGGGCACCAGCGGCGTCTGCTCACCGCGGAACGGCGCGTAGGACACGCATTGAAGCTTTGCGTTGGGATCGATCGGCGCGCGCGCCAGCGAGATCGGCGTGGCAAGCCACCACCACACCGCGGCTATCGAACCTAAGGATAGTATGAGAAGCGCCAGCGGCGTGCGAAAAGAAATCGGTTCCATCCTTTCGGGCAGGACCGTCGATTAACCGGTCATCGGCTGTCTGCCAAGAGTGGGAATGGCCGAGCGGCGTTCGTTCCTTCGTCGAATTTTACCAAAGTACGATAAAGTTGCGGGTTTGCTTGCCAAAATTCAAAATCTCCGTCATGGGATTCCGGCACGCCTAGCCGCCGCATTGGGGTCCTATTTGGGCGGCAAGCGTAACGAGCGGTATCGTATCCGACAGGGCTTGCCGGGCCGGAGTTAGGCAGGACTTGCAAAGAGTTGGGCCGGAACCAAATCGGGGAATTTATGCGTCAGCGGGTGTTTGAGGGTCGGGTTGCGGTGTCGCGCTATCTTGTTGTTCCGGGACTGGCGCTGATGCTTGGCCTGGGCAGCGCTCTGGCCCAGAGTGGGGCGCCGGCAAACCCGGACCAGCCGGGCAAGCCCAACGCCAATGCTGCCGACGCCGCCAAGGATAATCAGCGCAAAACCGACGAATTCGCCGAAGCCGCACAGGCCATCAACGGGCCGGCCGGCAACCCCGAATGCGTCTGGCTCGGCCGCCGGGTCGTCCGTCTGATGTGGCGCGATGATCTCGACACCGCATTCCGCCACCTGGACCTGTATGACCGTTTTGGCTGTCCGGGCGGTCACGTCCAGGCAGCTTTCCGCTGCCTGACGCGTTTCGGCGCCCAGATCGACGACAAGGTGCAAAAGAGCCTGGATGACCGGGTCCACGCCTGCTGGATCAATCCGAACGCCCAGCCGCAAGCCGCCGCTGCTCAGCCGCCGGCGGCGACGACGACGTCCGGAAACGCCGCACCGGCCCCCGCCGCTGCAACCCCGCCCCCCGCGACCAAATAGCTCGCGGGGCGCGCACCCGTGCCCTTAAATCGCCATCGCGCCATACAACTGTCGGGGCCTGACGTTCGTATTCCCGCCTAGGGCGTGCGTTTCCGACGTCAGAACCGAAACGACACTGCCAAGCCGGGAAATACGAGTTTCTGATATGGTTCTCGATCTGACCTTCGCTCGCCGCGGGCACGGCCAACACTGGAGCGAACGTCAAATCCACCATATTAGTTGTTAAATCGCGTGGCAGGATTATCCTGATAGATATCCTCATGCCGGACGAACCTTGGGGACGGGTTCGCTTTATCCCACTGCATGCCCCTTATGGTTAGTTGCGATGCGCGCCGTCGTCGCCGTCTTGTTATTCGTCACCGCCGCTCACGCCGCGCTCTGGGGCTTTTTCCAGGAAAAAAAGCAGGCTCCCGATTTTCGGGGAATCCTGCCGAGCGTTTCCTATGCGCCGTTCGAAGGAACCGCGCATCCTGATGTCGACAACATTCCCACCGTCGAAAAAATTCGCGACGACCTGCGAAAGCTGTCGTCGATCACCCGCGCGATTCGCCTCTACTCCTCGACCGGAGGCGTGGAGCTCGTGCCGCCGATCGCCGCCGAATTTGGTCTCAAGGTCACTGTCGGCGCCTGGATCGACAAGAACGCCGAGCGCAATGAACGCGAGATCGATGCCGCCATCAACCTCGCCCGCCGCAACAGCAATGTCATCGGCGTCGTCGTCGGCAACGAAACCATTTATCGCGGCGAGCAAAAACCCGAAGACCTGATCGAGCTGATCAAGCGGGTCAAAAAATCGGTCAACGTTCCCGTCACGACCGGCGAAATCTGGAACATCTGGCGCGACTATCCCGACCTCGCCTACTCGGTCGACTTCATCGCCGCGCACGTGCTGCCCTATTGGGAGTATTTCACCGATACCCAGGCAGTCGATCAGGCGGTCGACCGCTATCAGCTTCTGCGCGATCAATTTCCAGGCAAGCGCGTTATGATCGCGGAGTTTGGCTGGCCGAGCGCCGGTTACAATCTGCGCGGCGCCTTCCCGGGCTCGTTCGAGCAGGCGGTGGTGCTGCACAATTTCGTCTCGCGGGCCGAGGCCATCGGCATGGACTACAACATCGTCGAGGCGATCGACCAACCCTGGAAATTCTTCGAGGGCGGCGTCGGACCCTATTGGGGAATCCTGAACGCAGCGCGCGAGCCGAAATTCAGCTGGACCGGACCGATCGTCAATCCGGACTACTGGAAGCTTGCGACGATCGCCGTCCTCGTCGGCATCCTGATGTCATTGCCGATCCTGCGGCTGGCGAGGCCGACCGTGCTGCAGGCGCTGACGCTGTCGGCAGCCGCCAACGGCGTCGGAGCGTGGGCCGCGACCGTCTTCGCCTATTGGGCTGGACATTATTTCGTCTTCGGCTCGGCCTTCGCGTTGACGCTGGGCCTGATCCTTCTGGTGCCGCTGGTCCTGATTGCGATGGCGCGGGTCGAGGAAATCGCGGCGATCGCCTTCGGCCGCAAGCCACAGCGCCTGATCGTCAAGGGCGCACCGACCGTGCCTGCGACCATCGGCGACAATGTGAGCTTTCCGAAAGTCTCGATCCACATCCCGGCCTATTTCGAGCCGCCGGAGATGCTCAAGGCGACGCTCGATGCGGTGGCGCGGCTCGACTACCCGAATTTCGAATGCGTCGTGATCATCAACAACACGCCCGATCCCGCTTTCACGCAGCCGATCCAGGATCACTGCCGTGCGCTCGGCGAGCGCTTCAAGTTCATCAACGCCGAGAAGGTGCAGGGCTTCAAGGCCGGCGCTTTGCGCATCGCGATGGAGCGGACCGCGGCCGATGCCGAGATCATCGGCGTCATCGACGCCGACTATGTCGTCGGACCGGACTGGCTCAAGGACCTGGTGCCCGTGTTCGCCGATCCGCGCGTTGGCCTCGTACAGGCGCCACAGGATCACCGCGACGCCGACCGCTCGTTGATGCATTACATCATGAACGGCGAATATGCCGGCTTCTTCGACATTGGAATGGTCCAGCGTAACGAAGAGAACGCCATCATCGTGCACGGCACGATGTGTCTGATCCGCCGCGCGGCGATGGACATGGCAGGCGGCTGGGCCGGCGATACCATTTGCGAGGATACCGATCTCGGCCTCAACATCATCGAGCACGGCTGGCTCACTCACTACACCAATTATCGCTACGGGCACGGTCTGCTGCCGGACACCTATGAAGCCTTCAAGAAGCAGCGCCACCGCTGGGCCTATGGCGGCTTTCAGATCGTCAAGAAGCACTGGCGGCGCTTCCTGCCCGGCGCGAGCCGGCTGACGCGCGATCAGAAGCGCGAATTTTCGCTGGGCTGGCTGAACTGGCTCGGCGCGGAAACGCTGGGTGTCGTGGTCGCGATTCTCAACCTGATCTGGGTGCCGATCGTCGCCTTCGCCGACATAGCCATTCCCGACCGCATCCTGACCTTGCCGATCATCGCAGCGTTCGTGGTGTCGCTGGCGCACTTCCTCATTCTCTATCGCCTTCGCGTACCGGTGAAATGGGGGCAGATGCTCGGCGCCATGATTGCCGCGATGAGCGTGCAGTGGACGGTGTCGCGGGCCGTCGCGCAGGGACTGATTACCGAGCATCTGCCGTTCGCGCGCACCTCCAAGGGTGGCCTGTCGCGAATGTCGATCGAGTTCCAGGCGTTCTGGGAAGCGGTGATCGGCGTGCTGCTTTTGATCGGAGCGGTCGTGCTTGTGGTGACGAACAATTCCAAGCAGATCCGCGAAATCTACATCTTCGCGGGCGTGCTGGTCCTGGAAAGCCTGCCGTTCCTCTCGGCGGTGGCGATTGCCATTCTCGAGAGCTCCCGGATCAACTCATTCAAGTTCTGGCACGATGCCGGCATTCGAACCGCCGAACTGATCGGACTACGGCCGGTAGCGCTGCCCTCGGTCGCTGCCCCTCCGCAGCCGGTCGCGAGTGAAATCCGCTCCGAGGCCAGCTAGGGCGCCGGTCCTACCGGCCTCCGCGAGCACGTCCTCCATCATTGCAGTCAATCCGGAACCTCGTGCTGTCTGGTCACGGCGCTTGCCTTCCTGCGGTTGCTTTATCCTGCACCTGCAACGGGGCCGTGTCGCCTTGAAGCGCTTGGGACCGGCGGCCCTGGGGAAGTCTTTATCGGTAACTGTTGTGGTTTGGTCACAGCCGAACCCCGCCCGGCACGTTAAATTCAGACTGCATATTTAATTCTTTGTCCTCTCGAGAGCTCGTTATGAAAAAAATCATTGTCACAGCGACGCTACTGGCGAGCAGCGCCAGCATTGCTTTGGCAGCACCGCCAACGCCGCCCGCGCCCGGTTGGACAGGCACCTACGGCGGGATAACTGGTGGCTGGGGGTGGGGTACCTCGAGTCAGACCGATCCGGGCATTCCGGTTTTCACCCCAACCAATACTGAAGGCCCCCCAGCGGACGGCCGCTATGGGATGCGCGGCGGGCTGTTTGGCGGCTCGCTCGGGTCGAACTGGCAGATGGGGTCTTGGGTTTACGGTCTGGAAGGCGATTTGTCGTGGTCGAATCTCCGCGGCAGTTCGAACGTCTGCGGTCCGTTGACGGCGACGCCGCACCCCTGCGGCACCAACCTTGACGCGCTTGGCACTTTCCGCGGACGCATCGGATATGCAGCCGGCCCTGGCGGCAACTGGCTTCTCTATGCGACTGGCGGTCTTGCCGTTGGCGACATCCACGGCTGGGACGCGCTGACGCCGGCCTCGGGTAACGTTTGGCGCGCCGGCTGGACGCTCGGTGCCGGGGTCGAAACGATGATCGCCCCGAACCTGACCGCAAAACTCGAATATCTCTACGTCGATCTCGGCAACGGGCAGGTCTTCAATGTCGCGCCAGGCATTCCCGAAAGCGTCGGACTGACCGCCAACATCGTTCGCGCAGGCATTAGCTACAAATTCGGCAGCCCGGCCGCACCGCCGCCGCCACCGCTCTACACCAAGGCCCCTTACACCAAGGCGCCGATCATGGCGGGTAGTCCGTGGTCCGGTTGGTACGGAGGTGTGAACGTGGGCTATGTCGACGGGGCTGACAGAATCAATACCGATGCCACGGTCTTGCAGTTCAGCACGTTTGCGCCAATCGCGGCTGCGATGGCTGCCGGTGCCACGAGCCAGCTTCCGATCGGTAATAGCGAGTTTATCGGTGGTGGTCAGGTGGGTTACAACTGGGCGCTCTCGCCGAAGCTGCTTGTCGGTGTTGAGGCGGATATCCAGGATTCGTCGCTGAGCAACAGCGCGGCCGTGACGACCGTCGTTCCGGTCCCATTTTCACCTTCGTTCGTGACCAACGTCGCGGCGTCCCGCAGCGTGGACTATCTTGGAACAGTGCGCGGCCGCCTCGGTGCGACGGTTACTCCAACCGCCCTGCTCTATGTGACCGGCGGTCTCGCCTATGGCGGGGTGAAATCAAGCACCACGATCAGCCAGACGAATGCCGCTGCACCTTTGCAACCCAACGCGGTCGCTGGAACGTTTTCCGATACGCGGGCAGGTTACGCGGTCGGCGCAGGCGGCGAATGGATGTTCGCCCCGAAATGGAGCGTCAAGGGTGAATACCTGTATTACGATCTGGGATCGGCCAATTACGGAACGGGTAACTTTGCCATCGATACAGGGCCGACCGGCTTTCCCGGAACTGGCATCGCCGCCGTCGGAACGACCACGCATGTACACTTCAACGGCAACATTGTGCGCGCCGGACTCAACTATCATCTGAACTGACGGCTGGGCTTCTTTATCGGTAACACGCAACTTCGCGGAGGGCACTCGATGCCCTCTCGTGCGCTGGCCCGGGCTTGAGCGCGCAATATGGTGCGTGCACGGTGGAAATCACCGCGATCGGGTTAGGCTTCAATCCGCGCATGCTATTGACCCGCACACGGCAGGCCCCTACACAGCGCCTCGAGCGAGCGCGTAGCTCAGACGGTAGAGCACGTGACTTTTAATCACGGGGTCCTGGGTTCGATCCCCAGCGCGCTCACCACCAATCGGATCAATGGCTTACGGGCGGGTTCGGAAGGCTTCCGACCTCGCAGTAAGTGTTCCCGTGGGACAATGATCCCAGGACATTGACCAGGCGAGCCGCGGTCGCAAAACCTGCCGCGCTTCACGGTGATGGTCGCAACTCAGACCAATCGCTACCGGCGTCGGTCGGTCCACAGCCTTCCAGAAGCAAATAAGGGAGCGAAACGCTCCCTTATGCGACAAGAATCTTGATTCCCCACCAAACCACAGCAAGCGCAATCAGAATGCAGGTGGCCGTCAGGGCGTTTTCCAAGGCAGATGAAGCCATTGTCGTGCTCTCATTTGCCTACCCCGCCGAAACGCTAAGCGATTCCACAGCCGACCAGCAACAAGTTAAAGAAAGATATGAACAACCTGACGCAGCACTCTAGCCGCGCCAAGTTGGCCAGTCGATCTCGCAAGCAGATGGCACCGCCCGCCTCGCCTCACTGCCGGTGAAACACCAACGTTCTCAGCTCGATGCTTTCGCGTGGCGGCGTGTCCTTCGGCGTCGTCGGATCGACAAAGGCGGTGTGCGGAGCGAACCTGGCGCGGCCGTCGGTCGCCGAATCGTAGCATTTCAACAGCAACGCTTCATCGGCGGTCATCTCCGGGAAATAGAACCAGCGATGATTCGGGTTGAATTTCACCGAATAGGTCTCGCCGTTGCGGTTCGGATAGATCAGGTCGGAAGCGACGAGATCGCCTGCGGCAACGCTGGCGGAATCGCAAAGGGCCAGCGGCGTGTCGCGAACAGGACCGCGGATCGGTCGCCACAGGTTGATCACCTGCACGCGCCCTTTCAGCAGTTCCTCCGCTTCGGCCGGCAGGTGTTCGCGCACACGATTGGCGCCGGACGTGTCGGTCTGGTCGACATGGACGCGCGTCGCCGGTTGCCGAGGACCTGCACCGCGAACGTCCTCGGCACCTTCAACCCGCCTGCGCACAGTGTGGTCAAAGATCACGACGCGATCGGCACGCAGGGTCGCCCTCAGGAATGCTTCCGCAGCCGGGTAGTAGACGTCGCGAATTTCCTTTTCATTATAGAAATCCCGCACGGCCGTGGGATGGCGGACCAACGCAAATCCTTCGCGATCGAGCGAAAAGCTGCCGGCGACCGGACGGCCGTCGAATATTGGGACCTGATGAGGGTCGGGCAATGCCGTCGACTTGGGCTCGCCCGGCGGCGGGTCGAACGCATAGGTTCGTGGCTTGCCCTCGGTCGGCAGCAGGTAATTCAGTTCAGCTCGGACGAAAGGCAGTGATTCGATTTTTCTCTCGATCAGGCTCATGCGCATCTCCCGGGATCAATGCATCTGCTTCAAAATCTGGCGCGATGAACATGGACTCACAAGAATTGCTGCCGAAATAGCAATGCCCCAACTCCGGCAACCGTCGACAGGAGCAAATCCTTTCGTAAATGAGGGTCATGCCGGATAAGCTTTGTCGCGGCGATCACGAGATCGCTGATCAGTGAGTTTAGCCCCGCTTCAATGCAAAACGGCCCCGGAATTCTTGCAACTCCGGGACCGCTTCAGCTTCTAATATGGTTTCAGCTTCCAACACCGGCGAACTAGTTGCCGGGTGGGTTCAGGTTCGGTGACTGTCCGCCGACGCGCGACGGATCTCGTCCTGTGAAACCAAAGTTGTGCAGATTGTGATACTGGTCGCTGTCTTCAGGCGGCAAATAGTCCCCTGGTGCTTGATCATAGAGAGTTTGCGCCCGGCTTCCGGGGCCAGCGGCATATGGTGCCGCACCTACGCGCGGCCCATAAACTTCCTGCGCGAAGACGGGGCCTGCGGCGGAGGCAGAGAGAATTGCCGCGGCGGCGATGGTCTTCATAACGTTCATTCGATTTCTCCGTTTTCAACAGCCGACCAATGCGGCTTGCTGTTGGACGTTCCGAAATCTCAAACCATCGTGAAGCTCATCTCTGGTTTCGCAACGCTAACTGTTGCGAGGGGCGGGTTCGAGCAGTGCGCATAGCCGAGTTCTGCCGGCATGAAGCGGGCTCATGAACTCCAAATCGGGCGCATTTGGAATCCCCGATCGCACGGTCGGACGTGAATGGCGGCGAGCGCACCTCAATCGGTGCGCATCACCTGCGCCGGGTCGGCGCGCGGATCGCGCGGCGCCCAGCGTCCGGCCTCAACCTGCGCGATGAATTCTGCGACGTGACGGTTGAAGAGTTCGGGTTCTTCAAGGTTCAGCGTATGGCCTGTCTTCGGAAACACGGCGAGCCCCGATCGAGAGATCGTGCGCTTCAAGAACAGACCGGGCTGCAGGCAATGATCGTCCTCGTCGCCGACCATCACCAGAACCGGCGTCTGCATGGCGCGAAACTCGGCTTCGAGATCGTAGAGCGAGGGGCGCCGCATCTGCACGCCGCGCATGGTATTGGCAGCCCCACGCGCGTCATGTTGCGCCAGCCGATCGGCAAACAGGCGCCAGCCACGCGGATCCTTCTCCTGAAACTGCACACGTGAGGCGCCTTCGGCGTAGATCGGCGCGAAATCTCTCGCGCCGCGCTTCTCGAAATTTTCGGCAACCTGGGCCGAGACTCCCTTGAAATAGTCTTCATGGATCTTTTCGGCGCCATAGCCGGCGCCGGCCGCAACCACCGACAAGACGCGAGCGGGGTGCCGGAGTGCGGCGTGCAGGCTCGCAAAGCCTCCCATCGACAGGCCGACGACATGCGCCTTGTCGATTCCTGCCGCATTCAAGACTTCGATGATGTCGTCGGCCGCGCGCGCCTGCGAATAGGCGTCGACGGACGCAGGAATGTCGGACGGAGGATATCCCCGCGCGGCGAAGGTGAGACACCGATGCCGGCGGGCGAAAAAGTTGAGCTGAGGCTCCCAGCTCCAATGGCTGCCGCCGAACTCGTGGACGAAGAGGATTGGCGTGCCTGAGCCCACGCTTTCGTAGAAAAGATTGATGCCGTCGCTCGTCCTGGCAAAGCTCATCCTGCCCTCCTCAGATCACGGAGCGGCGCGAAGCGATGCCGCCGTCGACGGTGAAGATGGTGCCCGACGTGTAGCCGGAGCGGTAGGATGCGAGGAACACGATGAGGTCGGTGATCTCGTGGACATGGGCCGGACGCTTGAGCGGATAGCGGTCCTGCAATTCCTTGTAGCGGTCCTCGGTGCCGAACATGTCCTTGGATCGCTTCTTCAGCATATTGTAGATCCGGTCGGTATCGACCGGACCCGGGTTGACCCCGACAATCCGAATATTGTCGTCCAGCGAATGTCCGCCCATGGCACGCGTGAAGGCCATCAGGCTGGCATTGCCGGTTGTCCCCGCAACGTATCGGGGATCGAACACCTCGCCGCCGTTGCCGATGTTGTTGATGATCACGCCGCCGCCGCGCGCTTTCATTTTCGGATAGATCGCGCGCGTCAGGTTGATGTAGCCGAATACTTTCAGCTCCCAGCCGGCGCGCCACTTCGCCTCGTCGACGTCCCAGAGGCTTCCGCTTGGAATGACGCCGGCATTGTTGACGAGCACGTCAATTTCGCCGACGGCATCGATCAGGGGTTCGATCTCGCCGGGAGCCGTCAGGTCCAGAGGATGGATCACGACTTTCACGCCGTTGGATTTCTCGATCTCCGATTTCAGCGCCGTCAGCCGATCCTCCGAACGGGCCACGAGATGGAGATGACAGCCTTCGGCCGCAAAGCCTCGCGCAACTCCCTCGCCAATCCCTTGCGACGCACCGGTCACAAGCACCGTTTTGCCCTTCAGCCCCAAATCCATGTCTTTGCCTTTTGTTATTTGCCCGGTGCGCCCCGATCATCGCCCGTTCTTGATACTTTGGCATACAATATCGCGGGCATACTGGCCAAATAATATGCAGGTTTGCTATTTTGGTATAATCCAGCTTGCCTCCCGCGCCTTTCGAGATGATGCTGTGCCCTCAAACAGGACGGCGGTCGCCGGGGCATGTCGGGGAGAAGGTCGATGATTTCACGTCGGGACGTGTTGAAGGGAATGGGTGCAGCGGGCCTCAGCGCCGCAGGTTTCACGCTGGCAGCTCCCGCCCTTTCGCAAGGTCTGATCAAGACGACCTTCACCACCTCATGGATTCCGGAAGGTCCCAACCTCTTCGCCTATGTCGCCCGCGACAAAGGCTTCTGGAAGAAGGCAGGGCTTGATGTCAGTGTCGCGCGCGGATCGGGATCCGGTGCGGCCGCTCAAGCCGTCAGCGCCGGCACATTCGACTTCGGAATGGCCGCCACACCGACGGTCATCGTCCAGGCAGCCAAGAAGCTGCCGATCACCTGCATCGGACAGATCAACTATGACGCGCTGATGGGTATCGGACTGCTCGCGGCTTCGCCGATCAAACGGCCCAAGGACCTCGAGGGCAAAAAGCTCGGCGCCAGCGTCACCTCGGGTGAATATCCGTTCCTGCCGCTTTATGCCGAGAAGGCAGGTTTTGATCTTGCGAAAGTGCAGATGGTGCAGCTCGACGGCAAGGTCCGCGAGCGCTCGCTGATGGAAAAGCAGGTCGATGCCGCCTCGGCGTTTGCCACCAGCACGATTCCTTCGCTGGCCCCGCTCGGTACCGACGTCCGATTCATGCTGTTCCGCGATGCAGGCATCGAATTCTACGGCCAGTCGCTTACGACGCAGCCGCAACGGCTGGAGAAGGACCCGAACCTTTGTGCTGCGCTGGTTGAAGGCGCGATGGAAGCCATCCGCTTCACGATGACCAATTTCGACGAGGCGGTGGATATTTTCCTCAAGGCCAATAGCGAGGTTGCGATGTCCTCGACCGGCAAGGAATACGCCAGGATCGGTCTCGGACTGACCAACCTGACCAATCTCGTGCCGGAAGTGAAGGAGCATGGCTTCGGCTATGCCGATCCCAAGAAGGTCGCGACGATGGCCGATCTCGTGGTCAAATATGCCGCCGGAGACGGCGCGACGCGTCCTGACGTCGAGACCCTCTTCACGAATAAGTTCGTCGGCAAGATCACGTTGAGCGCGGATGAACTTGCCGCCGCCGAAAAGAACGCGGCCGCTTTCCGTAAATACGTCAGCTGACGCTTCCGCGCGGATCAAAGATCGATGCTCGCCGTCCAACCTGCGCGTGAGGCGACGCCGGCCCCGGAGCCGCTGGTATCCGTCGCCGGAGTCCAGAAAACCTACTACACGCGGCAGGCGCCGGTGCACGCCGTAGCGTCGGCGTCGCTCGACGTAGCACGCGGCGAATTCGTCTCCCTGCTCGGGCCCAGCGGCTGCGGCAAGAGCACACTGCTGATGATGATTGCCGGACTGGAGCGGCCGACCGGCGGATCGATCCTGCTCGGCGGCACCGAAGTCCGGCAGCCGCGGCGAGAGATCGGCATCATTTTCCAGGATGCCACGCTGTTGCCATGGAAGAGCGCGCTCGACAACGTGCTGTTTCCGGTCCGCATTCTCAAACTGCCGATGGAGGCCTATCGTCGGCGCGCCCGTGAGCTGCTCGCCATGGTCGGCCTGTCGGATTTCGAGCACAAGAAGCCGTCGCAACTGTCGGGCGGAATGCGACAACGCGTGGCGATCTGCCGCGCGCTTATCCACGATCCGGATATTCTCTTGATGGACGAACCCTTCAGCGCGCTGGATGCCATCACCCGTGATCAGATGAACGTCGCGCTGTCGGAGATTCTGGAGACCTATAAGAAGACCGTCATCTTCGTCACCCATTCCATTCGAGAAGCGGCGTTTTTATCCGACCGCGTCGTGGTGATGGGCGGGCGCCCGTCAAGCATCGTGCTCGACATGAAAATGCCGTTTGAACGGCCGCGGCGTTTCGAGATCGAAGAGACGGCTGAATTCGCGGCGGTGTGCCGAAAACTGCGGCTGACCATCGAGGAGGCGCATAGCGGCGCGCCTTCGCCGGATCGAACGGCGCAATCGCGCGGCACGATCGAGTGAGAGCGCAGATGAGCTCAAGCGGACTTCCCTCGACCGGGATGGGCACGGAGACCGGCGCGATCATCGCAGGTCCCGCGGCACGGGATGCCGGACTGAGCCGCCTGAGGAGCGCGGGGTTGCCACTTGGGCTCGCGGCGATCGTGCTGGTCGCCTGGCAGCTTGCGGTCACGCTGGGGCACATCCCGCCCGTCATCCTGCCGTCGCCGATCTCGATCGGGAAATATATTTATGAGCGTTACGACATCCTGCTGATGCATGCGGTGCCGACGACCCTGGAATCGGCGGCTGGCTTCGTGATCGCGAGCCTGCTCGGCGTCGGGCTGGCGATCCTCATCACCTATTCGGAAATTGCCCGCGAAGCGCTTTACCCCAACCTCGTCTTCTTCCAACTGATCCCGAAGATCGCGCTGGCGCCGCTTTTCATCATCTGGCTTGGGATCGGCTCGCAATCGCGGATCGCTTTTGCGGTCTTTATCGCGTTCTTTCCCGTCGTGATATCGACATCGGCGGGTTTTGCCAGCGTCGACCGCAGCATGCTGCGGCTGTGCCGCGCGCTGACCGCCAATGAGTGGCAGATCTTCTCCAGCGTGCGATTTCCAGCGGCGTTGCCTTACATCTTCAGCGGCATGAAAATCGCGATCACTCTTGCGATCATCGGCGTCATCATCGGTGAATTCATCACCGCGCAGGCCGGTCTCGGCTATCTGATCATCTTTGCAACCGCGCGCGCCGATACGGAAATATCGATGGCCGCGATCGTCGTGCTCTGTGTTTGCGGCCTGCTGCTCTACGGCCTGGTGGCGCTCGCTGAATCGATCGCCAACCGGTTTTATTCGGCGGAGACTCCATGAAAGTCATTTCAGATGTATCGCCGTCAATGGAACCGGCAGCCTTGTCCGAAGAACCGGAATCGCTGTCGGCCGGCGTCGTTCATCGCCTCGAACTCGAGATCCTGAAAGGCCAGCGCAAGCCTGGCGACCGCCTCGATGAGCGGCAACTGGCCGATCATTTCGGCGTTTCGCGGACACCGGTTCGCGAGGCGCTGCAGCGGCTCGCGGCGAGCGGGCTCGTGGTCTCGCGCGGCCGCCAGGGCTTGCAGGTCGCGCAATTATCGCTTGCCGATCTGCTCGATGCCTTCAGCGTGGCCGCGGAGATGGAAGCGCTGGCCTCGGCGCAGGCCTCACGCCGTATACGGCCCGAACAGCGCGACCGTCTCGAGGCGGCGCACCAGGCTTGTGCGGCCGCCGCAAATGTTCGCGACGTCGACGGCTTCTACGAGGCCAATCTCGAGTTTCACGAAACAATTGCCGCGGCCAGTCACAACCGGGTCTTGCGCGAGGAATTGCGCCGGCTGACGGTGAAGATCTCGCCGTATCGTAGAACTATCACGTTCCAGCCGGGCCGCATGGAATCCTCCATTCCCGAACATGAGCAGATCATGCAGGCGATCTTCCGCGGCGATGCGATGCAGGCCGCCCAGGTCATGCGATCCCACGTCACGCTGCTAGGCGACGGGCTTTCCGATCTCCTGCACTTCCTACGGCTTTACGGCGACCGGAAACTGTTGTCCGAACTTGCCTGAGGCTCGCGGAGCCGGGTCATTCAGGCCTGCCGCGCCGGCATCACGCGGCCGTTGCTGGCCAGCAGCTCGCGCAAATCCCTGATCGCCGGGAAAACCTCCTGATTCCAGTCCGCGCCTTGGGCGTCGTAAGCCGCCTGCTCCATCTCGACGATGATGCGGTCTTCCTCGAACACCCGATCGGTAAACCAGGCGAGAATCGGCCACGCCAGGTTCAGCACGCCGGGAATTTTCGGCCGGCGAACCGAGAGCACGATGAACGAGCGGTTCTTCCGTTGCTCGGCATCGACCGGCGTGTAACCGAGCCAGACGTGCAGTACCGGCGCCTCGCCCGACGTCCAGAAGCGCAGGCTCTGGTGCGGATACTCGGTCCGGATGGTCATGCGGTCGCGTGGCTTGGAGGTGTCAAGCCGGAAGCTTCCCATGATCAGGGATTCGCCAATTGGCTGCTTCGAGTCCGGTCTGGCGAAGGTATAGTCGAGTTCCATCCATCCCTCGCCCGCCCGTTTGCCGAGATAGCGCGGCGTCACCTTGCCCGTGGTGCGGCGGTGAAGAAACTGATGGTTCATGTCCATCAGGTTTTCATGCATGAAGGTATAGTGGCAATTCACGACCTGGCCGAAGCGTCGGGTCTTGTAAGACTTGTCGCCGGCAGCGCCGAGACTTGTCGGCTGCGGCGCCGCGGGCAAACTTCCCGGCCAGATAAAAACGATTCCATCGCATTCGCAGGCCGGATAGGTTCGCACGCCATTTGGCTGCTTGCCTTTGCCAAGATAAGGAACGTCACACTTTCCGGAAGCGTCATAACTCCAGCCGTGATAACAGCAGTGAATCCGGCAGTCTTTCACGGTGCCCTTTGATAACGGCACCTGGCGATGGGCGCAGCGGTCTTCCAACGCGTACAACTCGCCCTTTTCGGGACGCACAATGGCGATCGGCTCGCCTGCGAACGAGGTCCCGACCACCTGTCCGGGTTTGATCTCATGCGACCAGGCGACCGGATACCAATGGTCCGGATGTGCGCCCACCCGGCGCAAGTCAGGCGCCTTGCCGGCGTCGATTTCGGGATGCTTCAATTCCTGGTCCACGTTCTCAATTCCCTGCCGCGCCCCCAAGATGGATCGCGAGGATCTCCTCAGGGATCTCGTTGACCTCAATCGTCTGAGCGTTGCTGCCGACGAACTCCAGGACCGTGGTCTCGCCTTCGCGCCGCATTCCGCCCACGAGCGAAATGTTCACGTGGTAGGGCTTACCCGTGCCGACGCGCGTGCACTTGATCCAGAATTGCCTCAGATCTGCCCGCCCCCGATAATGTGCTCGAAAAACGACGATCGTATGTTTCGTCAATCGAAGCCAGTCACCGTCGCGTGGGCACTCCACGCATTCACACCCCTTCCACAGCCAACCAGATCTTGCTCCGAACGAATCGTTGACACGCCAGCGCGAATATCACCACATATGGGCGTCACGGTCCGTCATGCCCCAAGGTATGGCGGCTAAGAGGGAAGCCGGTGAATTGCGCCACTGATGTCTAATCGGCGCGCGAAAATCCGGCACTGCCCCCGCAACTGTAAGCAGCGAGTTGCTCCCGATTGATGCGTCACTGATGCGGCTTCGCATCGGGAAGGCGTTGGGAGCGACAGCGACCTGCAAGTCAGGAGACCTGCCGCGACAGCAAAAAACGTCCACGGGCGGGGTGTCCGGCGGTCGCTTGCATGCGCTGTCCGGCCAACCGCTGCCCGGACAATTCTGCGGCGTCCTCGCTTCGCCCCGTCAAATTCGAAAAACGCTCACCACGGGGCCATCTGATGTCGTTAGACCTGCACGCGGAAACTGCTTCCGCTCCCATCACCCACTTGCGTCCGGATCCGCTCGCTGCTGTCGAAAGCGAGCCGTCCATGCAGATCATCCGCCGCAACGGCAAGGTCACCCCGTTCGATTCGGCCAAGATCGCGGTCGCCATGACCCGCGCGTTCCTCGCGGTCGAGGGCAATAGCGCCGTGGCCTCGCGGCGCGTGCACGAGATCGTCGAACAACTGACGACAGACGTCGTGACCGCGCTGATGCGACGCGCCGGCGAAGGCCGCACCTTTCATA
The DNA here is from genome assembly GCF_035701725.1 of Bradyrhizobium sp. Taxonomy (GTDB): domain Bacteria; phylum Pseudomonadota; class Alphaproteobacteria; order Rhizobiales; family Xanthobacteraceae; genus Bradyrhizobium. Next base: position 44,188 of record NZ_DASSRP010000135.1, read on the forward strand.
TCGAGGATGTGCAGGATCAGGTCGAACTCGCGCTGATGCGGAGCGAGAACCACAAAGTGGCTCGTGCCTACGTGCTTTATCGCGAGGACCGCGCGCGCAAACGCGCCGAAGAGATCGCGGCGCAAGCCACGGATGTCGCCCGATCGACGATCCACGTCACGCAGGCGAACGGCTCGCGCGTCAAGCTCGACAGCAAGCGGCTCGAACTCATCATCACCGAGGCCTGCGCCGGTCTCGAGGACGTATCCCCTGCTCCGGTGCTGGCGGAGACCTTGCGCAACCTCTATGACGGCATCAGCCAGGACGAATTGGCGCTGGCCTCGATCATGGCCGCGCGGACGCAGGTCGAGCAGGAGCCGAATTACGCCTATGTCAGCGCCCGTCTGCTGCTGGACAGACTGCGCGGCGAGGTGCTGTCATACGTGCATCGGATGCCGATCAATGCCTCGCAGGCTGAGATGGCACTGCGATACGCCGAATATTTCCCGGAATATGTCAGGACCGGCATCGATGCCGAACTGCTCGATCCCGAACTCGCGCGCTTCGATCTCGCCAAGATCGCTGCCGCACTGAAACCCGATCGCGACCTGAAATTCCAGTTCCTTGGCCTGCAGACGCTTTACGACCGCTATTTCCTGCATGTCCGCGGCAAGCGCATCGAGTTGCCGCAGGCGTTCTTCATGCGGGTTGCGATGGGACTGGCCTTGCGCGAGATCGACCGCGAAGCCAAAGCGATCGAGTTCTATGATCTCTTGTCGTCATTCGACTTCATGGCCTCGACGCCGACCCTGTTCAATGCCGGCACGCTGCGTCCACAGCTTTCCTCGTGCTTTCTCACCACAGTCTCGGACGACCTCGACGGCATCTTCAAATCGATCAAGGACAACGCCCTGCTCGCCAAATATTCCGGCGGGCTTGGCAACGACTGGACGCCGGTGCGCGGACTTGGCGCCCATATCAAAGGCACCAACGGTGAGAGCCAGGGCATCATTCCCTTCCTGAAGGTAGCCAACGACACCGCGATCGCCGTCAACCAGGGCGGCAAGCGCAAAGGCGCCGTTTGCGCCTATCTCGAGACCTGGCACGTCGATATCGAGGAATTCCTCGATCTGCGAAAGAATACCGGCGACGACCGCCGCCGCACCCACGACATGAACACGGCCAACTGGGTGCCGGATCTGTTCATGCAGCGGGTGCAGGTCGATGGCGAGTGGACGCTGTTCTCGCCGGACGAGACGGCCGACCTGCACAACCTCTATGGCGCGGACTTCAAGGCGGCCTACGAGGCATATGAAGCCAAAGCAAAGGCCGGCGGCCTGCGCGTCTTCAAGACGCTGCGGGCGAGTGACTTGTGGCGGCGCATGCTGACGATGCTGTTTGAGACCGGCCATCCCTGGATCACCTTCAAGGACCCCTGCAATCTGCGATCGCCACAACGGCATGTCGGCGTGGTTCATTCGTCGAACCTGTGCACCGAAATCACGCTCAACACGTCCGTCGATGAGGTCGCGGTCTGTAATCTGGGCTCGGTCAACCTGCTCAATCACGTCGGCAGCGAAGGGATCGATCACGCCAAGCTCAAGCGCACGGTGACATCAGCGGTGCGCATCCTCGACAATGTCATCGACATCAACTTCTATACGATCCCGGAAGCGCGGCGCTCCAACCTGCGTCACCGCCCGGTCGGGCTCGGCTTGATGGGGTTCCAGGAAGCGTTGCAGGTCCAGCGCATCCCGATCGCCTCCAATGAAGCTGTCAACTTCGCCGATCTCAGCATGGAAGCGATTTCTTTTCACGCGATCGAAGCTTCCTGCGATCTTGCCGCCGAGCGCGGCTGCTATCCGAGCTTTTCGGGATCGTTATGGTCGAAGGGCATCCTGCCGATCGACTCGATCGAACTTCTCGCCGAAGCCCGCGGCGGGCTGGATCTCGACCGCTCCTCGACGCTTGCCTGGGACCGCCTGCGCACCAAGGTGAAGTCTACCGGAATGCGTAATTCGAACGTGATGGCGATCGCGCCGACCGCGACGATTTCCAACATTTGCGGCGTGTCGCAGTCGATCGAGCCCAACTATCAAAACCTGTTCGTCAAATCGAACATGTCGGGTGATTTCACGGTGGTGAACGACTTGCTGGTGCGCGACCTCAAGGCGCGCGGCCTGTGGGACGATGTCATGGTGTCCGACCTGAAGTATTTCGACGGCAGTGTCGGCCAGATCGACCGCATTCCTGACGACCTAAAGGCGCTCTATGCCACCGCGTTTGAGATCGATAGCGCGTGGCTGATCGAGGCGGCCGCGCGCCGGCAAAAATGGATCGATCAGTCCCAGTCGCTCAACCTCTATATCGCCAATCCCTCCGGCAAGAAGCTCGATGCGCTTTATCGTCTCGCCTTCAAGCGCGGGCTCAAGACCACCTATTACCTGCGCTCGCGCTCGGCGACCCACGTCGAGAAATCGACGCTCAAGGGCATCGACGGCAAGCTCAACGCGGTCTCGGTCGCGTCTGCGATCTCGCACGCGCCGATCATAATGCCGGCGGCGCCTGACCTTGAAAGTGTCAAGGCCTGCCGGGTCGACGATCCCGATTGCGAAGCCTGCCAGTAAGGAGACAACGATGCTCGACTGGTCAGATACCGAGCCGACGGGGGCTTCGCAGCTTCAGACAATCAACGCTTTGCGGAGGTCGCCGCAGGCGAAACCGGCTGACGCCGCGGCCTCAGGCCCGATCGATCGCAGCGGCGGCCGGGTATCGGTCGACGAAAAGCGCATGATCAACTGCCGCGCCGACGTCAATCAGCTCCTGCCGTTGAAATATAAATGGGCCTGGGAGAAGTACCTCGCCGGCTGCAACAATCACTGGATGCCGACGGAAGTCTCGATGCAGGCCGATCTCGCGCTGTGGAAGTCCCGCGATGGCCTGACCGAGGACGAGCGGCGCGCCATCAAGCGCAACCTCGGCTTCTTCGCGGCCTCGGAATCACTCGTGGCCAACAACATCGTGCTCGCCATCTATCGGCACCTGACAAACCCCGAATGCCGGCAATACCTGCTTCGCCAGGCCTTCGAGGAGGCGGTGCACACCCACACCTTCCAGTACATCGTCGAAAGCCTCGGTCTCGACGAGGGCGAACTGTTCAACATGTACCGCGAGATCCCCTCGATCACCGACAAGGCAGCCTGGGCGCTGAAACACACGCAGAGCCTGGAGGACCCGCAATTCTCCACGGGTACGGCGGAGACCGACCGGGCTTTCTTGCGCGACCTGATCGCGTTCTATGTCGTGTTCGAGGGGATGTGGTTCTATACCGGCTTTGCCCAGATTCTCTCGCTCGGCCGTCGCAACAAGATGGTGGGCATCGCCGAACAGTACCAATACATCCTGCGCGACGAGAGCATCCATCTGAACTTCGGGATCGACGTCATCAACCAGATCAAGATCGAGAACCCGCATTTGTGGACGGCTGAATTCCAGGACGAGGCGCGCACGATGATCCGGCAGGCGGCCGAGTTGGAGGCAGCCTACGGGCGGGACACGATGCCGCGCGGCTTCCTTGGACTCAATGCCGGCCTTTGCGAACAATACATGCACTTCATCGCCAATCGCCGTTGCGCTCAGATCGGACTCGCGCCGGTGTTCGCCGAGGCCGAAAATCCGTTTCCCTGGATGTCGGAGGCCATGGACCTCAAGAAGGAGAAGAACTTCTTCGAGACTCGCGTGATCGAATATCAGAACGGCGGTGCACTCAGCTGGGACTGAGACGAAAGCCGGCCTCGATCAGTCTGGCCACGCAAACGCTCCGGATGTCGCCGGGCGTTTCGCTTCGCGCTTGATTTGGTTCAGGCCGGGGCAATTGTCGGTCGGATGCGGCTTGCACAGCCGCATTCGCAGCCGATATGCGGTTACAATGTCGTGAGCCGTATCCGCTCATGGAATGAAGTCTTTATGGAGGGTGTCTAATTCGGTAATGAGAGACCACCAAGAGGAAACCCACATGAAGAAGATCATCCTGCTATCGGCCGCGACGCTGGTCGTCCTCACGGGCTCGGCGATTGCGAGGCCGTGGACTGCTGGCTCCTACGGCCAGAGTATCTATTGCGCGACCCGCGAAGCCGGAAATCCCCACAGCAAATATTGCGACTACATGGCCTGGAGCGGCTGGCGCCGGCGTGGCGGCTGGGATGCCTCGCTCGACAACGCCTGCATGATGAACCCGAGTTTCGTCCCGGCCGAGTGCGGCGGCCGCTAGGCTGCGGGGTAGTCAATCAGGCGCATGGCGCAATCGCCGGCGCCTTGATATCTAGCCGTCATGCAACCCAACTACGTGGCCCTCGCCGTCGTGGTCGCCTACATGGCGGGGCTTGGCCTGCTGACCAGCGTCGTGCAGCGGTCGGTCACGACGGCAACGACCTTCACCTCGGGCACCACCGGCTCCGGGGTTCCCGCCGTTCTCGTCGGCCTGATGCTGATGTCCGAATTCATCGGTACCTCGGCGAGCGTCGGCACGGCACAGGAAGCCTATATTGCCGGAATTTCGGCGGCGTGGAACATCATCGCGCTCGGCGCGGGCTTTCTGTTCTACGCCTGGTTTCTCGCCGGGAAGTACAAAGAGTCCGGGCAGAACACCATCTCGGGCGTGTTCGCCGAGGTCTATGGGCCCTCAACCAAGATCGCCACCTCGCTCGTCATGATCTTCGCGCTGCAGATCGTGGCGGTGGCGCTTTACGCCGGCGGCGGCGCCATCCTCAGCGTGCTGCTTGCGGTGGATCGGACGCTCGCAACCGTCCTTTGCGGGGTCGTCGCGGTTCTCTATGTCTTCGTCGGTGGCATGAGGTCCGTGGTCTATACCAACGTCATTCACTCGCTGATGAAATATGCCGGCGTTGGCATCGCGCTGTATTTCGGGCTGACCAAGGTTGGCGGCTTCGATCAGTTGCAGGCCCGTCTGCCGGCGGAGATGTTTTCCTGGACCAATGTCGGCGTCAGCCAGATCTTCGCCTGGTTCATCGCAGGCATGGGCGCGACCTTCTCGACGCAGTACGTCATTCAGGCCATCAACACCGTCGAGAGCCGGCAGAAGGCCCAGGTCGCCAGCTTCAGCGCAGCCGCGTTGCTGATACCGTTCGGCATCGCCACCGCCCTCATCGGCATGTGCTCGCTGGTGCTCCATCCCGGCATCAAGTCGATCAACGCATTCTCGGCGTTGATCGGCGACATGAACGGTCCGATGGCCGGCATCGTCGCCGCAGGACTGGCAGCCTCGCTGTTCGGCACGATTTCCGCGATCAGCGTTTCCACCGCTACCCTGCTCTACAAGGATTTCTACCTGCGGTTCGTGAGCGCCAAAGATGATGAGCGCCGCTCTCTCCTCTTCGTGCGGGTGACGACCGTGGTGGTCGGTTTGTTGCCGATCGCGCTTGCGATCTACGCGCCGAACGTCCTGCAAGTCACCTTCCTGGCAAAGGCGATCCGGGCGTCCCTGTCTGTCCTCGTGCTGCTGGTCTTTTACGCGCCGTGGCTCGGCACCAGAGGCGGCGCGCTGCTCAGCATTCTCGGCTCGCTGGTCGCAACGATCGGCTGGTTCCTGATGGGCAATCCGTTCGGCATCGATAACGCCTACGTGGCGTTGGTCATCCCGCTGGTGGTGATGGGCACGAGTTCATTGCTGACGAGAGGACGGGTTGGCCCGACGAAGCCGCCACACGAATTCCGCTGAATTTTCGCGAAAACGGCGCCCATTTGTCCGTAGTTCTCCTGCCGAGAACAAAGTTCCAGCGTTCCCGGTCATGGCGGCGTCACCTGAACCAGTCAGGCTCAAACTTTGCGAAGTAGCCGAGCGCTTTCGCTCTCTGGGGTAGGTGAAAAAGGGCGGCGCCCGGCTACTCGGCCGCGCGGCGGTGCGGCCTTTTAATAACAGCATCAATGATTTAAAATTTCGTCTTCATTCACCATCACAAGCGCGAATGGCACGCGTGATATCACGCGAAAACGAAACCGCCGTGTACCTCGATTGGCGCACGGCGATTTCAGTTTGGGTGGGCCTATGGCTTACAGCTTGATACGGAACCCCGTCACGACCGCGGCCGTGCTGATGTCGTGACCAGGCGCCGGCCCCGAAAAGTTAATGCCTTGGAGGACCTTGGTGCCGGGGTTACCCGGGAAAGCCGCCGCCAGACCGCCGCTCACCTGGGCCCAGGTCGCGCCGGCATAGACGTCGAGATGTTTGTTCAGGGCATAGTCGGCCAGCAACGAGACCTGGTCATAGCCGCCGGCGCACGTGATCGCACTCGCGCCGCCGGTCGCCGGACAGGGGTTGTTGTCGGCAACGTAAGAGTTCTGGTTCACGTGGTAGTACGCGCCGGTGAGACTGAGCCCCCAAGCAAAGTCGTATTTCGCGCCCGCCCAGTAGAAATTGAAGACGCGCGCAGTCGTGAAGGCGTTGTTGTCGAGCGTTGTGAGCAGGTACCCACCGGCAGCGTCACCCTGCGTGATCGGCGTGGTCGGATTGGCGTTGCGGACGTTGGAATAGCCGGCGAAAATCGTGAACTTGTCGACCGGCATCGGCTCTGCCTTGACGGCCTTGGTGTAACCCGAATAGGCCGCACCACCCGGTCGGCCAAATTCCCACGTATACTTGCCCATGACCGATATTTCCTGGTCGTCGGACATGTTCGCGAAGAGCGACGTGCTGTTGAGCGGAAGGTTGGCTGCCGACTGCAGGTTCACCGCGCCGTGCTCCTTGGTGTAGGTCGCCTCGGCCGAGAAGCCCCCAATGTGGCCGCCGAGCACGAAGGCGTAAGCGTCACCGAAAAAGCCGGTGGCATTGCCGCCGCTCGAATACATGATGCCGGCGATGATCGGGCCGTTGTCGTAGACGTACTTGACCGAATTATCCCAGCGCGCAGCTTCCGTGCTGCCCGCGCCGCCGTTCGTGCCGGAATAGCCAAGCAGCGAGAGGGCGTAGGACAGCGCCATCGGGTCATACATCGCAATGCCGTCGAGCTGGAACGAGTTGTTCCGGCCGATCGTCAACTGACCGTATTGCTGATTCCTGATGCCGCCCCAGAGCTGCCCATTGAAGGCCTGGCCGCAGCGACCGCTGTCGGCATTGGACGTCTGCTGATTGTAAGCAATGCCCGCGTTCTGGAGAAACGAGCTACAGCCGTCGGAAAGAGTGCCTCGCAGCGGATCGACGCCGGTGTCGAGACGTGCAATCGCTTTCCATTCGCCGCCCAACGGCTCTTCGACCTTCACGCCGATGAAGGACTGCTGAAGCGCGCTGTGTTGAACCGTCGCGATCGACTGCCCGGTGTAGTTGCGGGTCGTCGTGAACGGTGAGTATTCGAGAGCTGACACCACGGCGCCCAGTGGCCGCCCGTTGGTCTGATAGGCACCGCCGAGATCGAGCACGCCGATCGGTGTGATGCCCCAGAAGGTCAAATTTTCGGGGATCGGATCCGGCACTTTCGGCGGCGTCCAGTCCGCAGCGTAGGCGCTGCCTGCAAGCCCCGTCATCGTCAGCGCAATCGCAAGCGCTTTTTTCATTTTTAGCCCCCAGATTTTTCGGTCCATGATTCGTTATGTTTGGCCCAACATAACGATCCGATATATACGAAGGGACATAACGAGCGCGAAAGTGCAACCGTGCAACAGTGTGGCGCGAAATCAATGCGCGCGGTCTATTGCCGGATTTGTGATCGCGAAGATGGTATTGGGCTATTCCGCCAAGAGCTAGGAGCCCTTGCTTCGTTGGCCGATATCCGCCCGCAGGGCCTGCAGCTCCTTGCGCGCGGCGCTTTCGGCCGAACGCTCGATCTTCCGATAGCGCTCCACCAGTGATAGCCCGAACGGCGTCAGCATCGCACCGCCGCCGTTCTTGCCGCCCGTCTGCCGTTCGACGGCAGCCCGCTGGCAGATCCGGTTGATTTCATCGACCAGGTCCCAAGCCCGCTTGTAGGACATGTTCATGGCCCGCCCAGCGGCCGAGATCGAGCCGCAGCTATTGATGTTCTCGAGCAGAAGAATCTTGCCCGGACCGATCCGCCCTTCCGGGTCCAGGTCGATCCGAACGCTGAGCGAGGGCAACGATGTCGCCGATGGTTTGCGCATGATCCGCCCGATCATTCCGACCGGCGAGACTGATCTCGCCGGTGCCGTCGCTATTCAAACGAGTCAGTAACAACTGCGCGGGTCGACCTGAACGTACTGGCCCGACGGATACCTGTAGTAGCAATTGCCTTGCGCGAGATAGTAGCCCGGACGCGCCGCGGCCTGCGCCCCGGCGATCGCACCGATGGTACCGCCGGTGATGGCGCCAACCGCAGCGCCGACCGGCCGACCGCTGATCAAACCGCCAAGAACGCCACCGACGATCGCGCCGCCGACAGCACTCGCCGCCGGATCCGGGCCGGGCGGCGGGGGCGGCGGCGCGTAGGCTGCCGCGGGCGCCGGATAGCCGGCGTCCGGACCAATGTCATCATCCGGACCAACGGCGACATCGTCCATCACCTCCACATCCGACACGTAGGCCGGAGGGCCTTCCATCGGTTGCGGGTAGAAATACCAGACGCCACCGACATCCCACCACCAGCCATAGCGGCCGTTGTGCATCTCATGGCGCCACCGCCCGCCCTCCCAGGCCACACGCCCGTGATACGGATGGCCACCATAATTCCGCGCCGGGAAGTTCCCGCGCACCATCCGCTGTCCCTGCGGAGCTTGGACGCCTTGAACTCCTTGGGCCCTCCGCACCTGCATCTGGCCTTGGCCCTGCGGTGCTCCCACCTGGGCCTGACCTGGCCGGGGAGCACCCTGCCGTATTGCCGGCGTTCCAGGCTTTGCCTGCCCTTGCTGCGGCGGCTTCTGTTCATGCTCCTGGGCTCGCGCTGGAAGCGCAAAAGCGGCCACGGCCGATATCAACGGAACGGCGATCCACAAGCGTTTGAGAGCACGCATGGTGATGTCTTCTCCACTGCCACGAGAGCAAGCATTATGGATCAGCCGTGTGTCGAAATCTATGGCAGCGCATGCCTTCGACATGCACACACATGCAATGCCGCCGTATTGCCACAAACTCGAGGCGGCCGCCGGCCGGCATGCCCGGCGGGTTTTTGCACCGGAGCCTGATTTCTTCGTGTTGCATGGTCTGCCGTTCGCTTTATAGACCTTAACGTCGCGGATTTGACATTCGCCGGCCACGCCGCCGACCGGCATCTTCGGATCTGCGCATCCGAAGCGGAACATCTGGGGCTTATGGCCCACGAGGACTGCACATGAGAAAATTGCTTGCCCTGATCGTCGTCCTGTTCGCCACGGCTGCCTTGGCGCAGCAAGACGATGCGCCGCCCCCCGCCGCAAAGCCGGCCCCACATGCCAAGTCAAAGGCTGCCAAGGGCAGCCCTTCGAAATCACTGGCCGAAAAGCTGCTCGCCTGCCTCGAGATCGACGATGAGACCAAGGACCGGCTCGACTGCTACGACGCAGCCGTTCCGCCCAAGCCGCCGAAGCAGAAGGCGGGAGCAGCGAACGGCGTGATGGATTGTCGCTTTGTCAAGGAAGAGGACGAACGGTTGAAGTGCTTCAACGGTTTTGCCGAGAAGATCCCGAAATTTTCGTCGCGCTAGCCGGATACGAATGCTGGGGTGGGACGACTGACCGCCCTCGAATTGCGGTTCCTGCTTCATCCAGTCTGTTGATAAGCCTGCCCTCGCCGTTTTCGGCCTGATCGCGGCCGCCCTGGCATGTTATCGACGTTTACGGCCTGCACTTGACGAAAGAAATATCATGCGGATTACCCTCGTCGGCTCCCGCCATTTCGGCGTGACGACCCTGCAAATGCTGCGGCAGCATGACGTCGATGTCGTCAGGGTTGTCGTTGCGGACGCAGACGACCGCCTTGCCGCGGCGGCTCAAGCGGCCGGCATCGAGGTGGTCGTGCAGGCCAATCCAAAACTTGTGACCGCATCCGAAATCGCCGGCGGGACCGATTTGATCGTGACCGCGCATAGCCATGCGCGCGTGGCCAAAGATGCATTGGCGGCCGCGCGTCTTGGCGGCATCGGCTACCATCCCTCGCTGTTGCCAAGGCATCGCGGGATTGCGGCCGTCGAATGGACTATTCGCGAAAAGGACCCGATCGCCGGCGGCACCGTGTACCACCTCGCGGACCGGATGGACGCCGGCGCGATCGCGGCGCAGGACTGGTGTTTCGTTGGCAAGGACGAGACCGCTCGCCAATTATGGGAGCGTGCCCTGGCGCCGATGGGCCAAAGATTGCTCGCCGAGGTCGTCGATTACGCCAAAAAGCACGATGCCCTTCCGGCCAAGCCCCAGGACGAACAATTCGCAACTAACGCGCCGGCTCTTGCGCCCTGAGATCAGCGGGTAAGTATCGCAGAAATCGAACCGGCTTGTCTTGGCGGTGTCGATTCCTGTCATAAATCCATGTTTTGGATGCGTTTTATCCCTGAATATTGGACCGATATCGGTCGCGGCCGCACGCCCGGCGTGCACGATCACAAGGGATAAAATTTTCGTTCGGACCAGGGCACCCGCAGCAGGATCGCCCCGCGAGGGACTTGTGCTCTTATCGATCAATGTGCATATGCGAACGGCCAGCGCAGCGAAATGCCGGATGGGGGAAGTGGAATGGAGCATCTGAGTAGCAAGAAGACACCTTTCGGCTTTACACGTCGCGCGCTATTCGCCGCCGCGACGCTGCTTGCCGCGTCTACCTGGAACAGCACCGGACATACGCAAGGCGCCGGGCCTTTCGCCGGCATGGCGGGCGTCTGGAGCGGCGGCGGCACGGTGACGCTGGATGACGGTTCGAACGAACGTATTCGTTGTCGCGCGACCTATGCGGTCGGCGCCGGAGGCAATGGTCTGCAACAATCCCTGACCTGCGCCAGCGACAGCTACAAGTTCAACCTCACCAGCAATGTGATGGCGCAGGGCGCGGCAATTTCCGGAACCTGGAGCGAGACCAGCCGCAACATCAACGGCAACCTCGAGGGACGCTCGAGCCCGGGTGTGCTGCAGGTCACGGCCGCGGCTCCCGGCTTTACGGCACACCTCTCGCTGACCACACGCGGCAATAAGCAGTCGGTGGTGATCAGGGCCGAAAACGGCTTTAAGGGCGCTTCGATTTCGCTGACGCGCAGCTAGTCTGTTTCTGGATATCCGGAGGCCCGCGGATCGCCACGATGGCGCCGCCGGCCTTTCTGTTGGACAACCGCAAAAGTGGTCGGTGCCTTGCCGAGTTCATCTATGGCGAGCGGCTGGACGCGTTCACCGTATTAGGTGCGGCCCTCCTCCTGGCCGGTAATCTTATGAACCTGAAGCCGTCGGCGCCAAAGCCCGTGCAGGCCGACGTCTGAGGCGGCACAGTCGACTATTTTCCTGCAACCTTACGCAAGGTCTCGTTGATACGGTCCTGCCAACCGGCGCGATCGGCCACCGTTCTCCACGCCGCGCTGTGAGGAGGCAAGGCCGACGCCGCGGCCCGGCGCCACTCTCATTTCCCCCGGACCAGCAATACCGGCGTGGTCGCGACCCGGATCACACCTTCAGCGACGCTACCGAGAATGAAGCGGCGAATGCCTCGTCGGCCGTGCGTACCGACGACAATAATGTCCGCCGGCCAACGGGTGGCCTCATCCGCAATGGCATCGTAGACATGCTCGCCCGGCATCTCGATGACGCGCAATTCAGCCTCGGTCGGTATGCCCGACTTCTCCGTTATGGCGCGACCGTCCGACAGCAGCTTCCGGCCCATCTCGCGCATCGCATCCTGATATGCGACGACCTGACTTGGCATTTCCAAATCCATGTAAGTCGGGATCAAGTCAACGACGTGAACAAGTCGAATTGTCCCGCGCCCGTCGCTGGCCAGCTTGATGGCCTCGCTTAGCGCCAGGTATGAAGTGTCACTTCCATCCACTGCGACCAGGATGCGCTTGTACACGTCGGTTATCCTCCATTGTGCAAGACCGCCTATCGCCCTTATGTCAGTGGATCTAAGCCGGGCCCGTTTGATCTATCTCAACTGTTGCGAAGCCGTAACCATTGCGAAATCAGCCGTTATCGATGCCCCATCCGATCCGCGCCCAGAGCCTCTCATGGAGCAGATAGCCAAACGTCGTGTAAATATTGCTCGCCACCATGAAACCGACAGCAACGCGCACCGTCCCGCTGAACAGATAGATCGTCACAAAGTCGAGACACATGATGAGCAGGCGATAGGTGATAGCCTTAACAAATGATCGGCGAGGCGTGACCTTCCGCGACATAAGAGTGCTCCCAAGATGGTCCTGCAGCAGCGAACCAAAGTTCCGGGTTGCCGCTCCGATTCAGCATCTGGCGGCCAGCCAGCGGAACTCCACCTGCTGGGATCGGGCCGGGGCAGAGATGGGGGAAGTTACGGAACGCTCCGGCGAACAAAATCCTGATCAGAGATCGCGGACGTCACTTTGAGCTGAATCAATCCGGACCCGTCACCAGGATGGATCTCGCTTGCCGAGCGGTACGTCTCGTCGTGTTGGTCGCGGGGTCAGGGCTGCTTCCCAGCCGCCTTGCGCAAGGCCTCATTGATGCGGTCCTGCCAGCCGGGACCGCCGTGCTGGAAATATTCGAGCACGTCCTGATCGATCCGCAGCGAGACCAGCTCCTTCACGCCCGGAATCGCATTGGTCTTGGGCGGAGCTTCCGCCTCCTTCTTTGTCACCTTCTTGAAGGCCGCCTCGGCTTCGGTGCGGGCATCGTTGAGGGTTCGCGGTCGGCGCGGTTGATCCACCACTGGTCAAATTCCTTCAAACAGCACAGTCGAGAGGTAACGCTCCGAGAACGACGGCACAACGGCCAGAATGGCCTTGCCGGCGTTTTCCGGGCGTTGCCCGAGCCTGATCGCAGCCGCGATTGCGGCGCCGGACGAAATGCCGCCGGCAATTCCCTCGTTGCGAGCCATGGCACGGGAGGTCTCGATCGCCTCGGCGCTGCCCACCTTGACGATCTCGTCGATGACGGAGCGATCCAGGATCTCGGGAATGAAACCGGCGCCGATGCCCTGAATCTTGTGCGAGGAATGCTGGCCGCCCGAGAGCACCGGACTTTCCTCCGGCTCGACGGCCACGATCCGCACCGCCGGTTTGCGCGCCTTGAGCACCTGGCCGACGCCAGTAATCGTTCCGCCGGTGCCGACCCCTGCGACAAAGATGTCGATATTGCCGCCGGTATCGTTCCAGATCTCTTCCGCTGTGGTGCGGCGATGGATCTCGGGGTTGGCGAGGTTCTTGAACTGCTGCGGCATCACGGCATTGGGCGTCGTCCGCACCAGCTCTTCGGCAGTCGCGATCGCCGCCTTCATGCCCTGCCCGGCCGGCGTCAGCACGATCTCGGCCCCGAGAAAGGCCAGCATCTTGCGCCGCTCGACCGACATCGATTCCGGCATGACCAGTTTCAGCCGATAGCCGCGCGAGGCCGCCGCAAAGGCCAGCGCAATCCCGGTATTGCCGGACGTCGGCTCGATCAGCACGGTTTCGGAATTGATGAGGCCGGCCTTCTCCAGCGCCACAATCATGGCAACCCCGATGCGGTCCTTCACGCTGGCCGCCGGATTGAAATATTCAAGCTTGGCTAAAATCGTCGCGTTGGCGCCGCGCTGCTGCGGCAGGCGCTGCAGCCGCACGATCGGCGTGTCGCCGATCGCCTCAACGACGCTGTCAAAAACGCGGCCGCGTCCGTGATGTTGCGCGGCACGCGTCGTTAACGATTCTGCCATTGGCTCTCACTCCCCCGGATCAAACGCGTTTGTATTTCGAAGTCTTGTTTCAATAACTGTTCAAATCGTGACGAGCCTCACCGCCGTGCAGGCAACGCTGCGCCAAAATTCGCTGCGCCGCAAAAATTCGCGCCACGTCAAATATCGTAAAACCAACGCATTTGTGTTGCGGTGTAGTCAAACAAATTGTTGTATGATGCAAAATAGCTTCAGTTCGCAGGGGAGGCCACGATGTCAGCAGTCGCTGAAGTCCTGTCCACCGTTTCGCATAGTCCGCGTGGGAGTGATCTGCCGACGTGCCCGGTGTGCGCGGATTCGATGGTAGCCGCCGAGGCGTCGGCCTATCTCGCCGACAATGTCGTCAGCTATCTCTGGACCTGCGACACCTGCGGCTATGGTTTCGTGACCAAGCATTCGCTGAAGCGTATGGTCTGTAACTGAGTTCAACATAGTTCACAGCTGCGGTTTGATCGGCGAACGCTTGGTGTCCGCCGTGCGCGCCATCTATTCTCCGTTGTCAGCGATGCTGGCGGCGGCCGCGCCCGATCAGCGCAGCGCGATGTCGCCCTGCTCCCATTCGCTTTTCGTGCGCGCGCGAAACTCCGCGAACGTTCCCCGCGCGATCGCCTGCCTGATGCCATCCATCAGCTGCTGGTAGTAGGCGATATTGATTTCGGACAGCAGCATCGCCCCCAATGTCTCGCCTGAACGCACCAGATGGTGCAGATAGGCGCGCGAATAGTTGCGCGCGGCCGGCCACGGGCTGGTTTCGTCGAGCGGCCGCGGATCATCGGCGTGACGCGCGTTGCGCAGGTTGACCTGGCCATGGCGCGTGAAGGCCATGCCGTGGCGGCCGTTCCGCGTCGGCATCACGCAATCGAACATGTCGACGCCGCGCGCCACGGCCTCCAGAATATCCTCGGGAGTGCCCACCCCCATCAGATAGCGCGGACGGTCCTGGGGAAGCACGGGGCCAACCTCTTCGATCATCGCCAGCATGACCTCCTGCGGCTCGCCGACCGCGAGGCCGCCGATCGCGTAGCCATGGAAACCGATGTCGACGAGACCCCGCGCGCTCACCTGCCGAAGCTCTGGCACGTCGCCGCCCTGCACGATGCCGAACAGCATGTAACCGGCGGGTGCGGTCTCGAAGGCGCGCTTTGAGCGCTCAGCCCAGCGCAACGACAGCTGCATGGCGCGGTCGATGTCGCTGCGCACGGCCGGCAAGCGGACGCATTCGTCCATCTGCATCACGATGTCCGAGCCAAGCAGCCGTTGCACCTCGATCGAGCGCTCCGGTGACAATTCGACGATCGCACCGTCGATATGCGAGCGGAACGTGACCGCCTCTTCCCTGACCTTGCGAAGCTCCGACAGCGACATCACCTGGAAGCCGCCGGAATCCGTCAGCATCGGGCCGTTCCAGCCCGTGAAGGCCTGCAAGCCGCCGAGCTTGGCCACGCGCTCCGCGCCGGGCCGCAGCATCAGGTGATAGGTATTGCCGAGCACGATATCGGCGCCGGCATCGCGCACCTCGCGCCAGTGCATGCCCTTCATCGCGCCGGCGGTGCCAACCGGCATGAACGCGGGCGTCCGCACCACCCCGTGCGGGGTCGTCAGCCGGCCGGTCCTCGCCTGGCCATCGGTTGCGAGCAGCTCGAAATGATTGGGAAGGCTCATGGAAACGGCTTATGGCGCAATCACCTCGCCCTGTTCAACCGCGAGTTAAGCCGATTTTGGGTAAAAACGATTGACCGTTTCCTCAGTCTTGCCCATAAGTCGCCCCCCATGATGTTCGCGACCACCAAAACCACGACCAAAACCAAGCCCTCCGGGGGCTCGGGAGGCGTGCGCGCGTAGTCAAACGACCGCATCATCTGATCCGAAGCCCCGCACCATCCGGTCCGGGGCTTTTTTATTGCCCTCAGCCCTTAGGAGACGAACATGCCAAGAGACTACGTTGTCGCCATTGCCGGCGTGACCGGCGCGGTCGGCCGGGAATTCATCGCCACCCTCAACAAGCGCGGCTTCCCGATCAGAAAGCTCAAGGCGCTGGCCAGTCGCCGTTCCGCGGGCAAGACGCTCGACTTCCGCGGCCAGACGATTGAGATCGAGGAATTGCGTGAAGATTCCTTCTCCGGCGTCGACATCGCGCTGTTTTCCGCCGGCAGCAGCGTGTCGCGGAAGTTCTCGCCGCTTGCGGTGAAAGCCGGCGCCGTCGTCATCGACAATTCCTCCGCGTTCCGCATGGACCCCAATGTCCCGCTCGCAGTCCCCGAGATCAACGGCCGGCGCATCGCCGAGCACAAGGGGATCATCGCCGTTCCCAATTGTTCGGCGATCACGGCGCTGATGCCGCTATGGCCGATCCACCGCCAGAACCGCATCAAGCGCATGATCATTTCAACCTATCAGGCGGCATCCGGCGCCGGCGCCGCCGCCATGGGCGAACTGGTCGCCTCGACCCGCGCCAGCCTTGCCGGCGAGAGCTTCACGCCCCGCGTGCTTCCCCACCCTTACGCCTTCAACGTCTTCAACCACGATACGAAGATTGATCCCGAGACCGGCTACAACGAGGAAGAGACCAAGGTCATCAAGGAGACGCACAAGATTTTCGAAGATGACCGGATCGCGATCGGCATCACCTGTGTCCGCGTACCGGTGCTGCGCGCCCACAGCCAGGCCATCACTTTCGAATGCGAAAAGCCGATCTCCGAAGACGAGGTTCGCAAGATCCTGACCAACGCCCCCGGCGTGCGGGTCATCGATGACCGCGTCCGCAACTACTTCCCGATGCCCATTGAAGCTTCAGGACAGGATGACGTACTGGTCGGCCGCATCAGGCGCGATCTCAGTGACCCCACCGGTCACTCGATCTCGCTGTTTGTCTCGGCCGATCAGTTGCTCAAGGGCGCGGCGCTCAACGCGGTGCAGATCGCCGAATTGCTGCCTGAGCGCGTGCCGGCGTAATACATCGTAATCTCCGCCCCTTGGCCTAAGCCCCTCACCAAATGGAGAGGCTTGGCCGTCGGGTTCGTCTCGGATACTGAGCAAGGTCGAGCAAACCACGGCACGGGATCGCGCATGACAACCACCTCGCTTCTGAGAACCGCCTCAATCATCTCGCTGTTCTTTGCGCTCGGCCACACGCTCGGCGGGCTCAAGCAATGGTCTCCGATGGGAGACAACGAGGTTCTGAAAGCGATGGCGAGCGTGCGCTTCGATACCATGGGCACGAACCGGTCGTACCTCGATTTCTACATGGGGTTCGGTTGGTCTTTGAGCGTCGCCCTGCTATTGCAGTCAGCGCTGTTATGGCAAATCGCGTCTCTCGCGCGCTCCGAGACTGTCCGGCTGAAGCCGATCATCGGGATATTTGCCATCGCCACCCTCGCAAGCGGCGTCATCGCCTGGTTTTACATTTTTCCGGTGCCGGCGCTTTTCGCGGCCGCCCTGCTGATCGTGTTGGCCGCCGCATATGTGAAAGCACCGGCGTAGTCAAACCTGTATTCCGAAGCATGCGGCATCAGCTTTCAAGGCAAAGCGGACGCTCGCTCGCCGCCACGGCGTGTTGCGTGTTTTTGCAGCCGGAACTAGACGCGAATGCCGCGTCGCGGGCCGATATGGCGGCTGCTGGCCCGGCTATGCCCTGACTGTCCAGTTGTACGGGTCCGACCGGACCATCGTTGCCGCCGGCGTGAAGGCGTGTCGCGCAGATACATCGGCTCGAGCCGAATTTTGGTAAGTCTGTCCCCACCTGATCGGCGGCGAGAAACCGCGAGCGCACAACTTGCCGCGTGATATGCGTCTTCGATGGCCCGGTGCGCCCCGTCACTGGCGCATTTCGCCGACCCGTAGGCTTCCGAGAGATTGATGAGTTCGTGGCCGGCAAGCGCGAGGTCGAGGCCGCAAAAGGTCATCAGGCCACAGACGGTACGTTCGGTTTCGCTCAGGGCCACAAGTTGAGCGCCAAGCGCGCCAAAAGTGAGCTGGGCCTGTCGAACGTTTTGCGCGGCCCAATCGTGCTCGCGAATCTGGCGAGAACTGACTGCTGTCTCGCGCGGCTCTGGCAACGTGATGTCACGGAAGGCGAGCAGCCGCTCCAGCGCTCGCTGTCGAAGCTGAAGAATCGCCTGGATAGGTTGGCCGAGCAGTTCGACGGCAATCTGACCGAGAAAGAACACGGCAGGAATCATTATCAGGAAGACATACCACTGCATGTCGCGCCCCAATCGGTTCGTCGGTTCAGATCTGGCTTTTGTGCGCCTAACCGGCACTTCAATTGCGCGGGGGCCGAATTCGTCTCGGCTCATTTCGAATTCC
>NZ_DASSRP010000136.1:0-14335 GCF_035701725.1 Bradyrhizobium sp.
GGCCTTGCCAATGAATGCGTGCCGCAGGACCAGGTGCGCGAGCGCGCCATGAAGCTCGCTCAGGAGATCGCCGAGTGCTCGCCGCTCGGCCTGCTCTCGACCCGCGCCACGATGCGCGCAGGCCTTGCCGACCGAGTGCTCGCCGCCACCCATCACGAGTTGGCCGAACAGACGCGGCTGCGCGCCACCGAGGACTTCAAGGAAGGCGTCAAGGCCACTGAAGAGCGGCGCGTGCCCAATTTCAAGGGACGGTGAGCGCTGTTTACCTTCTCGCGTTGCGGAGAATGGAGCGATGTGCCGCATTTGGATTTCGACCGCGCAAGCGGATTGATGTGGTGTCGGACGGTGGCAACGCGCGAATCCTCCAAGCGCCGATCATTCAGCGAGGTAACCTTCTGCCTTCGCTCAACCTCACCGCCCGCATCGAAATCGCCAACGGCCCGCGCACGCGCGTTACTCGCTTGCTTGAGCCCGAGTCCGGAATTCCTCGACCTGCTCGGGCTCTTTATCGTCGAGCCTGGTGAGCTGATTTCGGGCATCGCCATTCGCCCGTAACAGCTCGTCAAGCTTGGCATGTATGGCCTGAGTATCGCGGTGTTCCGACCGTTGGATAAAGAGCGTCATCAGCAGCGTGGCAATTACCGCGACTGCATGCCATCCGAAGCTGCCGGGATCGAAAACGAACCAGAGCGCGGCGTAGAGCAGCACCAGGCCAACGACCCAGGGACGTGAGAGCCACGCCCCGAGATCGGTGAGCAATCTTTGCAGACGCGTTCTCATGTGAGGCAAACCGCACAGGAGACGGCAGGTTCCTCAGTGATTTTGAAACACCGGCTTGCGCTTTTCGACGAAAGCCTTGGCCGCTTCCTTGTGGTCGGCGGTCTCGTTGGCGCGCGCGTGATGCAGCGCTTCGCCGTCGAAGCAGGCTTCCAGTGGCAGGCGCTCCGCATTGTTGATGTTGCGCTTGATGTAGCCGTAGGCAATGGTCGGCCCCTGCGCCAGTGACATCGCGAATTCGCGCGCGGCCGCCTCACACTCGGCATCGGCCACCACACGCGTCACCATGCCGAGCGCGAGCGCTTCCTGCGCGCTCAACACCGGCGACAGCAGATAAAGCTCGCGCGCTTTGGCGCTGCCGAGCATCTGGGTGAGGAAATAGGTCCCGCCATAGTCGCCGGACAGGCCGACCTTGGCGAAAGCGGTGGTGATCTTCGCCGACTGAGAAGCGATGCGGAAATCGCAAGACAGCGCGATCGAGAGCCCAGCGCCGGCCGCCGCACCGTCGAGCTGCGCCACCACGGGCTTCGACATCTCATGAAGGATCCGCGAGACTTCCATCGCGCGCCTCAAGTTGATGTGCCTGCCTTCAAACGACATCGGCGCGCGGCTGCCGTCCGCCATCGATTTGACGTCGCCGCCGACGCAGAACGTGCCGCCGGCGCCCTTCAACAGCACCGCACGCACTTCCGGATCTTCGGCCGCGCGCTTGGCGGCCGCAACCAAGCCCATGGTCATGTCCGGGTTGAGCGCGTTACGGCGTTCGGGCCGGTTCATGGTGATGGTCAGCAGGCCGGAGTCGAGATTTTGCAGGACGGTTTCGGCGGTCATTATTTTTTGCCTTCTTCGTTGTTTGTTATCAGCCGTCATTCCGGGACACGCCGCAAGGCGTGGACCCGGAATCCATCTCACCGCTGAGCGTGTCGATTAATGGATTCCGGGCTCAGTGCTGCGCACTGCCCCGGAATGACGCTTCGCGTCATTTCTTCACCAACGGACAGCGCGAGGCCGACAGCGGCTGGAACGCATCGTCGCCGGGAATGGTCGCCAGCAGCTTGTAGTCGTCCCAGCGGCCTTTGGATTCCGACGGCTTCTTGACCTCGAACAGATACATGTCGTGCACCATGCGGCCGTCCTCGCGGATCCGGCCGTTTTTGGCGAACATGTCGTTGATCGGGGTCTCCTTCATGATCTTCATCACGGCGGCGGCATCGGTGGTGCCGGCCGCCTTGACGGCTTTCAGATAGTGGGTGACGGCCGAGTAGGCGCCCGCTTGCGCGCCGCCGGGCACCCGCCCGACCTTTTCCTTGAAGCGTTTGGAAAACGCACGGGTCTCGTCATTGAGATCCCAGTAAAAGGCCTCCGTCAGCAGCAAGCCTTGCGCGGTCTCGAGCCCGACGCTGTCGATGTCGGTGATGAAGGCGAGCAGCGGCGATATCTTCTGGCCGCCCTTCATGATGCCGAATTCCGCCGCCTGCTTGATGGTGTTGATGGTGTCGCCGCCGGCGTTGGCGAGGCCAATCACCTTGGCCTTGGAGGCCTGGGCCTGCAGCAAATAGGACGAGAAATCCGACGAGTTCAGCGGATGGCGGACATCGCCGAGCACCTTGCCGCCGGCCTTCTGCACGACATTCGCCGTATCCTTTTCGAGATCGTGGCCAAAGGCGTAGTCGGCGGTGATGAAGAACCAGCTATCGAGGCCCTGCTTGACCGCCGCAAGGCCGGTGACGTTGGCCTGCGAATAGGTATCGAACACGTAATGGACCGTGTAGGGGCCGCAGGCCTCGTTGGAGAGGCGGATCGAACCGGGACCGGAGAACATGACGATCTTGTTGCGGGCCTTGGCGACTTCGCCGGCCGCGAGCGCGGTGGCGGACGCCGCGACGTCGTAGATCATCTCGACGCCCTGATTGTCGAGCATGTCGCGGGCGATGTTGGCGGCGAGATCGGCCTTGTTGAGGTGATCGGCCGCGAGAACCTCGATCTTGCGCCCTAGTACTTCGCCGCCGAAATCCTCAACAGCCATCTTTACCGCCGTCTCTTCGCCGGGACCGGTGATGTCGGCGTAGAGCCCGGACATGTCGAGAATGCCGCCAAGCTTGAGCGGGGGCTTGCTCTGGGCGAGCGCCGCCGTCGAAACCAGCGCGCACATGACTCCCAAGACACCGGAAACAACCCGCCGCATGAAATTCTCCTCCCCTCTCGCATTGCGGTAGATCCGCAATTGCCATTATGGCGATCATGCCGCAAGCATAGGGCAGCGGCAAGCAAGTGGTCCAATCCTGCCGCTTTCCGTCACGTGGAAAGGGGCGAGCGTGCTGGATGGGCGTGTCAGCGATGTCAAACAGGTTTCAATGGCTGGCGGCGATCGCAGGGGTTGCGGTTTCCATCGCCATCATCGGTGCGGCGTCGGCGACGCCTTGCCTGCCGGAACCGCAGGGTGAAGGACGGGTGGCGGCGGTGATCGACAGCAGGAGCTTTCGCCTGGACGACGGGCGCGAAATACGTCTTGCCGGCATCGAACCGGCGTTCCCCGGAACCTCTTCGGCGGAACGCATGCGATCGCTCGCGACATTGCTTGCCGGGCGCAAGGTGCGGCTGCACGCCGACGATGATACGCCGGACCGTTATGGCCGGCAGATCGCCTTTGTGTGGCTGGTCGGCGATGAGAAGCTGGCTCAGCAGGAGATTCTGGCCGAGGGCGAGGCGCTGGTATCTCCAGATGTCAGCGACATGGAATGCGCCGGTACGCTTCTGGCCGCCGAGACCGCCGCGCGCGAGGCAAAAAGAGGCATCTGGGCCGACCCCACGGCCATAAAAAACACCGAAAGTCCGGGCGGTATTTTGGCTGGGATTGGGCGTTTTACACTGGTCGAGGGCAAGGTTCTGTCCGTTCGACAGGCGGGGGCAACCACCTATCTGAATTTCGGACGGAACTGGACACGGGACTTTGCTGTGACTATTCCAAGGCGGGCGCTCGCCAATTTGGCGGCGGCCGGCCTTGAACCTAAGTCTTTGGAAAATAAGCGTATCCGAGTCCGAGGATTTGTTGAAGCGCGTACCGGACCGCGAATTGAAGTGCTTCAGGCGGGGCAGATTGAGTTGATCGGCGAGAGATAACTCGCTGAAATCCTTCAGAGTGGCTGGCGTGGTGGACGGCGTGGGACATCGCAAGGCAAGAACGAGCCGGCTTTCGGCGGCGCTTAGCCTTTTGGGCGCATCGCTTTTGCTCGCCGGCTGCGGCGGCGATTTCACGCGCTTTCAGACCGCAAGCCCATCGCTGCCCTCGGCGCCCGCCAAACCGGTCCGCAGCACCTTTGTTCAAAGCCCCGCCGCCGAGAAGGAACATGAGCGCATCCTGTCGTCCTACGGCGGCGCCTATGACGACCCGAAGCTGGAAGGCCTGATCGGCAAGACCGTCGACCGCCTGGTAGCGGCCTCCGACCGGCCCGACCAGGCCTACAAGGTGACGATCCTCAATTCGGGGGCGGTGAATGCCTTCGCACTGCCGACCGGTCAGCTTTACGTCACGCGCGGCCTGATCGCGCTCGCCTGCGACACCTCCGAATTGTCCTCGGTGCTGAGCCACGAGATGGCGCATGTGCTGGCCAAGCACGCCGCCATTCGCGAGGACAAGGCGCGCGAAGCCGCCGTCGCCACCCGCGTTCTCACCGACATGGGCAACGATCCCGACATCACGGCGCTCGCGCTCGCCAAGAACAAGCTGACGCTGGCGAGCTTCTCGCGCACGCAGGAATTCGAAGCCGACGGCATCGGCGTCGGCATTTCGGCGCGCGCGCATTTCGATCCCTATGGCGCAGCGCGGTTTCTGTCGGCGATGGAACGCAACGCCGCGCTGAAAGCCGGCAAATCCTCGGTCGACCCGCGGGCGCAGGATTTTCTGTCCTCGCATCCGGCAACGCCGGAGCGTGTCGCCAACGCCCAGAACAGTGCGCGGCAATATACCTCGCCCGACTCGAGCGAACGCGATCGCGACAGCTATCTCGCCGCGATCGACAACATCGTCTATGGCGAGGACCCGAGCGAAGGCTTCGTGCGCGGCCGCAGATTCCTGCATCCCAAACTCGGCTTCACCTTTACCGCGCCTGAGAATTTCACGCTCGACAACACCGCGCAGGCGGTGATCGGCGTACGCGATGGCGGCGCGCAGGCGATGCGCTTCGACGTGGTGCGGGTGCCGGCCGAGCAGAGCCTCGGCGACTATCTCAACTCCGGCTGGATGGAAAACGTCGACAAGTCCGCGACCGAAGAGGTCACCATCAACGGCCTTCCGGCGGCCTCCACTGTCGCCAGCGGCGACCAGTGGCAGTTCAAGGTCTATGCGCTTCGCTTTGGCAACGATGTCTATCGCTTCATCTTCGCGGCCAAGCAGAAGACGACGGAAAGCGAGCGCAACGCACGCGAGACCGTGAACTCGTTCCGCCGATTGACGCTGGAGGAAATCCAGGCGGCGCGGCCCTTACGCATCAAGGTGATCAACGTGCAGCCGGGCGATACCGTGGAATCGCTGTCGCACCGCATGGCCGGCGTCGACCGTCCGGCCGAGCGCTTCCGCATCATCAACGGCCTCGAGGCCCACGCCCAGGTCAAGGCGCGCGACCGCGTCAAGATCGTGGTGGATTGACCCGCGAAAGCGCGTCATCCCCGGGCGCGCTTAACGCGAACCGGGCATCTCGCGCGGCGTCGCCCGCCTGACCCTCTATGCTCGGGCACCCTCTCCCACAAGGGGAGAGGGGAACAGCAACAATGAAAAAAGCCCGGTCTGATCGACCGGGCTTTTCGTTTTGAGCTTTGAAACAGCTTACGCGGCTTCGTCCGCAACGGCGGCATCGTCGCCGTCGATATCGGAATCGGCCTCATCGCCCTCGGCCTCGCCGTCCGCTTCAGCATCGGCTTCCGCCTTGGCGCCGCGGCGCGGGCTCTTGGCGAGCTGGCTTTCGATTTCCTTCACCGCTTCGGTTTCGGTGACGTGCTGCACCACCGCGATTTCGCGCGACAGGCGGTCGAGGGCGGCTTCGTAAAGCTGGCGTTCGCTGTAGGACTGCTCGGGCTGCGATTCCGAACGATAGAGATCGCGCACGACTTCCGCGATCGCGACGATATCGCCCGAATTGATCTTGGCTTCGTATTCCTGGGCCCGGCGCGACCACATGGTGCGTTTGACGCGGGCACGGCCCTTCAGCGTCTCCAGCGCTTTCTTCACCAGCGCCGGCTCTGAGAGCTTGCGCATGCCGACATTGGCGACCTTCGCCGTCGGCACCCGCAGCGTCATCTTGTCCTTCATGAAATTGATCACGAACAGCTCAAGCTTGGCGCCGGCGATTTCCTGCTCCTCGATCGCGAGGATCTGGCCAACGCCATGGGCGGGGTAGACCACGAATTCGTGGGTCTTGAAGCCCTGGCGCTGGGTCAGCGGCTTCTTGTCTTCGACGCGCGGTGCGGCAGCTACCGGCTTGGCGGCGACGACAGGCTTGGCAGCAGCGGCGGGCGCCTTGACGGCGGCCTTGGGCGCGGCGGCCTTCGGGGCAGGCTTATGGGCAGCGGTCTTGGAAGCGGCAACCTTCGAAGCAGTGGCTTTCGAACCGGACGCTTTCGCGGCAGTCTTCGCAGTCTTGTTGGGCATTGAGCTTCTTTTGTTTTTAGAGGACTTGGCAGCCGATGCCTTGGAAGTTTTCCGAATGTCCTTTGAAGACGCCGGGGCACGGCCTTTGGTTGCGCCTCGGCTAATGGCCGCGGCGGCTTTTTTTGACGCCTTCGAAGTACTCTTATTACGCGTTTTCTGTGACACAGCCTGCGCGCGGAAACTGCCACGCCCCTGTTCGATGTTTTCACGGGAACCCATGGGGCCCACAAGCTGGCTGCCGGGTTCGGCTAGTTAATGCGTCAATATAGCACATTTCCCGCAAAAATCAATGATTTATGCCCCCTCAGCGCCGCTGGGGGGTGCTTTTGTCATCGAAACCTCAAACAGGGTTAAGCCAAATAGCTGTCCACAGCACTTGCCGAGCCTGTGGATAAGCCTCCGAAAACCCGGCTCCTGACCTCAGTCGCCGGTCCCGGGGTTGGGAGAAAAATATTTCTCAAACTTGCCGTCCACGCCTTCGAATTCCTTGGCGTCGGCCGGAGATTCCTTCTTTTGGGTAATATTTGGCCAGGATTTGGCATATTCGCTGTTCACTTCGAGCCATTTTTCCAGCCCAGGCTCGGTGTCCGGCTTGATCGCATCGGCCGGACATTCCGGCTCGCACACGCCACAATCGATGCATTCGTCGGGATGGATGACCAGCATGTTCTCGCCCTCGTAGAAACAATCGACGGGGCAGACCTCAACGCAGTCGGTGTATTTGCACTTAATGCAGGCTTCAGTGACGACGTAAGTCATCCAGGGCTCCGAAACGGGTCAATTTTACCGGGTTGCGTAGCGCAGGAAGCACTGCGCTGCAAGGGAAGCTGGGCCATCAAGTCGCCTGACCCCATCAGGTCAGATAGTCACTCAACGCGGCCCAGCTGCAGCCCCCTGCAAATCGACATAAAGCACGCGAGCGGAGGCGGCATCGCCCCGCCGTTCGGCAAAGCCGATGACCTTGAGCACGCGCACCGAACGATCGAGTCCGACGGTGACGACGTCACCGGCCTTGAGCGCGTGGCCGGGCGAGGTCTCGCGCACGCCGTTGATACGCACGTGGCCGCCAGCGACGAGCGCGGCAGCACTGGTCCGGGCTTTCACCAGGCGGGCATGCCACAGCCATTTGTCGAGACGCTGGCGCTCCACGCAACTCCCGCGAAGATCGGTTAGTCCTTCCGGTTCGCCGTCATCTGCTCCTTGAGCGCGGCGAGTTTGGCGAACGGCGAATTGGGATCGATCGGACGATCGCGGTCACGCGGCCCGGCACTCGATGCATATTGCCGATGCGAGGGCCCGCTTTCCCGGCCACCACGATCGCGGTCGCGTCCGCCGCGGCCCTTGTCGCGCCCGCCTTCGCGAGGTGCATCGTCACGATCGCGGAACTTGGAGCGGTTGCGGTCCTCGCGTCCCTTGCCGTCGAAGCGCTCGCGCGGCCGGCCATTGCGATCGTCCCGCCGCTCCTCGCGCGCGGGCGCGCCCTCGGCCGCGGCTGCAACGGCACCCTCGGCCGGCTGATCGGTCCGCGGCTTGTTGAAATCACGGTGGCGGTCGCGCCGCCCGTGCCGATGGCGCTCGCGTTTGGCGCCCTCGCTCTGCTCGCCCGCAGCCGCTTCGCCGGGCGCGGTGACGCCCTCAGCCGCGCGGTCGTGACGACGATGCCCCCTGCGATCGTGGCGCGGCGGACGGCGCTCGTCGGAGCGGCCGCCGGGACGCCAGACCTCGACCAGCTCCGCCTCAGCGGGCGCAGCCGCAGCTTCAGCCGGCGCGGTCTCGCTCGCGCTCTGCGTAGCAGGAGATGTTTCTGCCAGAACCGTCGTTTCAGCCGCCGTGGACGGCGCGGCCTTCGTCGCTTCAGCGGTCGTGGTCTCCTCAGCGGTCGTCGCGACGTTCAGGATGTCCCGCGTTTGCGCAAAATCGACCTGAGGCAGCAGCGTGGTGGATGGGGCGGCAACTTCTTCGGCCGCCACAATAGTCTCGTCACCGGCCTCGGTGCTCGGTGCCGCTTCGACGGCCGGCAGCTCTTCGCCCGCCGGCGCAGCTTCGCTCGCCGCCGTCTCTGCACCTGCACCCGCCGTTGCGGCGGCAGGCACCTCTTCGGAGGGCGTGACAGCCGGTGCGGCTTCGGCCGCGGGCGCCGCCTCGACTGCCGACGGCTTGGGCGGCGCCGGACGGCGGTCCATGCGATAGCCGAGCGCGCGCAGGATCGAGGCGAAATCCTCGCCCGCCGAACCCGTCAGCGAGGTCATCGCCTGCGTTACCACGAAGCTGCGGCCATCGAACGCACCGGGCGGCTTTTCGCCCGGTGAGCTTTCACGCCAGGCGAGCGCCGGACGGATCAGATCGGCAAGCCGCTCCAGAATATCGACGCGCACCGCGCGTTCGCCGCACTGGCGGTAACCGAGCACGCGATAGGCATCGCGCGGCAGGGCCTTGTCGACCGGGAACGAGGTGCGGCCGCTGCCGGCCAGATGCTGCGCGCCCGACAGCGTGGAGAGATCGACATTGGCCTGCTTCAACGCCCAAAGCAGCGAGGCTAATGCGCGCGCCGCCGGCTTGAGCAGCGAAGGCACATAGATGTGATAGGCGCCGAAGCGCACACCGTATTTGCGCAAGGACGCCCGTGATGGCTGATCGAGGTCCTTCATTTCCGCGGAAATTTTCGAGCGCTCGAGCACGCCCATCGACTCGATCAGCTGGAAGGCGATGCCACGCGCAATCCCCGTGACATCCTCGGCCTTGCTCAATTCAAACAGCGGCCCGAGCAGCTTCTCGATATGGGTCTTCAGCCACAGATCGAGCCGGGTCTGCACCGCCTCGCGCGGCGCGCCGGTCAGCCGCTCGTCGGAAATGATGCGGATGCGCGGATGCAGCGCATCATCCGCCGCGGTGAGGCGCGCCACCGCATCACCGGTCCAGCGGATGGTTCCCTCCGACGTCAGCACAAACTGATCGTCGGGAGAAGCCGCAAGTTTTTCCGCCCGCGCATCGATTTCGCCGGCCAGCGCTTTTTGCGCGGTCGCCTGCAGCGCCTTGGCTTCAGAGCCGGCTTCCGCCGCGTCTGGCGCAAATGTAAAGCCGTCCAAGCGGCCAATCACATGGCCTTCGACGATCACTTCGCCGGTTTTGCCGATTTCCGTATTCAAAACCACATTCTCCCGCAGGCGGCGCATCAATACACTGGTACGGCGATCAACGAAACGCTCTGTGAGCCGTTCATGCAGCGCATCGGATAATTTATTTTCGACCTCGCGCGTGATCCCTTGCCAGTGCTCGGGGTCGGCGAGCCAGTCCGGACGATTGGCGACGAAGGTCCAGGTGCGGATTTGCGCAATCCGGCCCGATAAAGTGTCGATATCGCCGTCGACCCGGTCTGCCTGGTCGACCTGAGCGGCGAACCATGCATCCGGGATCCGCCCTTTTTGCATCAGGAATCGAAACAGGGTCGTGACAAGCTCGGCATGGGCGGCCGGCGCGATCCTGCGGTAATCCGGGATCTGGCAGGCCTCCCAGAGGCGCTCGACCGCTTTCGCGCCCTCCGCCATTTGCCGGATATCGGCATCGCGCGCGACATGATCGAGCACGCGCAGGTCCTCCGCGATCGGGGCCCGGGTCAGCACTTCATGGGCGGGCGCAAGCGCGAGCGAGACCTGGAGCGCGCCGACCGAGGAGAAGTCGAGCTTCGAATTGCGCCATTGCAGCATCCGCACGCTTTCGAAGGTGTGGTTCTGCAACGCGTTGACCAGTTCGGGTTCGAACGGCGCGCAGCGGCCGGTGGTGCCGAAGGTACCGTTACGGGTAGCGCGGCCTGCCCTGCCCGCAATCTGGGCAAATTCGGCCGGCGTGAGCCGGCGGAACTGGTAGCCGTCATATTTGCGGTCGGAGGCGAACGCGACATGGTCGACGTCGAGATTGAGACCCATGCCGATCGCATCGGTGGCGACGAGATAATCGACATCGCCGTTCTGGAACATCGCGACCTGCGCGTTTCGCGTGCGCGGGCTGAGCGATCCCAGCACCACCGCCGCGCCGCCGTGCTGACGGCGGATCAATTCGGCGATCGCGTAGACCTCATCGGCGGAAAAGGCGACGATCGCGGTGCGGCGCGGCTGGCGGGTGATCTTGCGATCGCCGGCAAATTCGAGTTGCGACAGCCGTGGCCGTGTGACGATGTTGGCGCCGGGGAGCAGCCGCTCGACGATCCCGCGCATGGTCGCGGCGCCGAGCAGCAGCGTCTCGTCGCGGCCGCGCCGATTGAGGATGCGATCGGTGAACACATGGCCGCGCTCGAGGTCGGCCGCGATCTGGATCTCATCGACCGCCAAAAACGAAACATCGAGATCGCGCGGCATCGCCTCGACTGTCGACACCCAGAACCGCGGCCTTGGCGGCTTGATCTTCTCCTCGCCGGTGATCAGCGCGACCGCCTCAGGTCCGGCGCGGTCGGCGATCTTGTTGTAGACCTCGCGCGCGAGCAGCCGCAGCGGCAAACCGATCAGGCCCGAGGAATGCGCGAGCATGCGCTCGATCGCGAGACTGGTCTTGCCGGTATTGGTCGGCCCGAGCACGGCGGTGACGCCCGCGCCGGGGGCCCTTCCGTTATTGGACGAAGAGAAAGGAGAAGACGAAACAGCCATGTTTTGAAGAGTTTCTACGGCTTTCGGCGGCGCGTGCAAATGGCGTGAAAATGAAGGTCGAAGCTTGTGATCGGATGTAGCTCGCGCCTGAAAGAGTGTCCCACAATGCGACGGTTGTGAGGGCGGGATTTAAGCTTCGGAACGAGTCTAGAACGAATCGCGCCCGAATCGCTGACTCCCGGGATCGTCCTGCTTCGTTCACTCAACATGTCGTGCAGATAACGACTTGCGGCACTAGATCAAGTTTGCCACGGCGCTGCAAGCGACGGTTTGACGACGGAAATCTTAAAATGCGCGCGACCGCTGAGTCGAATCAGAACCGGCCAGGAGTCAATGGGGATTCTGTGCGCTACCATCTGTCATTCCGGGGCGCGAGTGATAACGAGCGAACCCGGAATCTCATTCCGGGTCTGGTGCTTACGCACCATCCCGGAATGACGCCTTCGGCGTCAATTCGTCTTGGCTACGCGCGGCGGCGTCGGTGTGGTGACGAACGAGGTCGCTTCCAGCATGGCGACACCGAGATATGTCGGAATGACCAGACGATACGGAACCAGGATGCGGGTTCCCAGAACCGGTGCGAAGGCGATCTCGATATTGCGGGCCGCAGAGAGATGCTTGATCACCGGGCGGTCCGGGATATAGCCCGCAACCGGCGTGAAATAGATCGCGCAGACCACGACCGGCCCCCGATAGCCCTTCTCGGACTTCACGGTTTCCATGCGCTTGAATTCAAGCTTCAGGTCATAACGCATGCGCCCGTCGAATTCGGCCGCGCTACCGCGGCAGGCTTCCGGACTGACCGGATCGGCTGTGCCGGGCACACGCAGCATGGCGCCCGTCATCGGATCGAACACGCCCTTCTTATGGGCATCCGTCACCGGAATGCGGTCGGGATCGACCGGCGGCTCCGGCTCGATCGCAGATTCCTTGATAGTGCCATTGCTCAGCGCCATGTGGATCGTCTCGGACTTTTTCGGCGTGGAGGTCGTGGCGGTGTAGTTGGTCGGCACCAGCACGCCATTCACGACGCGTCCTTGCGCGTTGCTCGAGCCGGTACCGCTGGCAAAGGTTTTCAAGAGGCCCGCGGTGCCACCGACGGCGGAAGCGGAATATTGGTCGTCGGAGATGTCGATGTTCCAGGCGCCCCGGCCGACGGGAATGCCGGCGAGCGTCGCCTCATACTGCGCTTCGAGCTTGCCTTGGGCGAAAGCCGGCCGTGACGGCGAGGCGAGAATGACGGCAAAGCCGCACAGGCCGGCCAGAACCCACCTGAGCCGCGGCGAGGTCGAGCCGGGACTATTCACGGAAGTTGCGGTCCTCGAACGAAAGTGGATGAAATATTTCATTAAAGCAAAAAACCTGGCGAACAACGGCTTCGCGCGCTTTAGGTAAATCGGAGCGCCGCAAGGTGTTAGGACGTTGTTTAAGGACATCCTCTCGGGCATCGCGCTCCCAAAGGTGCGCGCGGCCACGTGGCATCCTATCATGGAACCCCGATATGGGCGGCGAATACGCCGTTTATGTGATAGCAGAAGCGGCAAAATGCCCGCCAAAAGCGGGATTTCCGGTCCTCTGTCGCCCCAACCCAACCTTGACGGCACCTTCATCTGCCCCTATACGTCCGCGGTTCCTCCAATGGACGAGTTTTTGACCCTTGGCGCTGCTCCATCCGATATGGGCGGAGGCCGGGATGGAAGAGGATTTTATCAACGATGTCGCGGCGCTGTGAACTGACGGCCAAGGGCCCGCAAGTGGGTCACAAGGTGAGCCACTCCAATATCAAGACCAAGCGGCGCTTCCTGCCGAACCTGTGCAACGTGACCTTCATCTCCGATGCACTCGGACGCAACGTGCGCCTGCGCGTCTCCACCAACGCGATCAAGAGCGTCGACCACAATGGCGGCCTCGATGCGTTTCTGCTGAAGGCCCGCGCGGCCAATCTCTCGCCGCGCGCGCTCGAGCTCAAGCGCCAGATCGAGAAGAAGGTCGGCGCACAGCCGGTGAAGAAGGCGAGCTGAGAGCTCACGCGGCTTTTCTCAAATTCAAAGCGGCCGGCTCGCAGGAGCCGGCCGTTTTATTTTGCCCACCAGCCATGATGAACGGCAGCTGAACCGGGCATGCTTCTCCCGCCGTTGTGAGACCGCGCGCCGCGATCGATCGTTACCGATCCTTCATCGGAACTTCGTTGTAATCGCGCGGCGCCTGCATAGGTGTTCTTCCAGAAAGGGAAGACATCATGAAGCAATCCGAAATCTTCCGCGAAAACGCCGAGAACTGCGCGCATCTTGCGGAGAGCGCCCCGAGCGAGCCGACGTTCAACCGCTACAAGCGCATGGAAGCCGCCTGGCGCGCGCTGGCTAACGAGCAGGACTGGCTCGATGGAGAGATTTCTCCCGCACGCATCGCCATGGCCAATGGTCATGCGCCAGTCGCTTCAAGCCAGGTCTAGCGCGGCGTTCGGAAGTCCGCATCGCTGGTGCCGCAAGGTCGATGCGAACTTCGGAATCAGGACACAAGCTCACTTTCGTCAGCAGAGGCCAATAAAGGTACCGCGATGAAAATTCTGGAACATCCCGAGAGCCACATTGTCAAAATGCAGGACGGATCGGCGTGGCAGATTTTTCCGGGCGACATCGATCAGACACTGACGTGGCTGCCGAACACCGAGCTGCGCCTGTTCGAGATCAACGACGAGATCGCCACCCACGCGCTTATCAACACTGACGACGGCACGCGCGTTCGGGTCCGGCAGCTCGGCGACAAATGGCCGGAATCCAAGGCGAAGCGAATCCTCAAGCAGGGTTGAGCAGCTCGTTCACTGATTTCCCGTTCGCTCCTGTCCCGGTGATGCAGCGCGCACCAGCGTATCCGGACCACCAAATGCACTGGAGGCGCGCTTCGGCGTAAACTTGCGCGCGTTGGCCACGGGAACAGCCGCCCGATCATCCCTTGGATGTGGCCGCAGCTCGGAAATATATCGAGAGTTGCAGGACCGCCGCGAGGGCCGACGCGCTCCGCGACATAACGTCCTGATATTCATGCCATGTCGGGCATTATTCACGGTTTATTAGCCGTTCCCTTCCAGACTCCGGTCCTGCCAAGTCTCGCGCTTGCGACGAGCTCGGCCACGAAAAGATCGAGCTCGACTTCATCCCTTGGCGGGCCAGGCGGCATCAAGTAGAGCGCAAGAGTTCCCGTAAGTTGAATCGAATTGGTGCATCGCTCAGTTTCGCGGTTCCGGAATCGCGTGTTCTGAGCGGTTTTCCCTAAGACC
>NZ_DASSRP010000137.1:0-11265 GCF_035701725.1 Bradyrhizobium sp.
TGACCAGTTGGCCGAGCTTGGGGCCATCCGGCAAATCGGCGCCATAGCTCGTGAGGTCGACGCCGGTCAGCACGATTTCGGCATGTCCCCGCCCGACCAGCGCGCGGACCTGCGCGACCGCATCCGCGACCGATACGGACCGCGAATTGCCGCGGCCAAAGGGAATGATGCAGAAGGTACAGCGATGGTCGCAGCCGTTCTGCACCTGCATGAAGGCGCGCGGCTGGCCCTTTTGCAATCCGTCCAGGTGGGCCGGGGCCATCCGGCGAGCCGACATGATGTCGCTGACGGCCACCTTGTCGCGAGGCGCAGCGCCCGGCATCTCTTCAAACGAGGCACGCGCACGCCACCAGGCCTCGCCTCGCATCTTGTCGTCATTGCCGAGGACGCGATCGACCTCCGGCATGGCGGCAAATAGTTCGGTTTGCGTCTGTGCGGCGCAGCCGGTGACCACGATGCGGGCCAGAGGCCGCTCGCGTTTCAGCCGGCGGATCGACTGGCGTGCCTGCGCCACCGCCTCGTTGGTCACGGCACAGCTATTGATGACGATGGTGTCGGTGAGCCCGGCGCGCTCGGCCTCGCCGCGCATGACGTCGGATTCGAATGCGTTAAGGCGGCAGCCGAAGGTGACGACCTCGACGCTCATGTAACTGCGGCAAACAACGCCGGATCGAACTGGCCTTCGAACTCCAGTACCGCGGGGCCGGTCATCAGCACATGATCGTCGCGCTCGCGCCATTCGATGCTGAGTTCCCCGCCGGGCAGGCGGACCTGGACGATCCGATTGGCGCGCTTCAGCCGCGCGGCCGCAACAGCCGTGGCACAGGCCGCCGAGCCGCAGGCCTTGGTGAGCCCCGCGCCGCGCTCCCAGGTGCGGATCGTGATGTGGTCACGATCGACGATGTGGGCGAGCGTGATGTTGGCGCGTTCGGGAAAGATCGGATGGTTCTCAAGCAGCGGGCCAAAGCGGCCAAGGTCGTAGGCCTCGACATCGTCGACCCAGAAGATCGCGTGCGGATTGCCCATGCTAACGACCGATGGCGTATGCAGGATCGGCGCGTCGATCGGACCGATCTGCAGTTCGATGCCGCGGGTGTCGCGAAACTCTTCCGCGAGCGGAATATCCTGCCAGGCAAATTTCGGCGCTCCCATGTCGACCGTATAGAGACCCGCCGACGGCCCCTGCCAGCAGTTCAACAGCCCGGCGCTGGTCTCAAACGTCGCGGCGTTCTTGTCGGATGCCTCGAAAATGCGCCGCGCGACGCACCGCATCCCGTTGCCGCAGGCGCCGGCCTCCGAGCCGTCGTTGTTGTAGATGCGAATATAGGCTTCGGTTCCGGACAGGCGCGGCGGCTGCAGCACCATGAGTTGGTCGTAGTGAACGCCCTTCACCGAGGCGACCGCGCGCGCATCATCGGCCGTGACCGCGCCGGGCCGATCGCGCAGATCGACCACGACAATCTCGTTGCCGGCCCCGTTCATCTTGGCATAGCTATGGTTGGCGAGCGCGCTCATCGAGTTGTTATATGGCCAACGAGGCCGAATAAGCTAGATGTGGTTTATCTGTGTCGCAGGCCCTTGCCCGGCGAGGATGGCCATGAATTATCCGCCAATATCTGTCACGGGACGAACACCCGGCTCGCGTGTTAAAGCATCGGCGGTTCGCGCGCAGGCCTTGAGTGGCCATGGAGAAGACCCCCAATGAACTACCCGAGCTTGTTCCGCATTGCCTTGATTGCCCTGACCCCGGTGGCCGTTCTCCCGGCCGCCCGCGCCCAGACGCCTCCGTCGCCTTCCGCCCCTGCCCCTTCGGCGACCCCCGCCCCGCCGCCCGCCGAAACCAAGTCTCCCGCGGACCTGCCGTCGAGCAAGCCGCCGGCGCCACCCCCGGCACCGGTTCAGGCCGCCGATCCCTTCGGCGAGGCGATCACCCTGACCGGAAAAACCGTCATCGCCACCAAGGGCACGGCGAACTGGGATACCGCCTTCGAGACGCTGCTGGCCTCGCTCAAGACGCTGGCCACCGAACTCGACAAGCATGGCGGCAAGGCCGCCGGCAATTCGATGATCGTCTACACCTCCACCGACGACACCGGCTTCAGCTATCTTGCGGAAATTCCGGTCGAGCAGGAACCGAAGGACCTGCCGAAGACGATCAACGTCGCCAAGTCACCGGAGGGCAAGGCGCTCAAGTTCGTCCATCGTGGCAGCTACGAGAACATGGACAACACCTATGAGGCCATCACAAACCATCTCGACGACAAGAAGCTCGAGGCCAAAGACACCTTCATCGAGGAATACATCACCGATCCCCTGAAAACTCAGGAGGACAAGCTGGTGATCAATGTCTATGTGCCGCTGAAGTGAGGGCGAGATGAGAACGCGAATTTTCCGTCGCGCTTTGGTCCTCGCTGCGTTTGCGAGCGCGGCGCTTATAGCGCCGGGGCACGCCGAAGATCAGCCGGCATCCTTCATCTCGGTCACCGGAGAAGCGCGCATTTCAGTGCCGCCGGATCAGGCGCAGATCGATGCCGGCGTGACATCGGAAGCCAAGACCGCGCGCGAAGCATCGGACGCCAACAACGCGGCAATGGGCAAGGTGCTGCTGGCGTTGAAAGGTACCGGCCTCGAAGAGAAGGATTATCAGACCTCGCGGCTATCGTTGCAGCCGCAATACGCCCAGCAGCAATATTCGTCCGGCAAGCCGGGCGCGCCCGCGTCGATCACGGGCTATCGCGCCAGCAACCGTGTGACGATCCGCCTGCACGACGTCACCAAGGTTGCCAATGTCATTGATACGCTGGTGACATCAGGCGTCAACGAGATCGGCGGCATCAACTTCTCGGTATCGCAGGCCTCGAAACTGCTCGACGACGCGCGCCAGCAGGCGGTCGCGGACGCCCGCCGCAAGGCCGAAATCTACGCCAAGGCTGCCGGCGTCACGCTGGGTTCGCCTTTGACCATCTCGGAGGAAGGCGCAGCACAGCCGCTATTCCGCGCCAGGGTGGCGGGGCCGATGGCAGCCTCGGCAACACCGATCGCCCAGGGCGAAGAGACATTGTCGATTACGGTCGGCATGACCTGGGCGATCAAGAAAGAGATGTAGCTCTCGTCATTGCGAGGAGCCCGCGACAAAATTGCAGAGCAATCTTGCGACGGAGCAATCCAGATTCTTTCGCTGGATCGCTTCGCTATCGCTCGCGATGACAGCTAGATCTCGAACACCTGGCCCGGCTTGAGCACGGCAAAGCGCTCGCGCGGGATACTGGCCTGGTCGAGCGCCTCGGCCAGCGCAATTTCCGGCGCGTCAATGGCTTCATCGGTGAGCTGGAACGTGCCGTGATGATGCGCGAGCGCCTGCGCCGCGCCGCAATCGGCAAGCGCCATCACCGCGTCGGACGGGTTCATGTGCTGGTCCTTCATGAACCAGCGTGGCTCGTAAGCGCCGATCGGCAGTAGCGCCAGCCGCAGCGGGCCATGCATCCGCCCGACATCGCGAAAGTGCTTGCCCACGCCATAGCCGGAGTCACCGACGGCGTAGATTTTTCCCGCCGGCGTTTCCAGGACGAAGCTCGCCCACAGCGACCGGTTGCGGTCGAACAGCCCGCGCGCCGACCAGTGCCGCGTCGGCACCAGCGTCACGGCAACACGGCTACCGATTTGGGTGCGTTGGTGCCAGTCGAACGCCTCGGCGCGAATCCTGGGATCGGCGCGTTTCATGGTGAGGTCGTTGCCGAGCGGCGTGATCACGCGCGGTGCAAATCTCTTCGTCAGCCGCGACAGTGTCGCAACATCGAGATGGTCGTAATGGCCGTGCGTGACCAGCACGACGTCGATATTGGGCAAGGCGTCGAAGGCAATGCCGGGGTCGTTGCGTCGTCTGGGCCCGGCAAAAGCAAAGGGCGAGACCCGTTCCGACCACACCGGATCGATCAGGATGTTGAGGCCGCCGGTCTGAATCAGCCAGCTGGCGTGCCCGACGAAGGATAGCCGCGCCTTATTGTCTTCGACGCGCGCGGGCGGGGTGTCGGCGTAGGGACTGGGCGCCCATTTCGGCCAGACCGCGCGGTTGCGGTCGCCGCCGAACTGCCAGCGCAGGATTTCGCGAAAGGTCTTCGGCGGCATTCCGTCGGGATCGACAAAAATCCGGCCATCAAAGTGATCGGAAGGTGGTTTTTTGCTGGAACCGTGCATCGGGGGAGGATTGGCGGCAAAATGAGCCGAATTTGCAAGGGCGCTGGCGAACTGCCGGCTTCACGATAGCGCCATTCGGGACGCTGAGTTTCCTTGACTTTTCGCGCTCACGGGCGTTTAAACCGCCGCACTTCTTCGAAAAGGTTTGTCTTTTCGACCCGCCGACCGGCCCGCGAGGCCGGAGGTCAACGCCCGACAGCGCGATGCGCCCTCGGGCGCAAACGTGTTTGGAGCGAGACTTGTTCGACAATCTGTCGGAAAAGCTGGGTGGCATTCTCGATCGGCTGACGCGCCGCGGCGCGCTGACCGAGGCCGATGTCGATGCGGCGATGCGCGAAGTGCGCCGCGCGCTGCTCGAGGCCGACGTCTCACTCGATGTGGTTCGCAGCTTTACCGATCGCGTGCGCGAGCAGGCGATCGGCGCCACCGTCGTCAAGTCGGTCACCCCAGGCCAGATGGTGGTGAAGATCGTCCACGACGAGCTCGTCGTCACGCTTGGTTCCGACGGCCAGAGCATCGACCTCAACGCGGTGCCGCCGGTCGCGATCATGATGGTCGGCCTGCAAGGTTCCGGCAAAACCACGACCACCGCAAAGCTCGCCCGCCGCATGGTCCAGCGCGACAAGCGCAAGGTGCTGATGGCCTCGCTCGACATCTATCGCCCGGCGGCGATGGAGCAGCTCGCGGTGCTCGGGCGCGATCTCGATATTCCGACACTGCCGATCGTCGCCGGGCAAAAGCCGGCGCAGATCGCCAAGCGCGCGCTGGAAGCCGGCAAGCTCGGCGGCTATGACATCGTGCTGCTCGACACCGCCGGCCGCACCACGCTCGACGAAGAGATGATGGCGGAAGCGGCGGAAATCAAAGCCACCGCCAATCCACATGAAGTGCTGCTGGTCGCGGACTCCTTGACCGGCCAGGACGCGGTGAATCTGGCGCGCGCGTTCGATCAGCGCGTCGGCCTGACCGGCATCGCGCTGACGCGCGTCGATGGCGACGGCCGCGGCGGCGCGGCGCTGTCGATGCGCGCGGTCACCGGCAAGCCGATCAAGCTGATGGGCACCGGCGAAAAGACCGATGCGCTGGAAGATTTTCATCCCGCACGCATCGCCGGCCGTATTCTCGGCATGGGCGACGTGGTCTCGCTGGTCGAGAAGGCCGCCGCCAATATCGACGCCGAAAAGGCCGCGCGTACCGCCGAGCGGATGCGCAAGGGTCAGTTCGATCTTTCCGACATGCGCGAGCAGTTGATGCAGATGGCGAGCATGGGCGGCATCTCCGGCCTGATGGGCATGATGCCGGGCATCGCGAAAATGAAGAACCAGATCGCCAATGCCGGCATCGACGACAAGATCATCAAGCGCCAGGTCGCGCTGATCGATTCGATGACGCGGCAGGAACGCAAGCACCCGGATATTCTCAAGGCCAGCCGCAAGAAGCGCATCGCGGCCGGCGCCGGCGGCAAGGTCGAAGACCTCAACAAGCTGCTCAAGATGCACCGGAACATGGCCGACATGATGAAGGCCATGGGTTCGGGCAAGCGCGGACCGCTCGCCGGCATCGCGCAGGCGATGGGCTTTGGCGGCGGCGCCATGCCTTCACCCGAGCAGATGAAGGCGATGGCCGAGAAAATGAAAAGCGGTGGCGGGTTGCCGGAAGGCATGCCTTCGTTACCGAAAGAACTTCCCCAGGGGCTGCGCACCGGCCTGCCGAACGTGCCGGGGCTGACGGGCCTGCCCAACAAGCCGACGCTTCCCGGCCTCGGCGGCTTCCCGGGTTTGGGGAAGAAGAAATAACTGCACTACCAATCAACCTCATTCGAACAACAGTCTTTAGGAGAACCAAATGTCAGTCGTTATCCGCCTCGCCCGCGCGGGCACCAAGAAGCGCCCGGTCTATCACGTCGTCGTCGCCGACTCGCGCTTTCCGCGCGACGGTCGCTTCATCGAGCGCCTCGGCCACTTCAATCCGCTGATGCCCAAGGACAACGCCGAGCGGCTCAAGCTCGACATGGACAAGCTCAAGGCCTGGCTCGCCAAGGGCGCGCAGCCGTCGGACCGCGTGATGCGTTTCCTCGACGCCGCCGGCGTCAAGAAGCGCGAAAAGCGCAACAACCCGGAAAAGGCCGTGCCGCGCAAGGAGCGCAAGGCGCAGGCCGAAGCCGCCGCGAAATCGGCGTAAGCCTTTCGGAAAGCGACGGTGCCCGCACAGGTCTGCGTCGCCCGGATCGGCGCTGCGCACGGCGTGCGTGGCGCCGTCAAGCTATGGACCTTCACCGAAGATCCGTTCGCGGTGAAGGACTACGGTTCGCTCTCGACCAAGGACGGCGCGCGCCACTTCGAAGTCGCGAGCGCGCGGCAAGCCAAGGATCACCTTGTCGTCACCTTCAAGGGCATTGCGAGCCGCGACGAGGCCGAGCGCCTCAACGGCATCGAATTATACATTCCGCGGGAAAAACTGCCCGCGACCGACGATGACGAATATTACCACGCCGACCTGATCGGGCTCGATGCGATGACGACCGCGGGCGAACCGCTCGGCCACGTCATTGCGATCCATAATTTCGGCGCCGGCGACATCATCGAAATCGCGCCGCCGAGCGGCGCGACGATCCTGTTGCCGTTTTCCAACGCTGTGGTGCCAATCGTCGATATATCCGCCGGACGGGTGATGATCGAACTGCCCCGGGAAATCGAGGGAGATGCGCCGGAGCGGGATTCCTCCGTCCGTCGTCCCCGCGAAAGCGGGGATCCATAACTACAAGCCGCGGTTTTGGCTAAACTGATTGCCCCACCGCAACATTCACTGCAGTGGCTATGGGTCCTGGATCGCGCTTCGCTTGTCCGGGACGACGAGATTGGGAAATCATGGCTCTTCTCTCGCCCTGGCGCGCAACCGTTTTGACCCTGTTTCCGGAGATGTTTCCGGGCCCGCTTGGCGTGAGCCTGGCCGGAAAGGCGCTTGCCACAGGGGTCTGGGCGCTTGAAGCGCGCGACATCAGGGCGTCTGCGACCGATCGCCATCGCAGCGTCGACGACACCCCGGCCGGCGGCGGCCCCGGCATGGTGCTGCGCGCCGATATTCTGGCCGCGGCGATCGACGCCGCGAATGTCGCTTCAAACCGGCCGCGCCTCCTGATGAGCCCACGGGGTCAGCCATTGACCCAGGCGCGGGTGCGGGAACTGGCGGCCGGGCCCGGCCCTCTGCTCATTTGCGGCCGTTTCGAGGGGGTCGACCAGCGGGTGATCGAGGCGCGCCAGCTCGAGGAAATCTCGGTCGGCGACTACGTGCTCTCCGGCGGCGAGATCGCCGCCATGGCTCTGATCGACGCCTGTGTCCGGCTGCTGCCGGGGGTGATGGGCAAGGCAGAGTCGGCTTCGGAAGAGAGTTTTGCCGAATCCTTACTGGAATACCCCCAATATACCCGTCCTCAAAGCTTCGAGGAACGCCAAATCCCGGAAATCCTTACCTCCGGCGACCATGCCAAGGTTGCAGCCTGGCGACGGGCGGAAGCGGAAGCGCTGACCAAGGTCCGGCGGCCGGATTTATGGGCCGCCCACGAAAACGCAGCAAAAAGCGCGACAAAGGAGTGACAAGACGCGCCCTTTGCCTTATACGAGCGCCAATTCCGCGAACTGACGGCAGCAAGGATCGCGAGCCCCCGAAATCGGCAGGGCGCGCCGCCGATGGAGATTACCAATGAACCTGATTCAACAGCTCGAAAAAGAGCAATTCGAAAAGATGTCCGCCGGCAAGGACATTCCGGATTTCGCCCCCGGCGATACGCTGATCGTCAACGTCAAGGTGGTCGAAGGCGACCGCACACGCGTGCAGGCCTACGAAGGCGTTTGCATCGGTCGCTCCGGCGGCGGGCTCAACGAGAGCTTCACGGTGCGCAAGATCTCCTACGGCGAGGGCGTCGAGCGCGTCTTCCCGATCATGTCGCCGATGATCGACTCCATCAAGGTGGTGCGCCGCGGCAAGGTGCGCCGCGCCAAGCTTTATTACCTGCGCAATCTGCGCGGCAAGTCGGCCCGCATCGTCGAGAAGTCCGAGCGCGCGGCCGCCGTCAACGAGTAATTCGGCCCTGTTCGGGCTTGATCAAAGCGCGGGGTTCATCCCCGCGCTTTTTATTTTTGCGACGCCATTCCGGGATTGTGCGCGAGCAATAGACCCGGAATCTCGAGATTCTCAGGTTCGCAATTGCGAACCATAGTTCGATGCTGACGCATCGCCCCGGAATGACTGACGCGCGCCAAGGCATCTCGCCATAAAGCGCTCGCGTGCTATATATCGACCTCAAATGGTTCTAAATCGCACCAGCACCGCCCATCGCCTGATCGTCATCGACGATCACGCGCGTCTGCCCGGCCGCTTCTTCGGACGGTTTGCGACCTCGGCCACCTCGGAACTTGCGCGCGCGTTTTGACGCTGCGCCTTTGTGCGCCGCTTTTCGGTGCGATTTCCGACTCTCACGATTTCTAGTTTAGGAGCTCGAAGCTCATGTCCAAACCGACAACCCTGTACGACAAGATCTGGAACGACCATCTGGTTCACGAAGCCGACGACGGCACCTGCCTGATCTATATCGACCGCCACCTGGTGCACGAAGTGACCTCGCCGCAGGCCTTCGAAGGCCTACGCACAGCCGGCCGCAAAGTCCGCGCGCCGGAAAAGACGCTCGCGGTCGTCGACCACAACGTACCGACCTCCGATCGCAAGAAGCCCAATCCCGATCCGGAAA
Source organism: Bradyrhizobium sp. (assembly GCF_035701725.1). GTDB lineage: Bacteria > Pseudomonadota > Alphaproteobacteria > Rhizobiales > Xanthobacteraceae > Bradyrhizobium. The sequence goes on from NZ_DASSRP010000137.1 coordinate 8,939, forward strand.
GCGCCGAGCAGATCAAGGTACTCGCCGAGAACGCCAAGCACTTCGGCATTGAATATTACGACGAGTTCGATCGCCGCCAGGGCATCGTGCATGTGATCGGTCCCGAGCAAGGCTTCACGCTGCCGGGCACGACGGTGGTCTGCGGCGACAGCCACACCTCGACGCATGGCGCGTTCGGTGCGCTGGCGCACGGCATCGGCACCTCCGAGGTCGAGCACGTGCTGGCGACGCAAACCCTGATTCAGAAAAAAGCCAAGAACATGCGCGTGACGGTCGACGGCAAGTTGCCGGACGGCGTCACCGGCAAGGACATCATCCTGTCGATCATCGGCGAGATCGGAACGGCCGGCGGCACCGGCTATGTGCTGGAATATGCCGGCGAGGCCATTCGCTCGCTGTCAATGGAAGGCCGCATGACGGTCTGCAACATGTCGATCGAAGGCGGCGCGCGCGCCGGCCTAATCGCGCCGGACGCAACGGCGTTCGAATTCCTCAAGGGGCGCCCGAAATCGCCGAAGGGGGCGGACTGGGATGCGGCGGTGCGCTACTGGGAAAGCCTGCGCAGCGACGATGGCGCGCATTTCGATCATGAGATCAGGCTCGATGCCGCCAAGCTTCCGCCCATCGTGACTTGGGGCACCTCGCCTGAAGACGTGGCGTCCGTGACCGGTTTCGTGCCCGACCCCGACAAGATCGAGGACGAAGCCAAGCGGCTGTCGAAGCAGCGCGCACTGAACTATATGGGGCTGACGGCCGGCACCAAGATCACCGATATCAAGATCGACCGCGCCTTCATCGGTTCCTGCACCAACGGCCGCATCGAGGACTTGCGCGCGGCGGCCAAGATTGCGGCCGGCAAGACCGTGAATGCCAATGTCTATGCGATGATCGTGCCCGGCTCAGGCATCGTGAAGGAACAGGCCGAAGCCGAAGGTCTCGACAAGATCTTCATCAAGGCCGGGTTTGACTGGCGCGAGCCGGGCTGCTCGATGTGCCTGGCCATGAACCCGGACAAGCTCAAGCCGGAAGAGCGCTGCGCCTCGACCTCGAACCGCAATTTCGAGGGGCGCCAGGGCTTCAAGGGCCGGACCCATCTGGTCTCGCCGGCCATGGCGGCGGCGGCCGCAATCGCCGGCCATTTCGTCGACATCCGCGACTGGCACTAAATAGCGCGTCAAATAGCCCGACTTGCGTCAAAACGGCGTCCTCAAAGAAGGACGCCGTTAACCGGTTGCGCGCAAACTTGACCGCTATGGAAGTCCATTCGCGCCTCTCGCGAAAGAACCGTCATGGCCGACAAGACCAACAAGCCTGAATTCGTCGATATGATCGGCGAGGCGACCAAGCAGCGCTATCGCCGCGTGATGCCGCGCGTCAAGCAGCCTGTCGCCAAGGAAGCCGTGAAGATGGGCCACTGGCCGCCAGACCGGCTCGAACAATGGCGGATGGAAAACCTGACGCCCTGGAAGATCAAGCCCTGGAAGCTCAAGGACTGGATCTGAGCGGTCGCGTGCGAACGAACGCACGGCTCGTTTGCCATTTCGGCACATCGCTGCTGTACAAAAGGGATCAGGCGCCCGTTAGGGGCGCCTGACTCACCTCACCTCACGTGTCTCGAACCTCAACGTTAGGCGCGATGATGCCTGCGATGATGGAGGCGCCGGTGAACACGGTGGGCGTGACGCTTGGCCCGGTGATGGCAGACAACACGCGGACCGTGCACGGTCAGCACCCGATAGCAGCCTCCTCCAGCGACAAAGGCGGGAGCGGGATAGACGGTGTAAGCGGGTTCATCGTAGGTGTAATCGGAATCGTCATACGGGTAATCGTCGTAATAGACGCCGCCGACAAAGACCCTGCCGAAATGATGGTGCCGGTGGACGAATCCATGTCCGGCGAAATGTGCAACGCCCGGCCCGGGAACGGGTGCCGCAACGCTCGGCGCCGTCGCGCCGATGGCGCCGCCGCGGACGAAGGAGCGGCTCGCGCCGCCGGCGCTGAAACCGCCGAAGCTGTGCCCACCCCAACCGCCGGCGCCTCGGCCACCACCACCTCCGCCGCCGCCATGTCCGCCGCGGACTTCAATCGTCATTCCATTTGACATGACGTGGGTGGTGCCACCGCCCGGGTTGATCGGCGACATCGCGTCGGCTCGCTGGCCGATCACCGATGCCGCGAGAAGCGCAGCCATGCCCAAGGCACGCGGCGAAAGGAAAAATCGAACTGAACTACTCATCTCGGTAATCCCTTTGGCTCTACCAGCCGCAAACACGGCTCCGCCTCGGCGCGTTCAGCGCATCGCCTCGTCAATTATTTTTCGCTGAGTG
>NZ_DASSRP010000138.1:0-16887 GCF_035701725.1 Bradyrhizobium sp.
ACTGGAATGATTGCAGGCGGCGCCACGCCAGCACCCACTTCTCGATGCCGAGAATGACGCGGTCGCTGATCAGGCCGAGCAGCCCGATCGTCGCCATGTCGGCAATGACGACGTCCATGCGGCCGACGTAATAGGCGTCCCAGAGCACGTAACCGAGGCCGGATTTCACCGCGACCATTTCAGCGACGATCACCGCCGTCCAGGCGATGCCGAGTCCGATCCGAAGCCCCGTGAAAATCGAGGGCAGCGAGGCCGGCAGCACCACGCGCCGCAGGACGGTCCAGCGTCCGGCGCCCATCATCATCGCAGCGCGCACCAGGTTGCGCTCGATGTCGCGCGCGCCTTGCGCGGTGTTGACCACGATCGGATAGAAGGCGCCGAGCGCGATCAGGAACACCGCGCCCATGTCGCGGATGCCGAACACGGCGATCGAAAATGGCAGCCATGCCGTGATCGGGATCGGCCGCAGCAGTTGCACGGTCGGATCGAGCGTGCCCGAAGCGACCCGATTCCAGCCGATGGCGAGCCCGACAGGCACCGCGACCACGATCGCGGCAACAAATCCCTTGCCGACGCGCTCAGCCGAAAACAGCAAGTTGGCAAGCCAGGTCCCGCTATACGGATTAAGGCCAAGTCCGCTGGTGCCGAACGCCCATACTTTCCATGCCTGCCAGACGCGATCCGGCGTCGGCAGAACGCCGCCGAACAGCGAACCGGCGTTGCCGGCCCATTGCCAAAGCGCGATCACCACGACGGGAAGGATAATCGCCAGCCCGATCTGCCGCAGGCTTCTGCGGCCCGTGGGCGAAAGCATCAACCACGTCGAAGCCGACGATGCCGACCTTGAAGCGACAGGTCCGGTCGAGATCGACATCGGCGAAATCCTCAAAACCAACGGGCCGCCGCGCTTGGCCGCCGTTACTTACCCAACGCCTTGTCAACGAACGAGCCGTCCCAATGCGCATCGATCTCGCCGGAGACGTCCTTCTGGATCACGCCGAGATCGGCAAAGCCCTTGGCCTGTCGCTTGATCTGATCCGGCGAGATCACCTCACCGAGCTTGATGATCTTGGCGGCCTGCGCCGAGACGTCGGGCGCGAGTCCAGTGAGCTTGGCATAGGCGTCTCCGAAGGCGGCCGGCGATTTCGCCAGTTCGTCTTGCTTGGCGAGATAAGCCCAGACGAAGCGCTCGATCGCGGCGCGCTTGCTCTCGATCGCCTGCTTTGTCGTCATGAACATGCCGAGTTCGGCGCCGACGGCTTTGGACGAGCCGTATTCGAGGCCCTTGGCGAAATAGCCATAACCTTCCATCACCGGGATCGATTCGAACGGCTCCCAGGTCACGAGGCCGTCGACCTCGCCTTTCTTCAGGGCCTGGTCGAAGTTGGCACCGCCCCCTTGAATGTTGATGGCCTCGAAGCTGTTATAGGGGACATTGTTTTCGACCAGCGTCGCGGCAAATTGAAACCAGACCGCCGAGCCCGGCGCGATCGCGATCTTCTTGCCTTTCAGGTCGGCCCAACTGTCGAACTTCACGCCGTTACGGCCGATCACATATTTCGGCGAGGAACCGACGCCCATCAGCCCGACCACATTGGTCGAACCTTGCGCCAGCGAGATTGCGAGATCGGCGGGGCCGACCGACGCGACGTCGAGCGAACCGGCCAAGAGCGCTGTGCGCGCGTCGGCATAACGGACAAATTCGACCAGCTTGAGATTGATGCCGAGTTTCTTCAGCTCATCCGCCACCAGAATGATCGGCGCTAGATGGCCGACTTTCACATAGCCGACCGTCAGTTCGACCGGCGGCGCTATCGGCGCCGGCTCGGGCCCGATGGCTTTCGCCGGCAAGGACATTAGCCCGATCGCCACCACGGCGAACAAAAGCCCAGCCATCTGCTTCAATATCCGCACGATCTGCCTCCGTTTCGATCAGCCTCGATCATCCCAAGGCTCCGACCTCACAAACCGCAAATACAAGCAAAGACTGCACCAGATCGCGTCCGTCGCGCAACGCGGCCAACGCCACTGGAAACTCACTTTTCCTGGTGGTCCCATGATTCAAAAATCCACAAAGGTACCAGTTGGGAAGGAATGCGAAGGTCAGAGGCGCGCGACCGGCAACCATGCGGCGCATCATGGCTCGCCGGCGATATCGGATGCGACCGCCGTCGGCACGCGCCCGTGCCAATCGGTGCGCTGCTGCAACCTGACGGCGACCTGAAGCAGCATGGCCTCACTTCCCGCACCTCCGATCAGTTGTAGGCCAACCGGCATGCCATCGCCGTCGAAGCCGGCCGGAACTGCCAGCGCCGGCAGGCCGAGATAATTGACGAAGCGCGTGAAGCGGCTGAGCGCGTAGAGCACGCGCGGATCGAAATCGCCCGACGCCGGATCGGTCTGATTCACACGCGGCGTCCGGATCGGCATCACCGGCAAAACCGCAATGCGCCCCTCGCCAAGGCAAGAGGTGATGAATCGATGACGAAGCGCATCGCGCGCTGAATTGGCCGTCGCAAGCTCGCCATCGGTGATCGCGAGACCTTTGCTGATGCGCTTGCGCAGCGTTGCGTCGACTGAGGGATCGTCAATACGCGCCCGGTGTTCCCGCGCGGCCTCCGCCAGCAGAACCGTCAGAGCATGCCGGTCCGCTTCTTCGGAAAATCCGCTGACGTCTTCGATCGTCATGCCGCCTTCCGCGAGCGCGCTCACGGCGCCAGCACACACAGCGGCGAGTTCGGCCTCGCTGGCCTCGAAGGCATCCCGCAGCAGGGCGACACGCGGTAGCCTCTCGTCGGCGCCTGCCGGATCACCCGAGATGACCGGCCATAGCAGCGCAAGATCGGCGGCGCTTCGCGCGAACATTCCAAAGCTATCGAGGCTCGGTGCGAGAGCCATCGCGCCGTCGAGCGGGATCTTGCCATGACCAGGTTTGAGCGCGGTGATGCCGCAACAATGCGCCGGGATGCGCACCGACCCCGCGGTATCCGACCCGAGCGCGGCAAAACAGCAGCCGGCCGCGACCAGAATGGCAGATCCGGTGGAGGACCCGCCGGGGATCACATCGAACCGCCATGGATTAAGCGCGCGGCGGCGCGCCATGCCGGAGGGTTCGTAAGCGAGTTCCGTCATGGTCGAAGTGCCAATCAGGCTGGCGCCCGCCTGATCGAGGCGATCGATCACAGAAGCGCGCGGCAGCGCCGGCGCCTGCGGCGAGGAACATCCCCATGACGGCCGGCTGCGCCCGGTCGCGAACATGTCCTTGGCCACATATGGCAGCCCCGAGAGCGGCCCCTGATGCAACGCCTCGGCATGATAGATGTGCTCGACCGCATGAAGCATGCGCCCGAGATGGGCCATCCGCCGCCGGCACTGCTCGAGCGCCGCCATCCGGCCGAATTCAGATAGCGAACTCCAATCCGGAAGCCGTGCGAGCGACGTCTGCGGCGAAGTCATGGCTCGTCCCCTCCCCTTCACGCGCGCTTCTTGGAACTCTCGATAGTGGAGAGCGTCAAATGTCTGGTACGTTGGCGCGCTGCTGCGTTGGATATCACGAGGCCAGTCGAGGCGTGAAGTCGGACGACACTTTTCTTCATCATGACGGCCTGCCACAACCGCAACGCGGCTGGGCGATCCTGACGATCGCGATTGGCCTGATCATGTCGGTGATGGATGGCGCGATCGCCAATGTGGCCCTGCCCACCATTGCGCGCGACCTCCATGCCAGTCCCGCTTTTTCGATCTGGATCGTCAACGGCTATCAACTGGCCATTACGATTTCGCTGCTCCCGCTGGCTTCGCTCGGCGAGATCATTGGCTACCGTCGCGTTTACATCGCGGGGCTCTTAGTGTTCACGATCGCCTCGCTGTTTTGCGTGCTGGCGCATACGCTGACGCTGCTGACGGTCGCGCGCATCCTTCAGGGGTTCGGCGCCGCCGGCATCATGAGCGTGAATATGGCGCTGGTCCGCCACATCTATCCGCGTGTGCTGCTGGGCCGCGGCATCGGCATCAATGCCATGGTGGTCGCAGTCTCGGCCGCGGTTGGACCGACGATTGCGGCAGGCATTCTCGCTATCGGTCCGTGGCCTTACCTGTTCGCAATCAACGTTCCACTCGGCCTCGGCGCGCTCGCGATCGGCATCAAATGTCTGCCGCATACCAAACCAGCGGGCCACGACTTCGACTGGAAGAGCGCGGCACTCAGCGCCCTGACCTTCGGTCTCGGTGTTGCCGCGATCGACAGCGTCGGGCACGGTGAAGATGCCGCAATCGCGCTCGGCGAACTTGGCGCCGCGATCGTCGGCGGCTTCCTGCTGGTGCGCGCACAAGCCCAGGTGAAGTCGCCGCTGCTGCCGCTCGACCTCTTGCGCATCCCGATCTTCGCGCTGTCGATTGCAACCTCGATCGCCTCGTTTTGCGGACAGATGCTGGCCTTCGTCGCGCTGCCCTTCTATCTGGAAAACCGGTTCGGCTATTCGGACGTCGAGATCGGTCTGCTGATCACGCCCTGGCCGATCGCGGTGGCTTTCGCCGCGCCGCTTGCCGGGCGCCTGGTCGAGCTTTATCCGGCCGGACTGCTCGGCGGCATCGGACTTCTATTGTTCGCGCTTGGTCTCGGTGCGCTGGCGTTACTGCCTGCGCACCCTTCGCTGTTCGATGTGGCCTGGCGGATGGCCCTGGCCGGTGCAGGGTTCGGCCTGTTCCAGACCCCGAACAACCGCACCATGATCGCGGCCGCCCCGCGCGAACGAAGCGGCGGCGCCAGCGGCATGCTCGGCACCGCACGCCTGCTCGGGCAGACCATGGGCGCGGCGCTGGTGTCGCTGTTCATCGCCCGCTTCGCCTTGGAAGGAACGCGGATCGCGCTACTCGCGGCCGTCGGCTTTGCGTTCACCGGCGCCATCGTGAGTACACTCCGCCTGTCGGAGGCCGGCGCCCGCGGCGCCGAATATGTGCGGGTCAAAGAGGACCAGCGAATGAAGGGTGACTAGAGCGGCCCGGCGACCTGTATAAATTTATAAACTAGTCTCAAATTTTGTTGCTGGCGCGCCGCACGCGCGCTATAGACAATCGCTTTCTTCGCGTTTCGAAAAGGAAAGCACATGGGTGAACTCACCAGTTGGCTGTCGCAGCAACATCACGGGCTGAAGACCTATAAGGCCTTCCGACAGACCCTCCTCGAGCGCGCTTCCTCCGACAGCGATCATCGCGCGCTCTACCGCCTGCTGGCCGGACTGACCGAAGAGTATATCGCCCGTTACGACGGCGAGGCCGTTCCGGTCGATGTCGCCGAAGGGACCTATCGCCACCTGCTGGACGTGGTTGCCGCGGCGGAGCGGGGCCTCACTGCACCCGCCGAGCAACAGGTTCAGATTTTGAACGAACTTGCGGCCGCCAAGCTTGTGTGATGCCTGAGCGAGGTGCGTTCGGCCGCGGCCGGCGGATTCTGCGCGCCGCTTTGGCCGCGGCGGGTTCGACTCGATTCCGAAGATTGGCATGAAATCCTTGCATTAACAGGCTCTTCGTGATAAAAGTGATTGTTTCTTCTCGAGCCCCGACGAGGAAACAACATGGTTGAGTTGCATAGCTGGCTCTCAGATCAGCACCCCGGTCTGAAGACCTACGTCGCCCTTCAGAAAAAGACCAACGAACTCGCACAGGCCGATGCCGAGCACCGCGCGGTCTATAAGCTGTTGTCGTCGATCCTCGATCCCTTCATCGCTTCGTTTGACGAAGAGCCGCTTCCGGCCGGTGTTGCCGAGACCACCTTTCAGCGATTGCTCGCCGTCGTACGCGATGCCGACAAGTCGATCTCACTCGCCCCGGATCAGCAGATCCGCGCACTAAACAAGATCGCCTCCGTCGACCTCGTCTGAGCGCGTTCAGCCCCTTCCGCGGGATTCGGTTGATCCCGCCGAAAGCGCCGAAATAGCGCTTCCCCGGGCGCCGAAAATCATATACGCCTCTGTCTCAAATATGAGACGACATGAGACCAGAGGCAAAAATGAGTGCGACCAGCAACCGCTTTGCCGAAATCGGTGAAAGGCTGCGGGCCTACCGGATGGGCCGCGGACTCGCCGCGGAACAGGTCGCCGAACGTCTCGGCGTATCGCGCGCCGCGGTTTACCGGATCGAGGCCGGCGAGGTCGTCAAGATCGAGACACTGGATCGCCTCGCCAGCGTGCTGGAGACTTCGGTCGGCTCCCTGCTCGGCCTCGGCGTCGAATACTATGCTAACGCCATCAGTTACTTCGAGCGGATGCGGCAGATCGAGGAGAAGTCCGAGCAGGTCATCGCGCACTTCCCGCCGCTCTCCTATCTCCTGACCTCGGACGACTACGGACGCCAACTCAAGCAAACGTTGATCGAGGCTGCCCCCTCCTATGCCGAGGACGGCAAGGACTACGAGGCCGAGATCGATGCGATCATTGCGGTACTTGACGAGCGCAAGCACGCCCGCAACCGCCGGCATCTCAGCGTCATCAATTTCGTCAACATGCCGGAAATCGAGCGCTGGCTAAAGCTTGGCCTCGTCGGCCGCTTCGATCTGCCACAAAACGAGATCGTCGAACGGCGCCTTGCCGCCCGCGCCGAAGCCGAGCATTTGATCAAGCTGATCGAGCAGGAGCCGATGGGCATCCAGATCGGCCTGATCGAAGAGCCGCTGCCGAACATCACGTTCCAGCTCTTTCGCACCTCCGAGCGCACGCTTCTGGGCTTGAGCCCGTTCCGGCTCGGCGGTGAACTGCCGAATATCCGCACCGGCGTTGCCATGCTCACGGCCGACGAAGAGCCGGTACGACTCTACGAGCAGTTGGTCGAAAAGCTGTGGCGGCGCGCTCACAAGGGGCGTGAAGCGGCGCATCAGCTTCGCTTGATTCTGGAACGCTCGGCGATGCAATCGCCGGCGCGAAAGGCGTCTTAAGCAAAGATCAGAGACAGACCGAGGTGCGCTCCCTCTCCCGTTGGGAGAGGGTTAGGGTGAGGGGTTACAGTCTCACGTAAGAGCAGCGCTCCTCACCCGGAATCGCAAAGGCGATCCGACCTCTCCCCAATGGGGAGAGGTGAAGTAGAGCCCCAACAGCACAGTTATCCTGCTTCACCCCCTGGCCGATAGCTTCGAGCGGCCGCCGTGACGCGTCGACCAGGCGACGGGATCGGCCAGGAAACGCTCGACTTCGCCGCGATCCTGTTGCGCCAGACCGGCCGCAGCCGGTGACCGCAGGATGTCGGCCCAGGTGGCGAGCGGATGCAAGGTCAAGCCGGCCAGTGCCAGCCGCTCCGCCGCGCCGGGAAAAACATCGTGATAGAAGATGGTCAGCACGTGCTCGACCACAGCGCCCGCGGCGCGCAGCCCGCGCGCAAAATTCAGCTTGCTGCCGCCGTCTGTCGTAAGGTCGTCAACGAGCAGCACGTTGAGCCCGTCGACGTCGCCACCTTCGACCTGTGCATTGCGGCCGATCCCGAGCGGGCGCTTGCGCACGTAACGCATCCGCACATTGAGCTTGTCCGCAAGCCACGCCGCGAAGGGGATGCCAGCGGTCTCCGCGCCAGCAACCGCATCGATCGAAGCGTTCGGCAACACGGCCTTGACATAACGCACCGCGAGCTGGGTCACCGCCTGGCGCAAGGCGGGATCGCCAAGGATGACGCGAACATCCACGTAGACGGGACTAGCCCATCCAGCCGCCAGAATGAACGGCTGCTGCCGGCTGACATGGATGGCGCCGCCCTCGAACAACAGCCGCGCGACTTCGCCGCCGATTTCCTGCCGGATCGCCAGATCGCTCACGGCCTTACCTCTCCGACAGACCACGGCAGTTTCTCGCCGCCGCGGAACACGACGACTTCGGTGTCTTCCACCGCCACGGCAGCCATCACGGGGGACTCGCGGCGCTCCAGCGTGATGGTGCCGCGGTTGAGCTCGAGCCCGTAGAACTTCGCGCCATTCTCGGACGCAAAGGCCTCAAAACGGTCAAGCGCGCCTTCTTCGTCGAACACCTGCACGTAGGTCTGTAGCGCAGTCGCGCCACCGAACACGCCGGCCGAGCAGCATTCGGCCTCCTTGACGGTGCGGCGATGCGGCGCGGTGTCGGTGCCGATGAAGAAGCACGCCTCGCCCGAAGTCACCGCCTTGCGCAAGGCGAGACGATGGTGTTCGCGCTTGGCGACAGGAAGACAATAAAGATGCGGCCGCAGGCCACCCTGAAACAGCGACGTGCGGTTGATCACGAGGTGATGCGGCGTGATGGTTCCGGCCGTGTGCGAGCGATGACCACGCACGATGTCGACAGTCTCCGCCGTCGTGACGTGCTCGATCACGATCTTCAGGCCCTGGTGGCGCTTGCGCATCGGCAGCAAGCTTCTCTCCATGAACACGGCTTCGCGGTCGAAGATGTCGACCAAAGGATCGGTGGCTTCGCCATGGATCAGGACCGGCATGCCGATCTTTTCCATCCGCTCCAGCACGGGCGCCAGCGCCGGAATATCGGTGACGCCGTGATGCGCGTTGGTGGTGGCGCCGGCGGGATAGAGTTTGGCGGCGTACCAGGCTTTCTCCTTAAAGCCGCGCTCGATTTCATCCGGCGAGGTCGCATCGGTGAGGTAACAGGTCATCAGCGGCTGAAAGTCCGAGCTTGCGGCACGCGCGGCCAGAATTCGCTCACGATAGGCAAGCGCCGCGGCAACCGTCGTCACCGGCGGCACGAGGTTCGGCATGATGATGCCACGCGCGAACTGCGCCGACGTAAACGGCAACACCGCCTCAAGCATCGCGCCGTCGCGAAGATGCACGTGGAAATCGTCGGGCCTGCGGATCGTGATCTTGTCCACGCGCTTGGGCGCGGCCCGGTCGAACAATTCAGTCACGCTCATTGGACGGCCTCTTCAATCGCAGCCCGCATTACCGCGATTCCGGCGACAAAATCATCCAGATTCATCGCCTCCTTCGGGTTATGCGAACCATTTTCGTTGCGAACGAATACCATGGCGCTCGGAATTCCGGCATTGGCAAATACAGCCGCATCATGCCCGGCGCCGCTCGGGATCTCCTCGTCCGGCAAGCCGAGCGCCTGCGCCGCCTTTCTCAAGCGCCGAACCCACTCCGCATCCATGGTGGCCGGCGCCGATTCCAGCCGGCGATCGAAGAAAAATTCGACGCCACGCTCTTCGGCGATCAGATTACACTCCGAACGGAAGAGATCATAGAAACCTTCGAGCGTCTCCCTGTTTTGGCTGCGCACCTCAAAGCTGAACGACACTTTTCCCGGAATGCGCGCGATCGCGTGTTCCGCCGGATCGGTTCCGAAAACACCGGACGTCACGACCACATCGCGCCCGCGCTCCAGGAGCGTGCGCCAGTGACGATCGAGATGGGTCATCAGTTCGGCCACCGCGAACACCGCATCGTGCCTGAGCCAGCGCGGCACCGCGCCGGAATGGCCGGCTTCGCCGATGCATTCGACGGTCCGGTGCCGCACATTGCCTCGAATGCCCGTGACGATGCCGACCGGAAGGTCGCGCGCCACCAGGACAGGCCCCTGCTCGATGTGAAGTTCGACCCACGCTGCGACGCGCCTGGCGTCGAGCAGCGGTTCGCCCTTTTCGATGCGCACAACGTTGGCACCAACCTCGCGCATGCAATCGCCGAGCGTGCGGCCGTCGCGATCCCTGACTTTCAAATCTTCCGCAGCGAGTTTCCCGAACAGGGCCAGTGAGCCCATATACGCCTTGCCGAACCGCGAGCTTTCCTCGCCACGCAGGCCAAATAGCTTAATAGTGCGCCGGGGCAAGATCTTGTCGCGCTTCAGTCGCGCCAGCACCGCAAGACCGGCGACGACGCCCGCCGCACCGTCAAAATTGCCACCTTGCGGCACCGAATCCAGATGCGATCCACAGGCGAGAAACGGCAGATCCGGTTCGCTGCCGGCAAGCGTCACGACCAGATTGGCACCGGCATCGCGGTTGGTCTCGAGCCCCAATTGGCGCGCCTTGGCCTCAATGATATCCAGCGCAGTCGTTTCGCGTCCGCTATAGCTCTCGCGCGTGATGCCGACCCCATCGAACGACGCCTCACGAAGCGCGTCGAACAACTCGGCGGCAAGCGCACGGTCCTGCGCATCGTCAACGAAGACATTGCTTCCCAGACTCTGCTGCATCGTCATGTCGGCGGACTGACCCAGGCAAGATCCTGATCGTCAGCCTCCTCAATCACGACGCCATGAACGAGATCGGTCACGCTTCTGATCTCGCGTTGCAGGCAGAACATCTCCAGGCCGTCGATGATGCTGACCATGGCCGCCGGTTGCAGGAAAGTTGCGGTTCCGACCTGCACGGCGCTGGCGCCCGCCAGCATGTATTCGATCGCATCTTCGGCCGAGGAAATACCACCGCAGCCGATGATCGGGATCTTCACCGCCTTGGCGCACTGAAACACCTGCCTGACCACGATCGGCTTGATCGCGGGCCCCGACAGGCCGCCCATGATATTGCCCAGGCATGGCTTGAAGGTTTTCAGGTCGATCGCCATCGACAGGAACGTATTGGCGACGACCACCGCGTCGGCGCCGGCTCCCTCCGCCGCGCGCGCCACCTCGGCGATGTCGCCGGTGTTGGGCGTCAGCTTGACCCACAGCGGCAACTTGGTCGCGGCGCGCAACTGCCGCGTGACCTTTTCGGCGGACTCCGCGCGCATCGCAAAAGCCTTGCCGTCCTCTTCGATATTCGGACAGGAGATGTTGGCCTCGATCGCGGAGACCCCGGGCAGCGTCAGCTCGGCGGCGAGACTCGCAAATCCCTCCGCCGTAGGCGCCGAGATACTCACGACCAAGGGCGGCTCGTACGCGCCATATTGCGGAATGATCTTCTCGATGAAGTGCGGCACGCCTTTGGAGGGGATCCCGATCGCGTTGATCAGGCTGCCCGGCCGTTCCACCACCCGCGGCAACGGGTTTCCAGCCCGTAACTCACGCGTGACCGTCTTGGTCACGAACGCGCCAAGGCGATTGAAGTCGATCACCTTGTCGAGTCCTTCGGCAAAGGTGCCGGATGCCGGCATGACCGGATTGCGCAGCTTGAGCCCGCCGACATCGACGGAGAGATCGATGGAAAACGGCTTGATCATGGCAGCGCCTCCAACAGATCGAACACCGGTCCGTCCCAGCAGACCCTGCGGTTGACGATTTCGCCGCCGACGTTGAAGTCGCGCACGCAACAGTAACAAAGGCCGATGCCGCAGGCCATTTGCTGTTCCATGGCGACTTGTCCGGGAAGGCCGAACTCGATCGCGAGGCGCTGTTGCACGCGCATCAGCCGGCTCGATCCGCAGGTGAAGAAGGCGTCGCATTTTCCCGCTGCGATCAGGCCGCGGAGAATGCGCTCGACATTGCCCGGGCCGCTGGTCTGTTCGGAATCCGTCACCGGCACGACGTCGGCGCCGTTGTTCTTGAACAGGTCGACCGATACCAAGAGCTCAGGCCGCCGCGCGCTGAAGATCGCGGTGACGTTGGTGCCATTCGCTTTGGCGGCTTTCGCAAGCGGCGCGAGCGTGGCGAGGCCGGCGCCGCGGCCCACGGCTACGATGTGTCGCCACTTTGGGTCGAGCGTGAAGCCGACGCCGAGCGGACCCATGATATCGAGCGTGCCGCCGGGCTTGATCAGATCCAGCCCGCGCGTTCCCGCCCCGGTCACCTTGTACAGAAACTCGATCTGGCGCGTCCGCGGATCGGCGCCATACAGACTCATGGGCCGCCGCAGGAATGGCTGTTCGCCGGCCGGGTGCGGACAGAGCAATTGAAAGAATTGCCCGGGCTGCGCCGCGGCTGCGATCTCGCTGCAATCAACAACGAGATGACGATATTCGGCGTTAACGGCGGTGTTGGCGGCGACCCTGGCGACCTCGGCGACGACGCTGGGTTTCCAGGGCGCGGCGGACGCCGGCGGCGTTACCGCCGGCTGCATCGCGATGGATGTGTGATCGAGCGACATGACGGCCTCTGATCAACATCAGGTGAGCTGGGCGCCACGGCGCTCAGGGATCAAAAGCCACATCGCGAAGATGTCGAGCACGTAAAGCGCGGCAAGCCCCGCAATCGCGGTTTCGAACGAATAGGCCGCCGCAATGGCGCCAACCACGACCGGACCAAATCCGCCGACGCCGCGGCCGATGTTGAACAGCACGTTTTGCGCCGTGGCGCGCGCTGCGGTCGGGAACAACTCGCTGATCAAAGCTCCATAGCCGCCGAGCATGCCATTGACGAAAAAGCCCATCACCGCGCCGACCACGAGCAACTGAATCGGATCGGTCAGACGCGAATAGACCAGCACCATGATCGCAGCGCCCGTCATATAGGCAAAGAACGCCGGCCGACGGCCAATGCGATCGGCGATGTGGCCGAACATGAAAATGCCGAGGGCCATGCCGGCGAGCGTCACGCAGGTCCACGTCGCCGATTGCGTCAACGCAAAGCCGAAACGGGTCGACAGATAGTTCGGCAGCCAGATCATTACGCCGTAATAGCCGAAGTTCTGCACCGAACAGAGAATGACCATGCCTAGGCTCAGCTTGGCGGTGTCGCCATCCTTTACCAGGAGATGCAGCGCCGATTCCTTCGGATGATCTTTCGACTTCGCGACGAACACGTCCGGTTCATGCAGCGAGGCGCGGATGAAATAGGCCGCGACGGCCGGGAACACGCCGAGCGCAAACATGCCGCGCCAGCCGATCACCGGCAGCAGCAACGGTGTGGCAATCGCCGCGAGCAGCACGCCGGCCTGCCAGCCCAGTCCGACATAAGAAGACGCGCGCGCACGCTTCGATGCCGGCCAGGCTTCGGCGACCAGCGCCATGCCGATCCCGAATTCACCGCCAAGGCCAACGCCGGCAATGGTGCGATAGATCAGAAGGTCCCAATAGCCTTGCGCGAAGGCGCAAAGCCCGGTGAACACCGCAAACACGACGATGGTCCAGGTCAGGACGCGCACGCGCCCGAGCCGATCCGACAGCATGCCAAAACCGATGCCGCCGAGTACTGCGCCGATCAGTGTCGCTGTCACCAGCGAGGCCGACTGCGCCTGCGACAGATGCAGATCGGCCGCGATCGTTCGCAGCATAAAACCGAGAATGAGAAGATCGAATCCGTCCATCGCATAGCCGAGCGCCGACCCCAAAAGCGCCTTCCACGCATTGCGATCGACCGTGCTCGAAACACCTTCGATGCCGTCCGCAGTGATACTCATGACACCCCTCCTCGTTTGAACTCCCCAGCGAAAGGAAGCTTGTCACAGCATCGTATCAATTACAATATTTATCTCAAAAATTATACATATGTACTATATCTACCTGATAACTAACAACTAATCTCTATCTTAATAATGAGATTGCAAACCAATGGCGCCAGTTTGGGGCCGGCGGCACCGGCGTAACGAAAGCGCGTTCAGGCTGACCGTGCCGTGCGACGCAGGGACTGGGGCGGCTGACCGAAGGCGCGCATGAAAGCGCGGCGCATTCGCTCCGGATCGCCAAAGCCGGTGCTGCGAGCGATTTGTTCGATCGGCTCGCCGATGTCCTCAACCCTGCTTCTCGCAACCTCGACACGCAGCTTCTCGATGGCCTTGGAAGGCGTCACGCCGATTTCGGCGATGAAGGCCCTGGTAAAATGCCGCGCGCTCATATGGGCCTGCTCCGCCATGCGCTCGACCGTCAACGGCTGATCGAGCCGCTCGCGCGCCCAGGAGAGCAGCGGCTTGAATCGTCCGGTCGGCGCCTTCAATTCCAGCAGCGTCGAAAACTGCGACTGTCCGCCGGAGCGGCGATGATAGAGAACGAGCTGCCGCGCCGTTTCCTTGGCGATATCTTCGCCGTGATCCTCGGCTACCATCGCGAGCGCGAGATCAATCCCCGCGCTGATGCCGGCCGACGTCCAGACATTGCCGTCCTTGACGAAGATGCGATCGGGCTCGAGCCGGACTCTTGGAAAAGCGGCGAGGAAGTCGGCCGTCCGTCCCCAATGCGTGGTGGCCCGGCGACCGTCGAGCAACCCGGCCTGAGCCAGCACGTAAGCGCCCGAACAGACGCTCGCAATTCTTCGCGTCCGGCGCGCGGCCGACCTCAGGAAGGCCAGCGTCGGTTCGGACAGCATCGCAGCCGATATGCCCTCGCCGCCGGCGACGATCAGCGTGTCCAGCGCACGGGCGCTCTTGAGGCTCTCCGCCATCATTACGACGCCGGACGAGCTGCGCACCGGGCCGGCCTTGAGCGCCAGCGGCTTAATAGATGCTCTACGGCCGGCGAAACGGCCCGCGACCTCAAATACCGAAATCGGTCCGGCCGCATCGAGCAGCTGAAAATCAGGAAAGATCAGGATTCCGATCGTTCGAGCCATCGCGACCTCCGCAGCCGATATCCAAGTCCGAAAAACGAGGATGTCCTAAAACGAGGTAATTACGCCATTTCGGACATAAGCCAAGCATGCTTCAAGGACCGCTGTCAATTCAACGCGGCACAAGCAACGAAATGATCAGAGCATCGCGCGACATGTGGCTGCTGGCCGTCGGCCAGGCGCTGAGCGGGACCGTGGTCTCGCTCCTTACCGCAGTGTCGAGCCTGTCGGGTGCGATGCTTGCGCCTTACCAAGGCCTCAGCACCGTTCCGGTCTCGGCGACGGTCTGCGGAACATTGCTCATGATCTATCCGGCGTCGGTCATCATGGGCCGGCTGGGCCGGCGCATCGGCTTCTTCCTGAAGGCGGTGATTGGGATCGCAGGCGGATTGGTCTCGGCCGTCGCGCTTGTTCTACAGAGCTTTTCGATTCTCGTCGTCGGCACATTCCTGCTCGGCGCCTTCAGCGCATTCAGCCAGTACTACCGATTTGCCGCGATCGATGCCGTGAAATCCGCGGACGAACGCACCCGTGCGGTCGCCATGATCACAGGCGCCGGCATCGTCGGCGGTATATTGGGGCCTTACCTCGCCTCGCATTTCGACAGAGCCTTTCAAACGCCGTTTGTCGGCTCCTTCATTGCGCTAACGGTCGTCTGTATCGCCATCGCCATCTCGCAGATCTTCCTTTCCGCGGATCTCGGGCGGGATTCGGCGACGCCGTCCACCTCATCACCTCCAGCTTTGCGCTTCAAACCGTCGTCCGATTTCGCGGCGGCGAGCATCATTTGCGCGATCGGCTTCGCCGCAATGACGTTGACCATGAATGCGGCGCCGCTGGCGCTGGCACGCGATCCCCGGTGCGGCGGCAGCACGACGCCGATCCTGCAGGCTCATTTCATCGCGATGTATTTGCCGTCGCTGTTCAACGCTACGCTGGTCCGCGCTGCCGGGCTACGCGGACTGGTCGCGGGCGGGCTCGTCGCTTTGCTGCTGATGGCGTTGTCCGCACAATTGTTTGAGGCGACGCCATCCCTGTACTTCATTCAGCTCACCTTGTCGGGTCTGGGCTGGAATTTCGTCTTCAATGGCGGAACGCTGATGGTGGCCTCGACCTATTCGAACGACCACAAGACAAAGGCGCAGGGCATCAACTCCCTGATCGTTTACGGCGCCAATGTTTTCGCCTCGCTTGCGGCCGGAATCCTGGTCGCGCAGTACGGCTGGCAAGCCGTTAATCTCGCCTGTTTTCCCATGATATTGGCTGGAGCGCTGTTTCTCTTCAGAATGCCTCGGGCGAAGAATGCCTGAGGCCATCTGGCTGAAAGCCCGCCTCACCCGGTCACTTTCGCCGTCGCGTTCGATCGAGCCGCTCATCCGGCGGCGCGATTTCCGTGACCAGGTCGCGGATCAGCGCCTTTTTCGGCAACGGCGCGAGCGTGGTCATCCCCTCCTTCAGCCGCGCCGTACAGGCATAGTCGACTTCGCCGTCAATCAGCATCATGCACTCCTTGCAAGCATTGGCGTTGATGCAGGAGAAGCGAAAGGCAAGCGACGGATCATGATCGCGGCGAACCGCCCTCAAACCATCAAGCACGGACTGACCCGGCTCGAACTCGACCGTAAAGGTATCGACGCGGGATGTGGCGTCGGGCTGGCCGCGCTGAATGGCGAGCGAAGCTTTCATGCGGCGACCGTGTCCGTAGCGGCTTTGAGCCGAATCTCGCCCTTTAT
This sequence comes from Bradyrhizobium sp., assembly GCF_035701725.1. GTDB lineage: Bacteria > Pseudomonadota > Alphaproteobacteria > Rhizobiales > Xanthobacteraceae > Bradyrhizobium. Next base: position 16,115 of record NZ_DASSRP010000138.1, read on the forward strand.
CATCGATACGACCTGATTGAGTTGCCAGGCCTCATCGAGGCCCGGATGATCCTCACGCTGATGCGCGCCGCGGCTTTCCTTGCGCGCTTGTGCCGGCAGCGCCACTGCGCTGGCAACATGCAGCATGTTTCGCAGGTCGAGCCAATCGACCAGGACGGGATCGAAGCCGCCCGGCGACGAAATCAGCGGCCGGTCGCCGAGGTCGCGCTGCATTTCTGAAAGACGATCAATTGCGACGCCGAGTTTGGCTTCGGTGCGAAACGGCCCGACATATTCGGCCATCAAGGATTGCAGCGAGACGATGCCGGCAGCGACATTCGGCGCCTCCCGCCGTTCGGCACTCCGCAAAAACTCGACCGCCGGTGCAGACGCATCCGACCACAGCGATAGCCGCCGTTTCGCCTTCCGCGCAGCATAACGGCCCGCCCGCGCCCCGAACACGAATGCTTCGGTGATGGCGTTGCCGGAAAGACGGTTGGCGCCGTTGGCCCCGCCAATCGCTTCACCGCAGGCAAACAGGCCCGCAATCTTGGTTTCGAGCGTGTCGCCCACACGAATTCCACCCATGTGATAATGCGCAATCGGCGCAACCTCGATCGGTTGATGCGCGAGATCGATTCCGTTGGCGGCGAGCCGGTCGACGACGGGTCCGAAGGCAAGTCGGATTTGCTCCGGCGCCACATGCTGGAAACTGAGATAGGCGCCGCCCGCCGGCGTGCCACGCCCAGCCTCGACCTCCTTGGTGATCGCATAGGTCGCAAGATCGCGCGTCA
>NZ_DASSRP010000139.1:0-5806 GCF_035701725.1 Bradyrhizobium sp.
GCCTCGGCCCATCAGCTCGAGGCCTCCGCCGGAACGCTCACGCGGACCGCGGAGACCACGCAGGATCTTTCGGGCCAGGCCGCGGGCGCATCAGAGCATGCCTCCAGCAGCATGCAGTCGATTGCGTCCGCCACGGAAGAGCTTTCAGCATCGGTGGACGAAATCGGCAGACAGGCACAGGAGTCCAACCGGATTGCCGAGGCAGCCGTGGTTCAGGCCGAACAGACCGACGGACGTATCGGCAAGCTGTCGCGGGCCGCACAGGAAATCGGCGACGTGGTCAAGCTGATCACGGCGATTGCCGAGCAGACCAATCTTCTGGCGCTCAATGCCACGATCGAGGCAGCCCGCGCCGGCGATGCCGGACGTGGATTTGCCGTCGTGGCTTCGGAGGTCAAGTCACTGGCGAGCCAGACCGCCAAGGCAACCGACGAAATCTCGACCCACATTGCCGGCATGCAGGGTGCGACCCAGGAGTCGGTCGCCGCGATCAAGGAGATCGGCGGTACCATCGGTCAGATCTCCAGCATCGCCTCGACGATTGCGAGCGCGGTCAAGGAGCAAAGCTCGGCCACGCAGGAAATCGCCCGCAGCGTTCAAAACGTCGCGGAAGGCACCAGCGAAGCTGCCGTGAACATCATGGAAGTCAACAAGGGCGCTGCCGAAACCGGCTCTGCCTCGGCCAACGTTCTGGAGGCGGCACGTTCGCTGTCTTCCGAAAGCACGCGGCTACGCGAAGAACTCGATCGCTTCATGGCCAACATTCGCGCGGCCTGAGCCGCGCAAAGTCTTCGCGGGCGGTGGAGCATCCTCCGCCGTTGCTACTCTCGGCCGAATTGCCGTTTCAGTTCGACCTTAGCCCGGTTCAGCCGCTCGCGCTGGGCCTTGGGCAGCGTTCGGCCGGCCCGGTTGATATAGAATGTCAGCATCGAAATCGCCGAACGATAGGCGCCGGCCTTGCGGCGCGTGCTACGCTCGGCCGAGCGCTTGAGCGAAGCCGCGATCCGCTTCGGATCTCGCTGGCTGAAGACGCCGAGCTTGAGATCGAGTGCATCGCTGTTCCGCGTCACGCGCTGCGACCACCGTTTCGATGACCGCCGCTTGGTCGCGGTCTTTCTTCTTGCCGTGGATTTCTTGGCGGATTTGGCGGTCCGGCGCGTCGCCGTTTTACGTTGGGCCATGTCGCTATCCTTCACGCTGCTGGCCAACGGGTAGGAATGCCATGGGGTTCCTCCATACCGGAATGGAACCCGAATACCCTGCCGGACGTTGACGGCGGAGCCGATGGCGCTTTTGCGCGCACCGCCCAAGGGTCCTAATCACCGCCCCGAAAATTCCTGATTGGTAACGCTCCATGGCATTGCAGCGACGGCAAGACGATCTCGATGCCGCGTGCGAACCTGCGGAGGTCATCGATAGTGGCCAGGCGAATGATCGCGCCGCTGGCGATAACATCGTCGAAACCAGCATTCCTTTCCGGCTGGATGCGCTGCGCTGGAGCGGGTTTCATACCCGCGTGGTGCTGGCGCTTGGCATCACCTGGGTTCTCGACGGCCTGGAAGTGACACTGGCGGGCGCCTTGTCCGGCGCACTGAAGCAAAGCCCGGTGCTGCAATTTTCGAATTTCGAAGTCGGCTTCGCCAACAGTTGTTATCTTGCTGGCGCGGTGCTCGGCGCCTTTGTCTTCGGCTGGCTGACCGACCGCATCGGCCGCAAGAAACTCTTCTTCATCACCTTGGCGCTCTACCTCGCTGCGACCGCCGCCACCGCGCTGTCATGGGGTGTTGCAAGCTACGCCGTGTTTCGTTTCCTGACCGGCGCCGGCATTGGCGGCGAATACACCGCGATCAACTCCACGATTCAGGAACTCATTCCGTCGCGTTACCGTGGCTGGACCGACCTGATCATCAACGGCAGCTTCTGGCTCGGCGCCGCGCTCGGCGCGACCTGCGCCATCGTGCTGCTTGATCCGAACTGGTTCGCCGTCGATTTCGGCTGGCGGCTTGCCTATCTTACCGGTGCCTGTCTCGGCCTTGTCGTATTCGTGATGCGGATCTGGATTCCGGAAAGTCCACGCTGGCTGATCATTCATGGTCGCCCCGATCAGGCCAACGCCATCATGCGTGATATCGAGCGCTCCGTCATTGGACGCACCCAGGATCGGCCGCCGGCGATCGGTGAAGCTCCGCTGCCGCACGGTTGGCCGAAACTGCGGCTGCGAATGCGTACTCACACGCCGCTATCGGAGGTCGTGCACACCCTGTTCGGCGTTTATCGCGACCGTTCGCTGGTCGGGCTGGTGCTGATGATCGCGCAGGCATTTTTCTATAACGCGATCTTCTTCACTTTCGCGCTGGTGCTCAGCGATTTTTACGGGATACCCGCCGACGGGGTCGGCTGGTATATCCTTCCATTCGCGGCGGGCAATTTTCTGGGGCCATTGGTGCTCGGCCGTCTGTTCGATACGCTTGGGCGCCGTCCAATGATCGCGTTGACCTACGGAATTTCCGGTATCCTGCTCGCGGTCTCGGGCTATCTGTTCGAGATCGGTGCGTTGAGCGCCAGGACGCAGACGATCGCATGGATGGTGATCTTCTTCTGCGCTTCTCCTGCCGCAAGCGCAGCCTATCTTACGGTGAGCGAGAATTTTCCGCTGGAGGTGCGTGCGTTGGCGATTGCGCTGTTTTATGCGATCGGCACCGGGGTTGGCGGCGTCGCCGGCCCCATCCTGTTTGGGGCGCTGATCGATACCGGTTCGCGCGGCAGCGTGTTTACCGGCTACCTCTTCGGGGCGGCGCTGATGCTGGTGGCCGCAGCGGTCGGCTGGCGCTATGCGGTTGCGGCGGAGCGGCGTCCGCTGGAATCGGTCGCGCAGCCGCTGGCCTCGGTGGAGTGATGGGATGACTGACAGCGTTGCCAATCGTGTAGTTCCGATGCGCGAAGACGCATGGCCCGCAGCCGGTGCTTCGCTGGATCTGATCGCCGAAAGGCTAGCGCAATGTCTCAACGCCTGCGCGATCCTGCTCGATATCGACGGCACGCTGCTCGAGCTTGCACGGACGCCGCGCGAGGTGTGGGTGCCGCCGGGACTGGCGGCGACGCTGCATGCCCTGCACGAACAGACCAGGGGCGCGCTGGCGCTCGTCAGCGGACGTTCGCTCAATGACATCGACCTAATTTTCGCACCGGATCGATTTCCGGCGGTTGGCGGTCACGGCGCCGAGATGCGGCTTTCGACGGAGAGTGAAGCGGTTGCGACCCACGCACCGCCGATGGACGGGGAATTGAAACGACGTCTGGCCGCGATTGCCCGATTAAGCCCCGGCATCCTCCTCGAAGACAAAGGTTACTCGCTCGCGTTGCACTACCGATTGGCGCCGCACGCGGAGAAAGCGATTTACGAGGCGGTGTCGCTGATCCGGGCCGATTTGCCGAATGCCCCGATCGAAGTATTGCCGGGAAAATGCGTCTGCGAAATCAAACAAGCAGGTTTTGACAAGGCGACCGGCGTGCGCGAATTGCTCAATCACGAGCCGTTCGCGGGACGCAGGCCGGTTTTCATCGGCGATGACGTCACCGATGAGTCGGTCTTCGCGGCAATGCCCGATCTCGGCGGGCTGGCTTTCTCCGTTGGCCGTCAGGCGCACGGGGTCGCGGGCCACTTCGAAGCCCCGCACGATGTTCGCGCCTGGCTCACGCGCCTCGTCAATCATGGCAAAGCTTCGAGCGCGACGTAAACGTGACGTGAACAATCCGTTCGGGTGGCGTCATCGTTAGTGGACGAATTTTGACGCCGCGATGCCCATTCCCGACGCCGCATCGCCTGAATTCGGTTTCAATTCATAGGAAAAGTGACCAGGAACCATATTGATGAACAGCTGTTAACACGCGAGCGAAGCATCAGGAGGGGAACCCGGTGAGCCTCGTCGTCGTTTCAAATCGCATCACGCGCGGTAATGCCAATGAACCCATTACCGGGGGTCTGGCGGCTGCACTGCTTCCCATCGTGGAAGAATCAGGGGCGATTTGGGTCGGTTCCAGCGGTCGCGTGCGCGATGGCGTACAGAAAGAGCCTTTCGCTGAAATCGAAGCGCTGGGTGCCGGCGCGCTGGCGATGCTTGATCTGCCGGCGGCGCATTACGGCGGATATTACGAGGGCTTCGCCAATTCGGCCCTGTGGCCGGCGTTGCATTCGCGCGCCGATCTGATTCGCGTGTCGCAAGGCGACTATCGTTCCTACCGCGAAGTTAACGCCTTCATGGCGAGGGCGCTGCTGCGGTTCCGCAAGGCGGACACCATCTTCTGGGTTCAGGACTATCATTTCCTGGCGCTCGGCGCGGAGCTGCGCGACCTCGGCGTGTGCCAGCCGATCGGATTTTTTCTCCATACGCCGTGGGCGCCGCGCGACGTGATCGAAGGTGTTCCCCATCATCGCGAACTGGTCGAGGCGATGCTGGCTTACGATCTGATCGGTTTCCAGACCGAGAGCGACTGCGAAAATTTCGCGAATTATCTCTCGTCGACGCTTGGCCTCATGGTCGAAGACGGCGTGGTGATGTCGCAACACGGCACGACCCGCATTGCGGTTTTTCCGATCGGGATCGACGTCGAAAAATTCGCACGTCAGGCAATCAAGTCGGTGTCGCACCCTGACGTCTCGCGGCTTCGCCGCAGCTTGAACGGCGAGAAGCTCGCCATCGGCGTTGACCGGCTCGACTATTCCAAGGGTCTCGTCAACCGCATCAAGGCGTTCGACCGGATGTGGGCGACGCATCCGAGCCTGGCGCGGACCGTGTCCTTGCTGCAGATCGCAACGCCCTCACGCGGCGCGATCGAGGCTTACGGCAATCTGCAAACCGAGCTCGCCAAGCTCGTAAGCGAGGTCAATGGTCAGCATGGCGAGGTCGACTGGACGCCGATCCGCTATCTCAACAAGGGTTTCAGCCAGAGCGTGCTCGCCGGTTTCTACCGCACCGCCCAGGTTGGCGTGGTCACGCCGCTGCATGACGGAATGAACCTGGTGGCGAAGGAATATGTCGCCGCGCAAAACCCCGATGATCCCGGCGTCCTCGTGCTCTCGAAGTTTGCCGGCGCCGCCAACGAGCTCGATACCGCGCTTCTGGTCAATCCGCACGACATCGACGGCATGGCGCGCACCATCGCGATGGCGGCCTCGATGCCGCTGCTCGAGCGGCGAATGCGTTGGGAAGCGATGATGGCGAAGCTGAAGTGCGGCTCGATCCAGCAATGGTTCTCGAGCTTCGTCGAAGGTCTGGAAAGGGCGCGCGCGGAACGCGATGCGGCGCAGCCGCTGGCAACCCCGCTCGCTTGGCCGCTTCGCTCGGTGACCGCCTGAGCCAGCTGCAGCCGGCGAGAGCCTCTCAGTTGCAGTACGGTACCTCGTCGAGAGTAACGCAGCGCGTCTTGCTCGGGTCCTCGAGCGGCACCATGCCCTTGCCCTGACCGACGAACACGCCGGGTCCGACACGCACCGATGCCTTGTTGCCGATGATGACGCTCGGATGCGGCGATGAGCGCGACCTCGTGCCGTCGGCCCAGATAATGGCATCGCCCGACCAGACGCCGCGATGCCCGTCATCGCAGCTCACGTCGGTCCCCTCGCGATGACAATGCTGGGCCTGCGCCGGCAGCGCATAAGCCGCAGCCGACAGCATGGTCAGTGCGATTATCGCCCTGTGGATGCTCATGGTGCGCTCCCTGTTCGCTCGTGCGGCTCGAACTAACAGTCTGACCTCGGCGGTTTTGGGTTCACAGGGCGCCGGGCGAAATATCACCTTTTTAAATT
>NZ_DASSRP010000140.1:0-11680 GCF_035701725.1 Bradyrhizobium sp.
ACGCTCGACGAATCGACCGGTATCGCCAAGCGCGTGGTCATTGACTGGCGCACGACACGCGGTGGTTCGGACCTGCGTCCGGCCATCGTGGTCAAGGGCAAGGACGGCAAGGTCGCAAAGCTCGCGCGTGGCGGCGATGCCCGCTACATGCTGTCGGTCGACGCCATCCTGTCGGTCGACGTCGGTGCCAAGGTGATGCCGGGCGACATCCTGGCGCGTATCTCGACCGAGAGCGCCAAGACCCGCGACATCACGGGCGGTCTGCCGCGCGTGGCCGAACTGTTCGAAGCGCGCAAGCCGAAGGATGCGGCAATCATCGCCGAAATCGCCGGCACCATCCGCTTCGGCCGGGATTACAAGAACAAGCGCCGCCTCTCGATCGAGCCGTTGGACAAGAACGAGGAGACGCGCGAGTACCTGATCCCGAAGGGCAAGCACATCCATCTGCAGGACGGCGACATCGTCGAAAAGGGCGATTTCATCGTCGAGGGCAATCCGGCTCCGCACGACATCCTGGCGATCAAGGGCATCGAGGAACTCGCGGCCTATCTGGTCAACGAAATCCAGGAGGTCTATCGGCTGCAGGGCGTGCTCATCAACGACAAGCACATCGAAGTGATTGTCCGTCAGATGCTGCAGAAGGTGGAAATCACCGATCAGGGCGAGACCGACATGATCGCCGGCGAGCAGATCGACAAGATCGAGTTCGACCAGCTCAACGCCAAGGCGAAGGAAGAGGGCAAGAAGCCCGCCACGGGAACGCCGGTTCTGCTCGGCATCACCAAGGCGAGCTTGCAGACCCGCTCGTTCTTCTCGGCGGCCTCGTTCCAGGAGACCACCCGCGTGCTCACCGAAGCCGCCGTCAACGGCAAGGTCGACCCGTTGGAAGGCCTCAAGGAAAACGTCATTGTCGGCCGCCTGATCCCGGCCGGCACCGGTGCCTCGATGGCCAAGATCCGCGAAGTCGCGATGAAGCGCGACAAGCTGATCCTCGACGAGCGCGAAAAGCAGGCGGCAATCGTACCGGCGGCGCCGGAAGTCGAGCCGCTGGCGCTGCCCCCGGCCGAATAGGCCGGCTCAGCACTCCGCAAGACTACGGAAAGACCGGCGAAAGCCGGTCTTTTTTTGCTATTTTTTACCTATTCTGCTTCACTTGGCGGGTTCGTTCATCTTTCCTTCAGGGAAAAAAGCGCTTCATCTCAAATAACTTAAGTTCGGCGCCTGTGGGGTGGCAGCCGACGACGGCGGGGGCCGGAACTACCGGAAACAGATGTTGGATCTAGCAATTGTAGGCGGCGGGCCTGGCGGCCTGATGAGCGCGTGGTACCTGAAGAAGAAGCTGGGGGACCTTTGTCGCGTCACGATCTTCGAAGCGTCGGATCGGCTCGGAGGCAAGGTCCTCACCGGGCGATTTGATTCCGCGCCGGCGATCTATGAAGCGGGCGTAGCCGAAATCTACGACTACTCGATGACGGGTCCCGATCCGCTGCGCGAGCTGATCCAGCATTTCGGCCTGCAGACCATTCCGATGGATGCCGAGCAGGTCCAGCTCGACGGCGAGCTGCTCAACGACGTCGCCGGCATGCGCCGCAAATACGGGGCCAAGACCGCTGACGCCATCGAGACGTTCCGCAAGCGTTGCAGCCAGATGGTGTCGCCGATCGAATATTACGAGGGCATCGGCTCGCACGACAATGAACATCCCTGGGCCTACATCACGGCGGAACAGCTGCTCGACCGCGAGGTCGATGATCCGACCGCCCGGCGCTTCTTCAAGACGATGGCGCGCTCGGACATCGCCACCGAGAGCCACAACACCAACGGCCTCAATGCGCTGAAGAACTACGTGATGGATATCGACGGCTACATCGGCCTCTATTCGATCCAGAACGGCAATGAACAGCTGATCGATTGCCTCAAAGAGGAGGTCGATGCCGACGTCCAGCTCAATCACCGCGTCCTCAAGGTCGGCAAGACCGATGGCGGCCGCTATCGCCTCAACATGATGAACGGCAAGGGCCCGGAGACGCGGGATTTCGATCTCGTGCTGATGTGCCTGCCGCATTCCTGGCTCGCCACCATGGGCTGGGACGGCGAAGACTTGCGCAAGTCGATGGTCAAGCACGTCGCTTACTTCGACCGGCCCGCCCATTACCTGCGCGTCTCGATCCTGTTCGACGAACCATTCTGGGGCGACAAGATCCCGGGCTCGTGGTTCATGTCGGAAGCGTTTGGCGGCTGCTGCGTCTACAACGAGGGTTCGCGCCACAACGTCGGCCGTCATGGCGTGCTCAACTGGCTGATCGCAGGCTCGGACGCGCTCGCTTTCGCCAATCTGGATGATCAGGCGCTGATCGAGGCCGCACTGAAATCGTTGCCGGCATCGCTGGGCGATGCGCGCGCGCATTTTGTCGAGGCCAAGACGCATCGCTGGCTGTCATCGGTCAATGCGTTGCCCGGCGGCATGCCGGCGCGCGACGTGATGACCAACCATCGCCCGGAGCCGAAGCAGCATCCCGGCCTGGTGGTGGTCGGCGACTATCTGTTCGATTCGACGCTCAACGGTCTCTTGGATTCTTCCGATGCCGCGACCGACATCATCGTGACCGAGATGATGAAGCTCCGTCGCCAGCGCGGCGCGAACGACAGGCCGCTGTCGGACAAGATCGACCGCGGCTATTTCGAGAATTACCGCGGGCAGGGACCTTATCACGAGGTCTGGAGCCAGTTCACCGACCCGGCCTATCTCGCCGATCTGATCAAGATCGTCTGGGGCAGGGCGAAGGGCTACAAGCTTCTGATCGCGGGATCTGCCAGCGGCGAACTGGTCGGCGCGCTGCGGGCGCGGGGAATCGATGCCTGGGGCGTCGAGAACAACCGCGCCATTCACGCAAAGACGCCGAAGGATCTGAAGAAGTTCAACAAGCTCGGTTCGATCACCGATCTGCCGTTCAAGGACGGCGAATTCGATTTCGTGTTCGAGACCAGCCTTTGTCATGTCGCCGAGAACCGCGTGGTGAAAGCCATCCGTGAACTCAACCGCGTCGTCAAAACCGGCCTGGTGTTCGGATCTGTCACATCCGATATGCCGGCGGCATTGATCGATCGTTACGATCTGTTGCGCGGTGTGAAGAAGCTCGGCACCTGGTGGGAATGGTCGGAGTTGTTCTTCGGCAACGGGTTTGACCTTTCGATGCATCGCCACGACTGCACGGATGCGTTGTGGGCGGCAACTCTTGCCGCCAACAAGGGGCCGGGCGAGTGGTACGCCGATTCCGAATCCTTGCGTTATTCGTTCTTCGACAAGGTCGATGACGAAGACGACGAATGAGGCGCGGCAAGTAAGGTTACCCGCACCAATCTTTTTGCCGAATACGCGCCGATCGCATAGGATGGGACGAGCCTAGTGTCCCGAGTCCGAAGTTCGTAATCCTTCTCGGAGCCACGTTTCGAACTTCGGAATCGAAAGGACACTAGCCGACTTATTGATCTAGTGTGGCTTTGGTTCAGAAGTCCGCATGACGGACCCGCGGCATAAATAATGCGGACTTCTGAACCGCCACACTAGCACGTTCCTCTCATTCTCTTGCGGTCATGCCGGCCGTGCAGCTTCGGTTGGTTTCATGGCTCCCAAGCCTTCCACCTCGGGTGAACCCGTCGCAGCGTCCGCGGACGCTCCCGATGCCGTGGCGGCCGAAAAAAAATTGGCCGCCGGCCTGGCATCCAAGCTCCCGCCGGACGACGAAGAAGAGGATGAGGAGGACGCGCTTGAGCTCGACGACGAGGACGATGAGGAACTCGTCGTCTATACCGCCCGCGAAGCGGCCGGCGCGCTGGCGACGATCTACGCTTTCGTCAAACCTTATCTCGGCAACTACAAGAAACTGATCGTTTTCGTCGGCATCGGCGTCATGGTCGAGACGTTGTTCAATGTGATCATGCCGCTCAGCCTGAAATTCCTGATCGACGATGCGCTCGGTGAGGAAGACTTCGAGGCGCTGATCCGGATTCTGTCGGTGCTGGCGGTGGCCGGCATCATCACCTCGATCGTCGCGATCTGGTACGAGCGGTGGGACGCCCGTCTCGGAGCCGCCGTGCTCTCCGATGTGCGGAAGCAGCTGTTCGAACACCTGCAGAACCTGCCGGCGGCGTTTTTCCAGCGTACCAAGCGCGGCGAGATCCTGTCGCGGTTTTCGGTCGATATGGCGGCCCTCGAGGGATCGGTGAAGGGTTTTGCCAGTTACGCCGCACTGCCGTTCCTGGAATTGATCGCCGGGATCATCCTGATGCTGTTTCTGAACTGGCAGCTCGCCGCGATCTCGCTTCTGGTGTTTCCGATCACGCTGATCGGTCCGCGCATCATCACGCCCAAGGCTGTTCAGGCCAATTACGAGCAGAAGCTCAACGAGGCCTCGTTGCTTGGCATGGTGCAGGAAAACATTGCAACGCAAGCGGTCGTCAAAGCCTTCATGCTTCAGCGCAAGACGCTCGGCTGGTTCAGGCTGCGCAACGACGAGACGCGGGGTAAGATTGCCTCAGCGGCGTTCCTGTCGACCATGGTCGAACGCACCGTGACCATTTCGGTGCTGCTGCTGCATCTCGTGGTGCTTGCGATCGGCGCCTACCTCGCCACCAAGGGCCAGATCACGGTCGGAACCTTCGTGACGTTCGAAAGCGCGTTCTGGGAAGTCTCCTACAACATCGCCCATGTCATGCACTTCATCCCGGTATCGATCTCCTCGGCAGCCGCGGTGCGTCACATCCAGGAATTGCTCGATGAGCCGACCCGCGGCGCCGACCGTCCCGGCGCCCCCGATTTGCCGCGCATCAGCCACGACATCTCGTTCGAGCGCGTGACCTTCCAGTATGAGGGGAGCGAGACGCCGGTGCTCGACGGACTCAGCCTCAAGCTCGACGTCGGCAAGACCATCGCCATTGTCGGCCCCAGCGGTTCGGGCAAGAGCACGCTGCTCAATCTGATCCTCCGGCTTTACGTGCCGGACGAGGGACGCGTCACGATCGACGGCGTCGATATCCGCAAAGTGACGCGCGAATCCCTGCGCCAGAGCATGGCGGTCGTGTTTCAGGAGAACATGCTTTTCAACATGTCGATCCGCGAGAACATCCGGCTCGGCAAGGAAGGCGCGACCGACAAGGAGGTGGAGGAGGCGGCTCGCAAGGCCGAGATCCACCGCTACATTATGGGGCTGCCGCAGAAATACGATACCCAGGTCGGTGAGCGCGGCGATACCCTGTCGGGCGGTCAGCGCCAGCGCATCGCGATCGCGCGGGCGATCGTGCGCGATCCCTCGATCCTGCTGCTGGATGAGGCGACGTCGGCGCTGGACCAGACCACGGAAGCCGCCATCAACAAGACGCTGATGAAGCTCGCCAAGGGGCGGACCATGTTGTTTTCCACCCACCGCCTGACCTCGGTGGTCGATATGGACGAGATCATCGTGATTTCAGGCGGCAAGGCGATCGAGCGCGGCACTCACGAGGAGTTGCTGGCCAAAGGCGGCATGTACCGTCAGCTCTGGGATGACCAGAGCCTCAAGCAGCACGGCACGGCCGAGGATGACGAGGACGAGGACGAGGAGGAGGACTAGCCCCGGTCGTCGGGCCATCCGGCAAGCTGCTTAGATTGTGGGTGAGAAGTGATACCACCATGGGATGCCGGGTTGCCGATTAATACCCGGGTAAAATATAGCCGGCGCGGCTCTTGTGCACCAAGGAGGTGTCGGCTTGCGTGCAGGACAGGGACGGTGCAAGGCGCGATTTCTCCCTATCGCTGAAGCGCTTCTCCAAGGCCTCTCATCTGACGTTTCGTCTTGACTTGGCGGTCTTGCGCCGATAGAACCCGCGCACTCAACGACAGGCGGTGAGCTTCGCTTGCGTCGGAACGGACTACCCCAGCGGCCCCTTTATTTAATGGGTTCGGGACGGGCACCAACCTCGACGAATGCCGCTCAAACGCTGTCGAATATAGCTAGGCACTGCCGTAACGATCTCAGTTTTCGTGGGCACTTCCCCACGGAATCGATCGGATGCATGACCCCAGGCGCAGCTTGATCGGCTTCACGCTGATCCGGCCTGAACTTGCGGTCCTCTGTGGCGTCGAAGCGCTTTCTGCTCAGGGATGGGCGGTTGGCGCGATTTCGCTTTGCGCGGATGTTTTTTGCGCAAGGCCTACAAGGTGGGACCAAAGTCCCGAACGAATTTGCGAAGCCGGTTTCGGTTTCGTGCGAACTGAAGGGTGAAGGCTACATGCCGACGATCAACCAACTGATCGCAAATCCGCGCGTCGTCCAGAAGTCGCGCAAGAAGGTGCCCGCGCTGCAGCAGTCGCCGCAGAAGCGGGGCGTCTGCACGCGCGTCTACACGACGACGCCGAAGAAGCCGAACTCGGCGCTGCGCAAGGTCGCCAAGGTGCGCCTGACCAACGGCTTCGAGGTCATCGGCTACATTCCGGGCGAAGGCCACAACCTTCAGGAGCATTCGGTGGTCATGATCCGCGGCGGCCGCGTCAAGGATTTGCCCGGCGTGCGCTACCACATTCTCCGCGGCGTCCTCGATACGCAGGGCGTCAAGAACCGTAAGCAGCGTCGTTCGAAGTACGGCGCAAAGCGTCCGAAGTGATCGGAGCGTAGCGAGGATCATCCCCGGGCGAGCCAAGCGAGAGCCGGGGATCTGGAGCAACAAGTTAGGACGTGGATGGCCGGGACGAGCCCGGCCATGACAAGGAAACAAGATGTCGCGCCGCCATTCCGCTGAAAAACGTGAAGTGCTTCCGGACCCGAAGTTCGGAAACGTCATCATTACGAAGTTCATGAACTCGGTGATGTACGCCGGGAAGAAGTCGGTCGCCGAAAGCATCGTCTATGGCGCGCTCGGCATGATCGAGGCCAAGACCAAGCAGAGCCCGCTCACGGTGTTCGAGCAGGCGCTGGAAAACGTGATGCCGACCATCGAGGTCCGCTCGCGGCGCGTCGGCGGCGCCACCTATCAGGTGCCGGTCGAGGTTCGTTCGGTCCGCCGGCAGGCGCTCGGGATTCGCTGGCTGATCTCGGCCGCACGCGAGCGCAATGAAAAGACGATGACGGAGCGGCTCTCGGCCGAGCTGCTCGATGCGTCAAACAACAGGGGAAACGCCGTTAAGAAGCGCGAAGACGTGCACCGGATGGCGGAAGCCAACCGCGCCTTCTCGCACTATCGCTGGTAACGGCGAACAGTCAGGACCCCAAAGGAACAGCCCATGCCCCGCCAACATGCCATCGAGGACTACCGCAACTTCGGTATCATGGCGCATATCGACGCCGGCAAAACCACGACCACGGAACGCATCCTCTATTACACCGGCAAGAGCCACAAGATCGGCGAAGTGCACGAAGGTGCCGCGACGATGGACTGGATGGAGCAGGAGCAGGAGCGCGGCATCACGATTACGTCGGCTGCGACCACCGCGTTCTGGAACGGCAAGCGTCTGAACATCATCGACACGCCCGGCCACGTCGACTTCACCATTGAAGTCGAGCGTTCGCTGCGCGTGCTCGACGGCGCGGTATGCGTACTCGACTCCAACCAGGGCGTCGAGCCTCAGACCGAGACCGTCTGGCGCCAGGGCGACAAGTACAAGGTTCCGCGCATCGTCTTTGCCAACAAGATGGACAAGACCGGCGCCGACTTCTTCAAGTGCCTTTCCGACATCGTCGACCGTCTTGGCGCGCGCCCGATCGCGATCCAGCTGCCGATTGGCGCCGAAAACAACTTCAAGGGTCTGGTCGACCTCGTGAAGATGAAGGGCATCATCTGGAACGACGAATCGCTCGGTGCGAAGTTCGACTATGTCGATATCCCGGCCGACCTCGTCGACCAGGCCAAGGAATATCGCGAGAAGATGGTGGAAGCTGCCGTCGAGCTCGACGACGACGCGATGGCCGCCTACCTCGACGGCAAGGAGCCTGACGAGGCGACGCTGAAGCGGCTGATCCGCAAGGCGGTGCTGACCGGCGCCTTCTATCCTGTGCTGTGCGGCTCTGCCTTCAAGAACAAGGGCGTGCAGCCGCTGCTCGACGCGGTCGTCGACTATCTGCCGTCGCCGATCGACGTGCCCGCGATCAAGGGCACCGACGAGGACGGCAACGAAGTCGTGCGCAAGGCGGACGACAAGGAGCCGCTGGCGCTGCTCGCGTTCAAGATCATGGACGACCCCTTCGTCGGCACCATCACTTTCTGCCGCATCTACTCTGGCGTCCTGCAGTCGGGCACCGGCGTGATCAATTCGACGCGCGAGAAGAAAGAGCGCATCGGCCGCATGCTTCTGATGCATGCGAACAACCGCGAAGACATCAAGGAAGCCTATGCCGGCGATATCGTCGCGCTGGCGGGCCTGAAGGAAGCGCGTACCGGTGACACGCTGTGCGATCCGTCGCATCCGGTGATCCTGGAAAAGATGGAATTCCCCGAGCCGGTGATCGAAATCGCGATCGAGCCGAAGTCGAAGGCCGACCAGGAAAAACTCGGCATTGCGCTGGCAAAGCTTGCCGCGGAAGATCCGTCGTTCCGCGTGTCGACCGATCACGAGTCCGGCCAGACCATCCTCAAGGGCATGGGCGAACTCCATCTCGACATCAAGGTCGACATCCTCAAGCGCACCTACAAGGTCGACGCCAATATCGGTGCGCCGCAGGTGGCGTTCCGCGAGCGCATCACCCAGCGGGTCGAGCACAGCTACACCCACAAGAAGCAGACCGGCGGTACCGGCCAGTTTGCGGCGGTCACGATCATCGTCGAGCCGAACGAGCCCGGCAAAGGCTACGAATTCGAGTCCAAGATCGTTGGCGGCGCGGTGCCGAAGGAATATATCCCCGGTGTCGAAAAGGGCCTGGAGAGCGTGTTGTCCTCCGGCGTGGTCGCGGGCTTCCCGATCGTGGACGTCAAGGTCCAGCTGATCGACGGCAAATACCACGACGTCGACTCCTCGGCGCTGGCCTTCGAAATCGCAACGCGCGCCTGCTTCCGCGAAGCGTTGCAGAAGGGCAAGTCGGTCCTGCTCGAGCCGATCATGAAGGTCGAGGTGGTGACGCCGGAAGATTACACCGGCTCGGTCATCGGCGACCTGAATTCGCGGCGCGGCCAGATCCAGGGTCAGGACATGCGCGGCAATGCCAACGTCATCAACGCGATGGTGCCGCTCATGAACATGTTCGGTTACGTCAATAACCTGCGCTCGATGAGCCAGGGGCGCGCAACCTTCACCATGCAGTTCGACCACTACGCTGAAGCGCCGGCAAACGTGTCGGCAGAAGTCCAAAAGAAGTTTGCCTGATTGTCGTTGGTGACGAGCCAACGATTGAACGGAGAGTCAAATGGCCAAAGCAAAATTTGAACGTAATAAACCGCACTGCAACATCGGCACCATCGGTCACGTCGACCATGGCAAGACGTCGCTGACGGCAGCGATCACCAAGATCCTGGCCGAGACCGGCGGTGCGACGTTCACGGCGTACGACCAGATCGACAAGGCGCCGGAAGAGAAGGCGCGCGGCATCACGATTTCGACCGCTCACGTCGAATACGAGACGCAGAACCGCCACTACGCGCACGTCGACTGCCCCGGCCACGCCGACTACGTGAAGAACATGATCACCGGCGCTGCCCAGATGGACGGCGCGATCCTGGTCGTGTCGGCCGCTGACGGTCCGATGCCGCAGACCCGTGAGCACATCCTGCTCGCCAAGCAGGTCGGCGTGCCGGCGATGGTCGTGTTCCTCAACAAGTGCGACATGGTCGACGATCCGGAACTGCTCGAGCTCGTCGAGCTCGAAGTTCGCGAGCTGCTGTCGAAGTACGACTTCCCCGGCGACAAGATCCCGATCATCAAGGGCTCGGCTCTCGCCGCCCTCGAAGACAAGGACAAGAAGCTCGGTCACGACGCCATCCTCGAATTGATGCGCAACGTCGACGAGTACATTCCGCAGCCGGAGCGTCCGATCGACCAGCCGTTCCTGATGCCGGTTGAAGACGTGTTCTCGATCTCGGGCCGCGGCACCGTGGTGACCGGCCGTGTCGAGCGCGGCATCATCAAGGTCGGCGACGAAATCGATATCGTCGGTCTGCGCGCCACGCAGAAGACCACCGTCACCGGCGTTGAAATGTTCCGCAAGCTGCTCGATCAGGGCCAGGCGGGCGACAACATCGGTGCGCTGCTCCGCGGCACCAAGCGCGAGGAAGTCGAGCGTGGCCAGGTGCTGTGCAAGCCCGGTTCGGTCAAGCCGCACACCAAGTTCAAGGCCGAGGCCTACATCCTCACCAAGGAAGAGGGCGGACGCCACACTCCGTTCTTCACCAACTATCGGCCGCAGTTCTACTTCCGCACCACCGACGTGACCGGTGTCGTGCATCTGCCCGAAGGCACCGAAATGGTGATGCCGGGGGACAACATCGCGATGGAAGTGCACCTGATCGTGCCGATCGCGATGGAAGAGAAGCTCCGCTTCGCGATCCGTGAAGGTGGCCGGACCGTCGGCGCCGGCGTCGTCGCAAGCATCATCGAATAGGCGAGTTGCGAATGGCGAGTGGCGAATAGGGAAATCTATTCGCTATTCGCTGCTCACTATTCGCCGGCCATAGACACTGTGTCGTCCGTATCCGCGGTCGACAACCAGAAAAGAGACAACGGCAATGAACGGCCAGAACATCCGCATCCGCCTCAAGGCGTTCGACCATCGAATCCTCGATACGTCGACGCGTGAGATCGTGAATACGGCGAAACGGACCGGCGCCCAGGTACGCGGACCCATTCCGCTGCCGACGCGGCTGGAGAAGTTTACCGTCAACCGTTCGCCGCACGTTGACAAGAAGAGCCGCGAGCAATTCGAGATGCGCACGCACAAGCGTCTTCTCGACATTGTCGACCCGACCCCGCAGACCGTGGACGCGCTGATGAAGCTCGATCTGGCCGCCGGCGTCGACGTCGAAATCAAGCTCTAACCCTTTAAGCCCGTCCGCGAACGTTCAAGCGGACAGAAAGAACAGGAAGCACGACGATGCGCTCCGGAGTGATCGCACAAAAGGTCGGGATGACGCGGGTCTTTACTGAGGCCGGCGAGCATATCCCTGTGACCGTGCTTAAGCTCGGCAATTGCCAGGTGGTCGGTCACCGTACGACCGAGAAGAACGGTTATGTCGCGCTGCAGCTCGGTTCGGGCGCGCGCAAGACCGTCTACATGCCGAAGGCCGAACGCGGCCAGTTCGCGGTCGCCAAGGTCGAGCCCAAGCGCAAGGTCGCCGAGTTCCGCGTGTCGGAAGACGCGCTGATCCCGGTCGGCGCCGAAATCCAGGCCGACCATTTCGTGGTCGGCCAGTTTGTCGACGTCACCGGCACCTCGGTCGGCAAGGGCTTTGCCGGCGGTATGAAGCGCTGGAACTTCGGCGGCCTGCGCGCCACCCACGGCGTGTCGATCTCGCACCGTTCGATCGGTTCGACCGGTGGCCGTCAGGACCCCGGCAAGACCTGGAAGAACAAGAAGATGCCCGGCCACATGGGTGTCGATCGCATCACCACGCTCAACCTTCGCGTCGTTCAGACCGATGTCGAGCGCGGCCTGATCCTGGTCGAAGGCGCCGTTCCCGGCTCCAAGGGCGGATGGATCTCGGTGCGCGACGCGGTCAAGAAGCC
>NZ_DASSRP010000141.1:0-8513 GCF_035701725.1 Bradyrhizobium sp.
CGCCGACGCTGCGGCGTGACGCCAGCGCCACGACCTCGTCGGCAGGGAATTTGCGCTCGTCCAGAATGTTGAGCATTTCCCGCCCGACATTGCCGGTCGCGCCGACCACTGCGACTTTGTAACCCATCGTTCACTCTCCGAAGAAAAAAGCTCAACCCCTCGCCTCGCGCGAAAGGGAAGAAGTCGCGCTTCTATGCGAGAAACGCCGTCAAGACAACGTCAGACCGGGCCCGCTCGCGAGAGCACGCCGCGCGTCTTGCGCGCCGGGTCCCTGATGCAATCGCACGCCAGAAATCCTTTCCATCCGGCTTTGACCAGCTTTGTCGACGAATGCTACGCGACGCTGGCCCGCCTGATCGCCTATGTGGGGGCGCTGGCGCTTTTTGTCATTGTCGCCGTACATGGCTGGGACGAGCTGCAGCTCGACATGACCGCCGATCCGGCGGCTCCGCCGAATTTTGTCCTGGCGGAGCGTTCACGTCCGGCCTTTGCCGTCAGCTCGCTTGATACACTTGAAAAATCAGAGAGTTACCAAATATTCCGGCACCCCGCAGGCGGCCGCAAGGATGTCTTCCACTGGGCCTCGGCGGGTGAAAAAGCCATCGCGGAACTCGAAATCTACCGCCCGGGCGGCGAGTTCACCGCTTCCGAGCCCGCGGCCGGGGACTTGGCGGTGCGGATGGCCGACGACGGCGCTCGGCAGGAGCTGGAGCCTGCCGGCATGATTGAAAGCAAATTCGGCAGCTTCGCGCTAGTTCGGCGCGCCGGCCGCCTTGATCCGGCGGCGGCCTGCCTCAGCTTCGCCAAGCGTTTTGGCGACCCCGTCATGCTGCAGATTTCCGGCTGGTCATGTCAGGGGACCAGCCTGCCGGCGCGGCGGGCCGCGATCGGCTGTATGCTCGACCGGCTGACGCTGCTCGCATCCGGAAACGAGCCCAAACTGGCTGAACTGTTCGCCCATGCCGAACTCAAGCGCTCGGGCTGCGCGGCGCCGGCGGCCGCCTCGGCGGATTGGGTGACCCGGTCGGACACCCCGGGGTTGCGCGGCGCGCTGTAATTGCGGCCCTCCCAAGGCACTGGTTTTCATGCGACTTTTTGACCGGCGGGCGCTTTATTCCCGGCGACTGTGGCCGGATTGACCTTGTGAGGCCGGGCCCCGCAGCTACAATGGTGGGCGAAGCAGTAATGGCGGCTACTCGCCAAAAGAGGACCTGATGACCCCAAGAATTTCAGCCGCGAGCAAGGTTGCGGCGTTGTTTGCAGCGCTCGCCGTCAGCACGATCGGCTTCACTGCCTCATCGGCCAGCGCGCAGACGCCGGCGAAGGAAACCAAGCGCCAATACGACAGCCGCGGCCGCATCTACTACGGATCGGGCGGTCCGAACGTATCCTACCAGCAAGGGCCGCATACCCGCGTCTTCATCACCAAGCGCTCCTGGCTGGATGCGGGCACGGAAGTTCTGCCGGGCGACCGCAAGTTCCAGGACTATGCGTTCCCGCCGGACGTTGGCTATCCGTCGTTTGCGCGCGAGAACAACAACCGGCCGATCGACCGGCAGCCGTTGAACCCGCCTTCGGACATGGGCGGCTATCCCGGGCGGATTCCGCTTCCCTACTGACGATTTGAACCGTCGCCTGGTTGCCATCGCGCCCGCGTTTCGCGGGCGCGATTATTTGCGGCCGTTATGCGTGCAGCGCCTGCAATTCCTTGAGGATCGCTTCGCCCATCTGCGCGGTCGACACCGACGTCGTGCCTTCGGACTTGATGTCGGCGGTCCGCATTCCCTTGGCGAGAACGGCCGCGATCGCCGCATCGATCTTGTCGGCGAGCCCGCCAAGATCAAACGAATAGCGCAGCGCCATTCCGAACGAGGAAATCATCGCAATCGGATTGGCGAGGCCCTTGCCGGCAATATCGGGCGCCGAGCCGTGCACCGGCTCGAACAGCGATTTGCGCGTCTTGCTCTTGGCATCGATCTCGCCGAGCGAGGCCGACGGCAGCATGCCGAGCGAGCCTGTCAGCATCGCCGCGATATCCGACAGCATGTCGCCGAACAGATTATCGGTGACGATGACGTCGAACTGCTTCGGCGCTTTCACCAGATTCATGCCGCCGGAATCCGCAAGCTGATGCTCGAGCTGCACATCCTTGTATTCGCGGGCATGAACCTGCGTGACGACCTCGTTCCAGAGCACGCCTGACTTCATCACGTTGCGCTTCTCCATCGAGGTCACCTTGTTCCGGCGCTTCCGCGCCAGATCGAAAGCGACGCGCGCGATGCGCTCTATCTCGTAGGTGTCATAGACCTGGGTGTCGATCGCGCGCTTCTGGCCGTTGCCAAGATCGGTGATGGTTTTCGGTTCGCCGAAATAGACCCCGCCGGTGAGTTCGCGCACGATCATGATGTCGAGCCCTTCGACCACCTCGCGCTTCAGACTGGAGGCTTCCGCCAGCGCCGGATAGCAAACGGCGGGCCGCAGGTTCGCGAACAGGCCGAGATCCTTGCGCAAGCGCAGAAGCCCGGCCTCCGGCCGCGCATCGTAGGGGACACTGTCCCATTTCGGTCCGCCGACTGCGCCGAAAATCACGGCATCGGCGGCGTTCGCCTGGGCCATGGTTGCATCGGTAATGCTCTGTTTGCTGGCGTCATAGGCGGCGCCGCCCACCAGGCCCTCCTCGGTCTCGAAACGCGCGATTCCTTGCGCATTGATCCAGGCGATCAGGCGCTTGACCTCGCCCATCACCTCGGGGCCGATACCGTCACCGGGAAGAAGCAGCAGTTTGTGGGTCGCCATGATCTAGAGCTCCGATTCCGAAGTTCGCAAGATATCGCGGCAGCCTCTGATGCGAACTTCGGAATCAAAGGAGCTTTGGCAGGCGGGCCGAGCCCGGCAATGACAGAGGAAATTCTGCGCGGAGTGCTAATGCGCCGTTGCGCCAATGGCAAGACACCATTGCTGGTGGCGCTCTGTGCAATGCGGTCTCTTGGCGTCATATGACGATCTACTGGAGACCGCGCCGTGACCCTTTCCGATCCCCTGAAACGGCCTGCATCCCCTGCAACGCTGATCCTGATCCTCTCGCTGGCGCCAACCGTCGGACTAGGCATCGGGCGCTTTGCCTACTCGCTCGTGCTACCGGACATGCGCGACACGCTGGGCTGGTCGTATTCGGTGGCCGGCTTCATGAATACGGTCAACGCGGCCGGCTACCTCGCCGGCGCCTTTGTTGCGGCAGCAGCGATACGCCGATTTGGCCTCGCCGCGACCGTACGCTGGTCGACGCTATCCTGCCTGCTCGCGCTTGCACTCAGTGCTCTCTCCGGAAATTTCTTCGTCTTGAGCTTTGCCCGGCTTTTGGTCGGCGTCGGCGCTGCGCTGGCCTTTGTCGCCGGTGCCGCGCTGGCGGCGCGGATTGCCCAGACCCACCCGGCACGCGCGGACTTTCTCCTGAGCCTGTTCTATGCCGGGCCCGGGCTTGGCATCGTGACGTCCGGGCTGGTCGCACCTTTCGTGCTGCAGGCGATGGGGCCGGGCTCGTGGTGGATGGTGTGGTGGGCGATGACGCTGCTCTCCGCGATGCTGACGATTCCGCTGCTGATGGCGCCGCTCGGGGACGGCAGCGGCCCGGGCGCTGCCAAATCTGCGCCCTTTGCGATCCGCCCGATCCTGATCTATCTCGCCGGCTATTTTCTGTTCGGCGCGGGCTACATCGCCTACATGACCTTCATGATCGCCTATGTGCGCGATGCCGGCGGCGGTGCGATGGCGCAAAGCGCGTTCTGGTGTCTGCTCGGTGCCTGCGCCTTCGTCACGCCCTGGGTGTGGCGGCGCGTGCTGGCGTGGGACAGCGGCGGTCTCTCGACCACGATCATCCTCGGCGTCAACGCGCTTGGCGCAGCGTTGCCGCTTGCCGGCCATTCCGCGCTGATCTTGACCGTCTCGGCTGTGGTGTTCGGCATCTCGTTCTTTGCGATCGTCGGATCGACCACCGCATTCGTCCGCTTCAACTCGCCGCCGGAAGCCTGGCCGAAGGGAATTGCGGCCATGACCATTGCTTTCGGGATCGGCCAGACCCTGGGACCGACGGTCGTCGGCGCGATCACCGACGCGTTCGGCAGCCTGTCCTATGCCTTGAACGCCTCGGCCCTGTTGCTGGTCGTTGGCGCTATCGCGACCGCGTTTCAGCGCAAACTGAAAACGGACGCCGTTCCCGTCGCGCAACGACGGGCATCAGCTTCCGCTGAATGAATTGTAGCCCTGGTCTTCCCAATAGCCGCCTTTGTAGTCGTTGGTGACTTCCATCGAGACCACGTATTTCGGGTTCTTGAAGCCTAGCTTGGTCGGGACTCGGATCTTCATCGGATAACCGTAGGCGCGCGGCAGGATTTCGTCTGCGAATTTGAAGGCCATGATGGTTTGCGGATGCAGCGCCGTGCGCATGTCGAGCGGGGAGTTGTAGCCTTCACGGTCGGCGCACTGGAACCAGCAATATTTGGCGTTAGTGTCCGCGCCGATCAGCTTGAGGAAATCGCGCAGCGGCGTTCCGGTCCAGCTCCCGATCGCGCTCCAGCCTTCGACGCAGATATGACGCGTCACCTGCTTGACCTGAGGCAGCTTGTAAAGTTCATCGAGCGTCCATGACTTCTTGTTCTCGACGAGCCCGCTCACCTCGAACTTCCAGTCCTTGCCGTCGATCTCCGGCGCATCGTCGAGTTCATAATAGGCATTGAACGGAAACGGCTTGGTGATCGCGCTTTCCGCAAACGTCGGCGCCATCGCATCCGGGTTGAAGATGAAGGCCTGAAACGCGTCGTTGAATTTCGAGACCTTCTTGAGCATCTCTTCGGCGGAAGACGAATCCAGCACATCGCATCCGGTGAGCAACGTCAGCGCGCCGAAGCTGGCGCCGCCGGCAATGAAACGGCGGCGAACCAGATCAGGCATCGCCTTGGTGGCGTCCTTGATCAGCAACTGCTTGTCGACGCCCGGGATCAGAAGCTTGCGAAGACGGCCCATGACGGGTCTCCCTTTAATGGCTTGAGCATGAGTCTTTCGGAAAACCGGTTTCAACTTTTCCGGCTCATGCTCTAACGGCCGATGATCATGGCGCGCAGGCTCTTCGGCACCAGAACGGCGAGAAGAACATGGATCGCCAGGAAGGCGACGATCGAGGCCATGCAGAAGAAGTGGACGTAACGCGCGATATCGTAGCCGCCAAACAACGCGGTGAGATACTGCAGCTGCACCGGCTTCCAGATCGACAATCCCGAAAGCACAATGACGATCCCGATGACGATGATGCCGGCATAGAGCAGCCGCTGCACTTGATTGTATTTGCTCAAGTCATCGTGCGAGAGCTTGAAGGTCATCGCGGCGAGGGCATCCCCGATAATGCCGCGGATGGAAATCGGAAACAGCTTTCTGGCAAAACGCCCGGTCGCGAAACCCGTGATGAGATAGGCGAGGCCATTGATCATCAGCAGCCACATCGCCGCGAAGTGCCAGAGCAGCGCGCCGCCGAGCCAGCCGCCCAGCGTGATCGAATGCGAGAAGGTGAGGGACGTGAACAGCGGCGAAGCGTTGTAGATCTGCAAGCCGGACATGATCATCAGGATGATCGCAACCGCATTGATCCAGTGCATCACGCGCACCCAGGCCGGTTGAATGACCTTTGCCCTGGTCGCGGTCTTTTCCTCGGCGGCTGCGATGCTTGACATGATGTTCCCGTCTCCGAAAGCAGATCACGCACTTTATACGTCGAAACGCCGGGTTTCGTTACTGCCAAAAACACCGAGGACGCCAGGATATTGCGCCCGGCCCGGAGCGCCGGCGGTCACGGGAATGCGAGGAGGGCAGAAATGCGAGCCGGGCGAACCCCGGCTCGCAAAAGTTGTAGTTTACGAGGCGGGCATCAACACGGTGTCGATCACGTGGATGACACCGTTCGACTGATGCACGTTGGTGATGGTGATCGCGGCGGTGTCGCCCTTGGCGTCGACAATCCAGGTCTTGCCATCGGACTTCTTCACGGTCAGTTGCTCGCCTTCGACCGTCTTCAGCATTTTGCCGTCGGTCAGATCGGCGACATCGAGCTTCCCGGCGACCACGTGATAGGTGAGGATCTTGGTGAGCGTCCCCTTGTTCTCGGGCTTGACGAGGGTGTCGACCGTGCCGGCCGGCAATTTGCCGAAGGCGGCGTTGGTCGGCGCGAACACCGTGAACGGACCCTTGCCTTCCAGTGTCTCGACCAGGCCCGCGGCCTTCACGGCCGCCACCAGCGTGGTGTGGTCCTTCGAGTTGACCGCGTTCTGGATGATGTTCTTGGACGGATACATCGCGGCGCCGCCGACCATGACGGTCTTTTCTTGCGCGTTGACGGGCCCAACGACGGTTGCGCTCAGGGCGAAGGCGCTGAGAGCAACGGCTGAGAGCAGAGCAATACGCTTGGACATGGAAACGTCTCCCGAATGGGTAATGGCGCGCGGAGATCCGCGGCCGGTGAGGATGCAACGGCAACGACAATCAATGGGGTTGACTGCGTCGTCGTTGGCCGGAGCTACGGGAGGGTTTCGCGGCCGGTTTCGAACAAAATTTCTTCGCCTGCAGTGAAACTATCTGCGACCGTTTACGTGATTTGCTTTCCCGTCTCGCGCCAATTCGGATCAGCATCCGCGTCCCCGCCGCCGTAAAGCCGGGTTTTCGGCCGCAAGAACCTGCAATCCGGCGGTTGCGCGGCGAACCGCCTCTTTGCTAGTGAGACCCTGAGAAATATATGATGATGCGGCCGCTCGCGGCGAGGATTTGACCTTCGCGGCCCCCGATCGGAATGATGGCATGAACGCGCAACAAACAACCAACAACAACGCCAATCTGTTTTCGCGCCTCTTTGACGGGGTCGATGACTTAAAACGCCTTGCGATCGAAACCGTCGATGGCAAGCACATCAGCTATGGCGATTTGATCGCGCGCGCGGGACAGATCGCCAATGTGCTGGTCGATCGCGGCGTGAAGCCGGGCGACCGTGTCGCCGCGCAGACCGAAAAATCGGTGACCGGGCTTGTGCTCTATCTCGCCACCGTCCGCGCCGGCGCGGTCTATCTGCCGCTCAACACCGCCTATACGCTCAATGAACTCGAATATTTCATCGGCGATGCCGAACCGTCGCTGGTGGTGTGCGATCCCCTGAAAGCGACGGGAATTGCCACGATCGCCGCCAAGGTCGGCGCCAAAGTCGAAACCCTCGCGTCTGACGGCAAAGGCTCGCTGACGGAGGCCGCAGACAGAGCGCAGTCGAGCTTCGCGACCGTGCCGCGCGAAAACGGCGATCTCGCCGCCATCCTCTACACCTCGGGAACCACCGGACGCTCCAAGGGCGCGATGCTGACGCACGATAACCTCGCGTCGAATTCGCTGACGCTGGTCGATTACTGGGGCTTCAGCGACAAGGACATCCTGATCCACGCGCTGCCGATCTATCATACCCACGGCCTGTTCGTGGCGAGCAACGTCACGCTGTTTGCTCGCGGCGCCATGATCTTCCTGCCGAAGTTCGATCCCGACCTGATCATCAAGCTGATGGCGCGCGCAACCGTGCTGATGGGTGTGCCGACCTTCTACACGCGGCTGTTGCAAAATCCGGCGCTGAACAAGGAAACCACCAAGCACATGCGGCTGTTCGTATCGGGCTCGGCGCCGCTGCTCGCCGAGACCCACCGCGAATGGTTCGCCCGCACCGGCCACGCCGTGCTGGAGCGCTACGGCATGACCGAAACCAACATGAACACGTCGAATCCTTACGACGGCGAGCGCGTCGCCGGCGCCGTCGGCCACGCGCTGCCCGGCGTCTCCGTGCGCGTCACCGATCCCGAAACCGGCAAGGAACTGCCGCGCGACGAAATCGGCATGATCGAGGTCAAGGGACCGAACGTCTTCAAGGGCTATTGGCGGATGCCGGAAAAAACCAAAGCCGAGTTCCGCGAGGACGGCTTCTTCATCACCGGCGATCTCGGCAAGATCGATGCCAAGGATTACGTGCACATTCTCGGCCGCGGCAAGGACCTCGTGATCTCCGGCGGCTTCAACGTCTATCCCAAGGAAATCGAGAGCGAGATCGACGCCATGCCGGGCGTGATCGAGTCCGCCGTGATCGGCGTGCCGCATGCGGATTTCGGCGAGGGCGTCACCGCGGTCATCGTCTGCGACAAGAAGGCCGATGTCAGCGAGGCATCGGTGCTGAAAGCGCTCGACGGGCGGCTGGCCAAATTCAAGATGCCCAAGCGGGTGTTCGTGGTCGACGAGTTGCCGCGCAACACCATGGGCAAGGTGCAGAAGAACGTCTTGCGCGAGACCTACAAGAATATTTACGCGAGTAAGTAGTCGTTACTGCCCATTCCCTAGCAGGCTGTTGAAAAAGGCGCTCGCCGCCGACCTGCGACCGTGATTCATTGGCTCCGGCGAGATTCGGAGGTGGCGCGTGCGGGGCGGCGACAATCGAACGGGCGAGTTGTTCA
>NZ_DASSRP010000142.1:0-8870 GCF_035701725.1 Bradyrhizobium sp.
TTTTCCCGATTCCAGGTCAGTGCCGAGGCGTTTCCAGGCGACCTCGCGGAGCTCCAGCGGGCACATCACGGAGTCGATACCGAGCAGACACACTCCCCGCAAAATAAACGGGGCGACCGAGGTCGGCAGGTCCATGCCGGCGGCGAGCCCGCAGGCGGCGATGGCGCCGCGGTACTTGGTCATCGACAGGAGATTGGCGAGCGTGGTCGAACCGACGCTGTCTACCCCTCCCGCCCACCGCTCCTTGGCGAGCGGCTTGGCCGGTCCCGAAAGCTCGTTACGGTCGATCACCTCGGCCGCGCCAAGGCCTTTGAGATAGGCGGCCTCCGAGGTGCGGCCGGTCGATGCGATGACGTGATAGCCGAGTTTGGCGAGGATTGCGGTTGCGACCGAACCGACGCCACCGGCCGCGCCGGTGACTACCACCGGACCGTTGGCCGGCTTGAGGCCGTGTCGCTCCAGCGCCAGCACGGCCAGCATCGCGGTATAACCGGCAGTTCCGATCGCCATCGCATCGCGCGCGGAAATGCTATCAGGCAAGCGCACCAGCCAGTCACCTTTGACACGCGCCTTCTCGGCATAGGCGCCGAGATGGGTCTCGCCGAGCCCCCAGCCGTTGCAGATCACGCGGTCGCCCGCTTTCCAGCGCGGATGGGTCGACTGCTCAACGGTACCGGCAAAATCGATTCCGGCGATCATGGGAAAGCGCCGGACCACCGGCGCCTTGCCGGTAACGGCCAGGCCATCCTTGTAGTTCAGGGTCGACCATTCGACGCGAACGGTGACGTCGCCGTCCATCAGCTCGGCCTCGTCGAACTTGACCAGGGCTGCGGTCGTGCCCTTGTCGGCCTTGTCGATCCTGATCGCTTTGAATGTGGTCAACGCAACTCTCCCGGCGCTTGTTTTGCGAGTGCCAATCCTATCACTCGCAAAATCGTGCGGCGAGAGCGATATCGCGGACGATCAGGCCGGCAGCAGAACGGGACGGCGGACCGGAGCCTCGACGATCGGCAGATTGATCAGCGCCGACAGCACGCCGAACAGAATGGAAAGCCACCAGATCGGCGTGTACGAGCCGAATTTCTCGAACACGATTCCGCCGAGCCAGACGCCGAGGAAGCCGCCGACTTGATGGCTGACAAATGCAAAACCGTACAGTGTTGCAAACCAGCGGGTGCCGAACATCAGCGCAATCAGGGCCGAAGTCGGCGGCACTGTCGACAACCAGGTCAGACCGCTGATGGCGCCAAATGCGATCGCCGAAAACGGCGTGATTGGAAACGAGATGAACGCAACTGTCGCCAGCGCGCGCGTGAAGTAGATCACCGACAAGATGTAGCGCTTCGGAAGCACGTTCTGCAACCAGCCGACGCTGAGCGAGCCGACGATGTTGAACAAGCCGATCGCCGCAAGCACCCAGCCACCGGTCGATGTGGCGATGCCACGATCAGAAAGGTAGGCCGGCAAATGCACGGTGACGAAGGCAAGCTGAAAGCCGCAGGTGAAGAAGCCGAGCACGAGCAGCACATAAGACCGATGCCCGAACGCCTCCGCCAGCGCCGTCCTGAACGATTGCTGATCTGCGACAGGCGCCTCGGCCGGTGCTGCCGCAGGCGATGTTGCCAGTGCCAGCGACAGCGGCAGGATGAACAACATCATGACCGCGAACACCGAAAGCGCCGCGTGCCAGCCGAAATTATCGATCAGCGCAACGCCGAACGGCGCAAACAGGAATTGGCCAAACGAGCCGGCGGCCGTCCCGGCGCCGAGCGCAAGCCCTCGCCGCTCCGGCGGCAACAGCTTGCTGAAAGCAGACAGCACCAGGTTGAACGAACAACCGGAAAGCCCGAAGCCGATCAGCACGCCGGCGCCCATATCGAGTGCGAGCGGCGTGGTGGCATGGCTCATCAAGAACAGGCCCGCGGCATAAAGCAATGCGCCGACCCACATCACGCGCGTCACGCCGAAGCGGTCCGCGACCGCACCGGCGATCGGCTGGCCCAATCCCCACAGCAAATTCTGCACCGCAAGCGCGAGGCCGAAAACGTCGCGGCCCCATCCGAACTCCCGCCCCATCGGCTGGATAAAAAACCCGACGCCCGAGCGCGGCCCGAAGCTCAACAATGCGATCGCACAGCCGCAGACGATGATCACCAGCGGCGTGCGCCAACCAGCCGCTAGCCGGCGCTGGTCGATTTCGATCGAAGCCATGCAGATCTCCACAACAATCGCTTCCGGCGCGAAGACGCAAGGCAGAAGACAGCCAACACACCGCCGACGCAGATTAAAGCAGATGCATGTAAATCGAAATGACAGTCACTGTACACCGTGCAATGTGCAAGCCAGACCTGCGCGTTTCCAGAGGGCGACCTCGAATGAGGTTATGTCATGCACACGATGACAAAACGCAATGGCCGCCCGTGTGGCGGTTCAAGTCCGCATCATTTCTGCCGCGGGTTCGTCATGCGAACTTCTGAAACTTCGGAAGTTCGACACTAGCGCCGGGAAGAACTCTCGGACATTTCGGCCGAGCTTTTCGCCGCTCCGGCGAGCTCCGCCGAAATCTGCGCGGTCTGCGCCGGCGTGCCCCAGCTCGGCGCTTCGCTGCCATCACCCCAGGCCCGTGGGCGGTAGAAGGTGTGTACGCCGAAGCGGTACATCTTCTTCATCTCGCTGACCCAGGACGGGTGCACCCAATAGGCATGGTAGTGAGTCGACTTGCCGACCTCCGGCAACCAGAGTTGACCGTCGAGCATCGCTTTGGCGATCCGTTTGGCGCGGTCCCACATATCGGGTTCGCGGACGACGTCAGCGACATTGTCGCAGGCGAAGGTGAACTGGCAGGCGTAATGCCGGTGCTTGTTCTGGTAGACCACGCCGCACACCGTGGTGGGGTAAAAGCCCGAGAACGCGCGATTGAGCACGACCTGCGCCACGGCGATCTGGCCGCGCACGGCTTCGCCACGGGACTCAAAGTACACGGCTTCGGCAAGGCATTTTTCCGACTTGGCGCGTGACTTGTCGTCCAGCAGTCCCAGGCGTTCGGCCGGTGTCTTGTCGCGCTGGTCATCCGAATTGACCTCGCCCTTGGGTGCGATGCTCTCACCGCTCTCGGCGGCGGATTTCGACGCTTCGCTCTGGGTCGGCAGTGAGGCGAGTTTCATGTCGGGATCGGCATGCGCTTGCGGCATCACGATCACCGGCTCCTCGCCGGGCTGCCAGCGCTCGATGGTCTCGAGCGGCGCGCCGAGCGATTGACTGCCGAAAAACAGGCTCGCGGTCTTGACCGAGAAGCCCTCGCGCGAGGGCTCGCCGTCAAAACTGGCGGGGTCGGCCTCGGACGGGCTTTTTGAATCCTGCAGCCGTTGGGGCTCGGGCGACAGCGAGGCATCGTATTGCGGCAGTGGCGGCGCGCTCAGGGCTTCTGCGAGCTCCGGATCGAGCGGTGCGCGCGCGGCAGGCGGCTGCGCTTGTGCGCTCTTGGCCCCGGCGACCGGAGAAGTTGCCGGCGACGGCTCCACTTTGGCAGGATCGGCGTCGACAGGCACGGCAACTTCCGGCGGCGGCGCCACGATCAGGCGATCGCCCTTGAGCGTGCGATCCACTTTGGGAAAATCGGAAGCCTGATAGCGCGGCGGCGTTTGCAGCACCTGGTTGCGCGGAATCGAGCCGGTGATATCGCCGTTCTGATTGAAGCTGGCGAGCTGATAACGGGCGACCTGAGGCGCGGCCGTGCCGATCGGGCGACTGAAACTATAGGCCGCGACATGAATGGTGCCGACACTGGCGAATACGCTTCTATGCCAACGCTCCGCGACGCCCGGTTGCTGCGCAAGGCGTGACGCAATGTCCTGATATCCGATGTCGGTCGGGGTCAATGCGAAACTGCAAAGACCGAGACCGAAGAACGCAAGACGTGCGTTCCTCGGCCGGCTACGCAACTGTGCCATTTTACGCTCACGCAACGCAACACTACGCTTACGCGATCGAATTCCAGTACCTCCGTGCAATTCGATCGTTTCGGGTAGTAACTAATTTAGGTTGCGAGGGAGTTAATCGGCGTGTCGGACGCGACACACGCAATCGCACGATCGTTTTGCGCCGATCACTTCCAAAGCGTTGGTAAATCGTCGCTTCAACAAAGTGGTAAATATCGCGTCAACAAGAATGATGAAGAAATCTTCGACGAGTTCCGTGGCGGCAAATGAAAACGGGCCGCGCTTGGCACGGCCCGTCTTTCAACAGAATGCGCAAGACTTAGGCCTGGCTCGCGACCGCCTTGCCGAGCGCAGCCTGCGCGGCAGCGAGACGCGCGATCGGCACGCGGTATGGCGAACACGAGACGTAGTCGAGCCCGACCTGATGGCAGAAAGCGACGGAAGCAGGATCGCCGCCGTGCTCGCCGCAGATGCCGACCTTGAGCGAAGGCCGTGTCTTGCGGCCGCGCGCGACGCCGATCTTCACGAGTTCGCCGACGCCGTCGCGATCCACCGAGATAAAGGGATCGATCTCGAGAATGCCCTTGGCGACGTAGGCGCCGAGGAAGCTCGCGGCATCGTCGCGGCTGATACCATAGGTCGTCTGCGTCAGATCGTTGGTGCCGAACGAGAAGAACTCCGCGGTCTTGGCGATGTCGCCGGCCATCAGACAGGCGCGCGGCAGTTCGATCATGGTGCCGACCACATAGTCCAGCTTGGCACCGGTCTCCTTCATCACCGCTTGCGCCGTTGAGTCGATGCGCGCCTTGACCAGGTCGAACTCGGCCTTGGTTGCAATCAGCGGCACCATCACTTCGACGCTCACGGCCTTGCCGGTACGCTTACCGGCCTCGACCGCGGCTTCGAAAATCGCACGCGCCTGCATTTCGGCGATCTCGGGATAGACGATCGCAAGCCGGCAGCCGCGGAAGCCGAGCATCGGATTGAACTCGGCAAGTTCACGCGCGCGATCGGCCAGCCGGCGCGGGTCGGTGTTCATCGCCCGCGCGACTTCCTCGATCTCGGCCTGCGTATGCGGCAGGAACTCGTGCAGCGGCGGGTCGAGCAGGCGGATCGTCACCGGCAGACCCTTCATGATCTCGAACAATTCGACGAAGTCGGCCCGCTGCATCGGCAGCAGCTTCGAGAGCGCGGCGCGGCGAGCACGCTCATCTTCGGAGAGGATCATTTCGCGCACGGTGCGGATGCGGGTTTCCTCGAAGAACATATGCTCGGTGCGGCAAAGACCGATGCCTTCGGCGCCGAACTTCACGGCGGTGCGCGCATCGTCCGGAGTATCGCCGTTGACGCGAACGCCGAGCTTACGCACCGCATCGGCCCAGCCCATCAGCGTGCCGAATTCACCGGATAGTTGCGGCTCGATCATCGGCATCCGGCCGGCCAGTACCTGGCCGAGCGAGCCGTCGATTGTGATGACGTCACCGGTCTTGAAGGTGCGCGAGCCGATGCTCATCAGCCCGCGGCCGTAGTCGACGCGGATGGCGCCGCAACCGGAGACGCAAGGCTTGCCCATGCCGCGCGCGACCACCGCGGCATGCGAGGTCATGCCGCCGCGGGTGGTGAGAATGCCCTCGGCCGCGTGCATGCCATGAATGTCTTCCGGCGAAGTCTCGATGCGGACCAGGATGACCTTGCGCCCGTCGGCCTGAAGCTTCGCGGCTTCATCGGACGAGAACACGATCTCACCCGAGGCGGCGCCAGGAGATGCCGGCAGGCCGGTCGCGATCACATCACGCTTGGCATTGGGATCGATGGTCGGATGCAGCAATTGATCGAGCGAGGCCGGATCGATCCGCAGCACCGCATCTTTCTTGGAGATCAGGCCTTCATTGGCGAGTTCGACCGCGATCTTGAGCGCGGCCTTGGCCGTGCGCTTGCCGCTGCGGGTCTGCAGCATCCACAGCTTGCCCTGCTCGACCGTGAACTCCATGTCCTGCATGTCGCGGTAGTGCTTTTCGAGCATGGTGTAGATGCGCGTCAGTTCCTTGAACGCAGCAGGCATCGCCTCTTCCATCGAAGGCTTGTCCGACCCGGACTCCTTGCGCGCGTCTTCCGTGATGTCCTGCGGCGTGCGAATCCCGGCAACCACGTCTTCGCCCTGCGCGTTGATCAGGAACTCGCCGTAGAGCTTGCTCTCGCCGGTCGACGGGTTGCGCGTGAACGCGACGCCGGTCGCGGAGCTCTCACCCATATTGCCAAACACCATCGCCTGGACGTTGACCGCGGTGCCCCAGGACTCCGGAATGTCGTGCAGCTTGCGGTAGGTCACCGCGCGCGCGTTCATCCACGACGAAAACACCGCGCCGATCGCGCCCCACAGCTGATCGTGGGGATCCTGCGGGAATTCCGATCCGGTTTCGCGGGCCAAAGCCTCTTTGTACTGGCCGACCAGTTCGACCCAGTCGTCGCCGGTGAGGTCGGTATCGAGCGAATAGCCCTGGCTGTCCTTGTAGGTGTCGAGGATGTCTTCGAAATGTGCATGCTCGAAACCGAGCACGACGTCCGAATACATGGTGATGAAACGGCGATAGCTGTCGTAGGCAAAACGGCGATCGCCGGACAATTCGGCGAGCGCTTCCACCGTGACGTCGTTGAGACCGAGATTGAGCACGGTATCCATCATGCCCGGCATCGAAGCGCGAGCTCCCGAACGCACGGAAACCAGCAACGGATTTTTGGAATCGCCGAACGATTTGCCGGTCAATTTGCCGACATAGTCGAGCGCCTTTTCGACCTGCGACTTCAGCTCTTTTGGATAGGTCTTGCCGTGCGCGTAGAAATAGGTGCAGACCGAGGTCGGAATGGTGAAGCCGGGCGGCACCGGCAGTCCGAGATTGGCCATCTCGGCGAGGTTGGCGCCCTTGCCGCCGAGCAGATCGCGCAATTCCGCTTTGCCCTCGGCCTTGCCGTCGCCGAAGGTGAAAACCCACTTGCCCGCCTTGGCGGTATCGGTTGCTGCCTTGCCAGGGACCAGCTTTTTCGCCGGTTTGGCCGGGCTCTTCTTCAGCGCCTTGCGGGCGGAAGCAGATGGTGCGGGCTTGGCCCGGACCGCCGCGGATGGCTTTGATTTTGCAGCAGTTTTCTTCGGTTTAGCGACGGCTTTGGCCATGACAGAAAATGATCCGCTGAAGATTGGGAGATTGTGCGCCTTACACCACTTTGGGCGGCCCGGCGCAAGCCGCCCGAGCCCACTACTTACAGATGAAGCCACCTCAAAAGCCCGAGCCCGATCAAGCCGTTGAGGATCAGGAAGATTGCTACAATGAAGTTCAGCAGCCTCGGCATGATCAAGATCAAAAGGCCCGCAATGACGGAGATGATCGGCGAGATGTGAGCGACAGTGAGGGTCATGGGGAGAACAGCTCCTCTGATGATTGGACAGAATCGAGGAGCGACACCTTATCCTCCCCCCTTGCCGTGTTCCACGCAAACAGACGCTTTTGCCCTCAATGGGTTCCTTCCTCGTTCCGGAAATTCATCGGAAACAACGCGCTGCTGAGACATTTTTTCTGGGGAACGATGATAGCGGCGATGAATTGGATCGCTTGCAAGCCGGCCGCACGCCGGCGCGCAACCCTCATCGAAGGAACAGAGCATGCGAAACCATCTTATCGCCGCAGCCACGCTTGTGGCCGCCGTCAGCGCGCCAATTGCCGCGCAGGCGCAGAACACCGTGGGCGTCGCCGGCTCAGGCACAGGCACGGTGATGGTCGATAACGGCACCGTCGGCATCGCGGCCGATCAGCGTCCGGCATTTCGCCAATATATCGTGCAGGAACGCGTCCCCAACTACACGATCTCCGATCGCGTCGTGGTCGGGGCGATCCTGCCTGAGAGCGGGATTACCTTCTATGACGTACCACAATCGTTCGGCGCAACGCCTTATCGCTACACGGTAGTGAACGGCGAGACCGTGCTGGTCGAGCCGCGTTCACGCCGCATCGTGCAGGTGGTCGACTAGACCCGCCAGCGCTATGCGAAGTCTTGTCCGGCCTGCCGCAGCGGCGGCCGGACATCAAGGCCCCGCCCGGTCTCCCCCCGCCCGGGCGGGGCTCTTTCTTATTGAATCGCCGAAGAAGCCCACGGCGTCAGGGCTTGCGGGTAACAATGCGGCAAATGCGCTTGCCTGAGGAGGCGCTGACAACGTCCTCATCCAGCAACAAGGTTGTGGCTGCCAGTTCGGAACGGATCAACGACGGTTCGAACGCTGCATAGAGGCGTTCATGCCTGTCGCGCTGGTCTTCGCCCGTGGTCACGCGCCAGCTCAAGTAAAGAATTCCGCCCGGCTTGACGATCTCGAGCATGCGGCGAACGGAGGGTGCAATCAGCGCCCGTTCGAGATGCATGATGACGGTCTCGCACAACACGTTGTGATAGGTCTCGGCTGCGATCCCATCGAGATCCGGCAGCTCGGCGTGGGTGAATTCGAGCTGCGGATAACGCGCGCGTGCCTCCGCCAACAGCCCATCGGAGGCGTCAAATCCCTTGGCCGGAAAGCCATTGGCGTTCAGCCACGCAACCTCGCGGCCGCTGCCGCAGCCGATATCTGCGGTCAGACCGCCAGCGATGAAGAAACGTTGGATGATCCCGTGCAGATCAACCGGCGCAGGCTGCTCGTGCCATTCCTTGGCAAACACTGCAGCATCCCTGTCGTAGGCTGCGAGCGTTGACCGATCTACCAATTCAGCCCTCGATCTTGGAGAAGTCGGCGACCGCCCGCGTGGCCGCGCGGATTTCGTTCAAGAGCTTGAGCCGATTTTCGCGCACGCTGGCGTCGTCGTCGTTGACCTTGACCTTGTCGAAGAACGCGTCGACCGCAGGGCGAAGTTTCGCCATTGCACTCATGGCGGCCGCAAAGTCTTCGTTGGCTAC
>NZ_DASSRP010000143.1:0-37178 GCF_035701725.1 Bradyrhizobium sp.
CGTGACTCCAGGCGAGATCCATCTTGTCCCTGTCCGGAATAGAGGCATCACCTATGACGTACCGAAGAAGCATCTGGGGCAAGAACTAAAGTCGTCGAATCTTCTTGGCGTCGCTGAATTGGCTGAATCGTTTCTCCGCCAAAAACTCGATGAGGCTGACGCTACCTTCTAAATGTCCAGGTAACGGCTCGCACAATGGATGAGGCGGCTGACTTAGGATGAGGTGCCTGACTTATCATCGATGCGGAGAAGCTGACAGGCGGCGGCCGGCCGTGGGCGCCAGCCGCGGACGACGCCGGCGCTGACGGGGAGTTTGCGGCTGCGGGTGCCCCCCGGCCGGCGGACGCGACCCCGCCGGAGACGGACCGCCAGAGCGACGACTGACTTTCTGCGTCAGGCTGCCGCGTATTCTCGGTGGAAATCGTCGTTGGTGTGCAGCTCGAATGCGCCGAGGTGGAATTCGTCGCCTTCCACTGCCGCCGCCCCGGTCGCCTCGGCATCAGAGGCCGCCGGCGGCGCCGACGTCTGTACCAGCGTGAAGCTCGCGTCCGGAAACTGTGCCCAGATTGCCAGATCGTCGGGCATGATCGTCAGCCATCCGAAGCGGAACATGTAGCGGCCAGGTTCGGTGACGTGCCCGACCTGTTGCCAGGTGACCTTATTGACGGACAAGAGAGTCTCCTTTCCTGGGCGCGCCAACGGGCATGCTGCCATCTTGCGAGCGGCCCATCGAACGCAGCATGCCGTGCGTTCGCTCCTCGAACGCATCCAGATGCAGCGCGAACGTCGCCAGGGCCAGCTTCAGCCGGTTCAATTCCCTGGCGCGAAGGTCGTTCGAGGAACTCATGACGCACTAAACAAACTGGCTGATCCGTCCGTTCGACTTCAGCCCGTCGTCAGCGGCCGCGGCTGGGGTGCACCGACCAGGACCGGGCGAGGGACCGCCTGCTTGACAGCCGGCAGTTGTAGCACGGTTGCGCGCTGGCCTTCCCGGAGCAACGTCACCAGCACGTGGCTGCCGTCGGGAAACTCTATCGT
Source organism: Bradyrhizobium sp. (assembly GCF_035701725.1). Lineage (GTDB taxonomy): Bacteria > Pseudomonadota > Alphaproteobacteria > Rhizobiales > Xanthobacteraceae > Bradyrhizobium. Next base: position 1,039 of record NZ_DASSRP010000143.1, read on the forward strand.
ATCATGGTGGCGATCGGGAAGGTGCCGATCGATCTCGCCGAGCTTGCCGACCCGAAACGCCGACTTGCGCGTCCAGAACCAGCGGCTGTCGTATTTGACGTTATCGGCAAAGGCGAGCTCGGTCCCCGGCAGCAGGCAGACCGCGACCTCGGGTTCGGCCTCCGAGGCAAAGCCCTTGGTGGACGTACCGCGGAAAGTCGTGGTGATTAGCGTTTCGCCCGCTTTGGCAGGCCGCGTGGCGACAGCATGCAGACTATAGTCACACATCGGTTGGCTCCTCGCTTGAGACAGCCGGCCGCGCCGCTCCATCGAAAAGAGGCGCAAGCCTCCATCTGGATGAACATTAGTCTGCAACTGTGTTGCTGCTTGGCGGCAATTCTGCGGCTACCTTGCCAAGCTCGGATCACAAATTTGTTTTGCGATCGCAACGCGTTCCAAGGAACTTTTTGGTTCCTCAGGAATCGCCAAGAGTCGATCAAGAGTGGATGTGGTGAAGTCGGCGTGCTGAAGGCGACGCCGTCGCCTTCAATATTTCCGGTAGAGCCCGATCAGCTTGCCCTGAATCTTGACCCGGTTGGGCGGCAGGATGCGAACCTCATAGGACGCGTTGGCCGGCTCAAGTGCAATCGAAGCGCCGCGGCGGCGGAAGCGCTTCAATGTGGCTTCCTCATCGTCGATCAGGGCGACCACGATGTCGCCGGTATCGGCGGTTTCGTTGCGCTGGATCAGCGCCATGTCGCCATCGAGGATCCCTGCCTCTACCATCGAGTCGCCGCGTACTTCGAGCGCGTAGTGCTCGCCGGCGCCGAGCATGTCCGGCGGTACGCTGATGGTGTGGCTGCGCGTCTGCAACGCCTCGATCGGCGTGCCGGCAGCGATGCGGCCCATGACCGGCACTGCGACGGGACGTTCGTCGTCGTCCGGCGCGGCTGCGCTGCCGCCGCGGACCTTTCCGAGCGTGCCTTCGATGACGCTCGGCGTGAAGCCCCGCCGGCTGCCGCCACCGGCGGTGGCCAGTTCGGGAAGCTTGATGACCTCGATCGCGCGCGCGCGGTTGGGGAGGCGGCGAATGAAGCCGCGCTCCTCGAGAGCGGTGATGAGCCGGTGAATGCCGGACTTCGAGCGCAGGTCGAGGGCGTCCTTCATTTCGTCGAAGGAGGGCGGCACGCCCGACTCCTTCAGCCGTTCACTGATGAACCGCAGAAGTTCGTATTGTTTGCGCGTCAGCATCTCGACATGTCCCCAGGGTTGCTGTCGTCCAGTTTCCGAGGCGTCTGGCCTTGAGATTCGTTGGGAGTACCCCCACTCCCGAAGATCATTGCCAAAGCTTAGAAACAAATCATGAACGAACACTATCTGTTCCATATGTGTTCCGCAACCACTTAATTTTTCGTCAACGCGACCGAGCCGACGTTAAGGACTCGAACCTGCTCACGCGGGGAGCTTCAGGATCTCGCAAATGGCACCTGCATCAGCCGCAGGTGCAAACGGCCGACGTATCAGAAGTGCCTGTGCTGCAGCGAGATTCCCCAGCAGCGAACTGTCCTGCTGACTGACCGGCGTTGCGATCAGCGCGCCGTCATCACGGGTCGCAAGGCGTGCCCGCAAGTAATCCTCGCGTTGATCGTTGGCGGCTACAGCATGACCCAACAGAGCCGATTCAGTCGCGTGATTGACGGCTAATCGGCCGCAAAGTTTGCGAATCAACGGCACGAGAAACAGGAAGGCGCACACATAGGACGACACGGGATTGCCGGGCAGGCCGATCACCCGCATGTCGCCGAGACGACCGTGCATCAGTGGTTTGCCGGGGCGCATCGCGATACGCCAGAACGCCATCGCGACGCGTTCGGCATCGAGCGCTGCCTTGACAAGGTCGTGGTCGCCGACCGAGGCCCCGCCGGTGGTGATCAGGATATCCGCGCCGCAGTCGCGCGCCCGGCGGATTCCGTTTTGCGTCGCCTCGAGCGTGTCGGCGGCAATGCCGAGGTCGACGACTTCGGCCCCTTCCGCACGGGCAAGGGCCCGCAGCGCATAGCCATTGGAATAGACGATCTGGCCGGGCCCGGGCGTCTCGCCGGGCATCACCAGTTCGTCGCCGGTCGCCAGCAAGGCGACCTGGGGCTTTCGATGGACCGGCACGTGCGGGTAGTTCATCGCTGCTGCAAGCGACAGATCGCGGTCCGAAAGCTCCTTTCCGGCTTTGAGCAGGACGTCGCCCTCGCGAAAGTCGACGCCGGCGCGGCGGATATGACGGCCCAGGACTGCGGCTTCGGTGATTCGAATCCCGTCGCCCTCGATCGAGGTATCTTCCTGAATGACGACGGCATCGGCTCCCTGAGGGATCACCCCGCCGGTGAAGATGCGCACGGCCTCGCCGGGACCCACGCTCCCATTGAAGGGCCGCCCCGCTGCGATCTCGCCGGTGACCTTGAGGCGGACGCCCGCCTGACTGACATCCGCAGCGCGAACCGCATAGCCGTCCATGGCCGACATCGGCGCTGGGGGCTGGGTGCGGAGCGCTGCAAGGTCGCGCGCCAGGATGCGCTTATAGGCCAGGTCGAGCGTGACCATCTCCTCGGGCAGCGCTTGCGCGCCCGAAAGAACGGCGGCCAGCGCATCGGCGACCGGCATCAGGGCCACGACAAGACTCCGAGAATGGTTGGGTACAAACTGCTCTTCCTAAATTCCGAGCGCTTGAAGCGCTGTTTCGATGTCGTCAGGCGATGTGACGCGAACCGCTTTGAGACCGCGCTCGCGGGCACCCCTGATGTTTTCGTCGAGATCGTCGAAGAACACAATGCGCTCTGCCGGCACCCCGATGGCCTTCACGACGTGATCATAGGCCGCCGCATCCGGTTTTCGAAGCCCGATCGTGGAGGACACGAAGACCTCGCGGAAATGACCAAGCACTTTCGCGTATCGGTCCGAGAAATGGGCCACGTGGGCGGCATTGGTGTTGGAAAATGCGTAAAGCGGCAGGCGCTTTGCCGCGCGCAGGAGGAGTTGATCGATGCCGGGCATTTCGCCGACAAAGATCGCGTTCCAGCCTTCGACGAACTGTGCGTCGGTGAGCGCGATGCCAAGCGACGAACGCAGGCCGGCAAAGAAGGCCTGATCGCTGATCTCGCCCTTCTCGTGCCGGTGGTACAATTCATCGCGCACGAAGCGTTGCCCGAGCAGCACCGGCTCGCAATCCGAATGGCGGGCCCAATGATCGAGCGTCCGGCTGAAATCGATATCAAGCACCACGCGGCCAAGATCGAACAGCAGTGCGTCGGCTTCCAGGTGCGGTGATGGCACGTCAGTCATTCAATTTCTGATTCCAAGGCGGCGCGCTGCAGTGCGCCGGAAAAATCCGACGTTAGGTCGCGCGGAACGTTGCGCGTGCGAAGCCGTCCGACACAAGCGAGGCGGCGCTGACATCAGGTCTTAATACCGATAAGGCTGGATATCCAGAAGCGGGAACGCGCTGAAGACGCTTGGCAGGTTGGTCGGCGCGGCCTGATGCAGGTAAGACTTGTCGAGTTCGGCAAATCTGGTGACGCCGAGCAGGCCGAGGGTGCGGACCACCTCGTCTTCGAGCAGTTCGAGCAGCCTCACAATGCCAGTCTCGCCGGCGGCCGCCAGAGCCCAGCATTGCAAGCGGCCGATACCGACGAGGTCGGCGCCCAGGATCATCGCCTTGACGATGTCGGTGCCGCGGCAGAACGAGCCATCCACCATGATCTTCGCGCGCCCGGCGACGGCGGCGACGATCTCCGGCAATACATGCATGGAACCGCGGCCGTGATCGAGCTGACGTCCACCATGATTTGAAACATAAATCCATTCCACGCCGTGATCGAGCGCGATCGCCGCATCTTCCGCGGTGGCGATGCCCTTGATGATCAGCGGAATTCTGTACTTGTCCTTGATGAGCTTGACCGTACGCCAGTCGAGGCCCTTCTGGAAATCGCCGCCGGTGGCGCGCAGGCGGCTTTCGCGGACATAGCGCTTGGCGATGTCGCGTTCGCGGCGGCTATAATGGGCGGTATCGACCGTGAGGCAGAAGGCGGTGTAGCCGCTCGCGATCGCACGGCTGACGCGGTCTTCGACGAAGGCGTCATCACCCCGCACATAAAGCTGATAGATCCGCAGCGCATCCGGCGCCGCTTCGGCGACTTTCTCGAGGCCGGGCTCGGAGACCGAACTCAACATATGGGCAGCGCCAAACCGGCCGACCCCGCGGCTGACACTGGCGGCCGCGCCCTGGGGATCGAAAATCTCGAGTGCGCCGACCGGCGCCATCATGACCGGCAGGCGCAACTTGCGGCCAAAAACCTCGGTCGTGGCATCGATGCGGGCGACATTGCGCAACACGCGCGGCCTGAACGCGATTTCATCGAGCGCCATGCGGTTGCGGCGCATTGTAGTTTCGGTCTCGGACGCGCCGATAATGTAGTCCCAGGCATTCTGATTGAGGTTGGCGCGCGCCTTGTTCACGAACTCATGAATGTTCTGGAACGGCTCGGCGCTCGCGCCAAGTTCAGTGCTTGTCGGGATACGGGTGACCTCGTTCATGTTTCTTCTCCTTGTACGGTCCGACGGTCTTCCTGTCGTGGATGGGCCAGCCGGCGATCGCGCGGGCTGGCCTCATCCCTCACTGTCATTCACTTGGCGTTACCTGCAACCACCGACATCTGCCGAGCCTCACGCTTGGCGACCATCTTGCCGGTCGTCGCCATGTACTTCTTGAAATGGTCGGTCTCGCGATGCGCCTTGAACGCGGCCTCGTTGTCATAGACCTCGTAGAGGAAGAAGTGGTTGGGGTCGCTGTTGAGGTTGACGATGTCGAACCGCTTGCAGCCCGGCTCCTGGGCCGCGGCCGCACCATTCTCCTTGATTGCCGCAAGGAAGCTGTCGCGTTCGGCCGGCACGATATCGAGATCAACGGCGTTGACGAACATTCCGGCCGACTGTGCTTGGGCGCGCTGGCCTGCCGCCGGCAACAAGACGCCGACGGTCGAAATCGTGAGCATGGCGGCAGCCATGGAAATCGACTTGAGCATGTGATGATCCTCCCCGAGATTGCCCCGGATTGTTTCCGGTTGAGGGCGCAGCGGGCTCTTTGAGAAGTGCCCTGCGCTGTGATTATCCATAACCCATTGCGCCGGGGCAGGTAAGCCTTGTGGCGACCCCGGACCTCACGTCAGCTCTGCTTTTCAGCCGTGTTGACCGCCGCGCACGGGCACTGCCATCCTCGTGGCCGATGCTGACGTCAGATCAGCTCATTCGCGGGGAGGAAGTCTATATGCTTCGTATGATCCGACTGATTGCCGTCGCATGCATGGTGGGGTCGGCCGCCGACGCTTCCGAGATCCGGCGCGTCGTCACCGGGCTCGACGCCGACAACAAGGCCGTCGTATTGTTTGACAGCCAGATGCCGCTGCAAGCGGGGCCCCTGGGGCTGAAGGCCACCAATTTGTGGGTCACCAATTCTTACCCGCTCGGATTTTCTTTCAAGGACGATACGGCTTCCATTCCGGTCGGCATTTCGCCGCTGGATAACGGCACCAAATTCCGCGTCGTTGAGTTTCCGCCGCTCGACGCCGCCACCGAAGCCAAGATGGAACCCGGCGCGCTGATGAAGGCGGTGGGCCCGGTTGCGCCTGCGAGGGGCCGGCCGGTCATACATCCGCTGATGCACCGGACGCGCAGCGTGGACTACGCGGTTGTGCTGTCGGGCGAGATCGACATGGTGCTCGACGAGTCCATCGTGCACCTGCGGTCCGGCGATACGATCGTCCAGCAGGCGACCAATCACGCCTGGGTCAATCACGGAACTGAGACTTGCCGGATTCTGTTCGTGCTGATGGACTCCAAACAACCGTGAGCAGGAGAGTCGTTCCCTCGGCGTTGCCGGTTATCGGTATGCAATTACAAATTGGACAGGTAAGGGATTTCCGGTTCTTTGCCATGGGCGAAACGCCTATAGTACCGCCCGCTATGGCCGAAGTGGTGCTGAGGCGGACATGGCGATAAGGCGGCAATGAGACTGGGGTGGTGCCCCGGTGCTCTCAAAGCGGCCTTAATGATGCCGGAATACCGTCGTGAACGACCGGTCTGAACGGACAACCAAACGACGGTCGAGGCGGCCCAGCTGGGTCGACCGACCAACCATAAGGCCCGCCACATGCGAAAGAACTCCCTGTTTCTGCTCGGTACGGTCACGGGCATCTGCCTTACCCTCGCGCTCAGCGGACCGCAGGGCACGCATCTGGTTGCCGTCGCCAAGGCCAAGGTGGAGGGCGACATCTACTCGCAGCTCAACCTTTTCGGCGACGTGTTCGAGCGTGTGAGGGCCGACTATGTCGAGAAGCCGGACGATTCCCAGCTGATCGAGGGTGCGATCAATGGCATGATCACCTCGCTCGATCCGCACTCGCGTTACATGAACAACGACTCCTGGCACGAAATGCAGGAGACCACGAGCGGCGAATTCGGCGGGCTCGGCATCGAAGTCACGATGGAAGACGGCCTGGTCAAGGTCGTGACCCCAATGGACGGAACGCCGGCCGCGAAGGCTGGAATTCTCTCCGGCGATTTTATTTCCCAGATCGATGACGACAACGTGCAGGGGCTTACGCTCGAGCAGGCTGTCAGCAAGATGAAGGGCGCCGTCGATACCAAGACCAAGCTGACGATTCTGCGCAAAGGTAACGACAATCCGATCTACGTGACGCTCACGCGCGAGATCATCCACGTGAAGCCGGTCAGCTACCGCACCAATGGCAGCGACATCGGCTACATCCGGATCTCCTCGTTCAGCGAACAGACCGGCGACGAGCTGAAGAAGGCGATCGCTGACATCGCAAAGCAGATTCCGTCGCAAAATCTGGCGGGTTACGTGCTCGATTTGCGCAACAATCCCGGCGGCCTGCTGGATCAGGCCGTGTCGGTGTCGAGCGCGTTCATGGCTCGGGGCGAGGTCGTTTCGACCCGAGGCCGCCGGCCCGAGGAAACCCAGCGCTTTTCCGCCCATGGCGGCGATCTCACCAAGGGCAAACCGATCGTCGTTCTTATCAACGGAGGTTCGGCCTCGGCCTCCGAGATCGTTGCCGGCGCGCTGCATGACCACAAGCGGGCCACGCTGATCGGCACCCGCTCATTCGGCAAGGGCTCTGTCCAGACCATCATCCCGCTGGGCGGAGGCCATGGCGCGCTGGCGCTGACGACGGCGCGGTATTTCACGCCATCCGGCCGATCGATCCAGGCGCAGGGCATCCTGCCCGACATCGAAATATTGCAGGATGTACCGGACGAGCTGAAAGGACGCGGTGAGATGAAGGGCGAGGCCTCGATGCGCGGGCATCTCTCCGCCGAGGGCGCCGAACAAACCGGCTCGCAATCCTATGTTCCGCCTGAGGAGAAGGACGACAAGGCGCTTGCGGCTGCCTACAACCTGCTGCGTGGCGTCACCACCAATGCCGGCGGCCCGGCCGCGGCATCCTCGAAGGCGACGGTACCGAACTAGATCAGGGAGCAGACGCCTCAGGCGGCTGCGATCGGCCTGGCGTGATGGCCAAACAGGATCTTTCGCAGTGCTTCGGCAGGCTTTGGTGCGCTGAAGAGATAGCCCTGCATTTCGGTGCAGCCGAGCGAGCGCAGCACCTGCTGCTGACGTTCGGTTTCGACCCCTTCCGCCGTGGTCGTCATTTGCCGGGCGGCGGCGATGTTGACGACGGCCTGCACGATTGAAGAGCCGCCCGCTTCGGCAAGGTCGTTGACGAAGCAGCGGTCGATCTTGATCTTGTCGAAGGGGAAGCGCTGCAAATAGCTGAGCGACGAATATCCGGTGCCGAAGTCGTCGAGCGCAATTCGTACGCCGATGGCACGAAGCTCATGCAGAACATCAAGCGCGACCTCGTCGTCGCGGATCAGGACGGCCTCGGTGATCTCGAGTTCCAGCCGGTGTGCCGGTAGCCCGGAAGCGGCGAGGGCCGAAATAATCTTCAAAGCCAGCGTCCCGCTCTTGAATTGAACCGGCGAGACGTTGACGGCAAGATTGACCCCATCGGGCCACGTCGCGGCCTCGAGGCATGCCTTGGCCAGGACCCATTCGCCGAGCTCGTTGATCAAGCCGTTTTCCTCGGCGATTGGGATGAACTCAGCAGGTGAGACCATGCCGCGCTCAGGATGACGCCAGCGTACCAGCGCTTCGCAGCCTGTAATGCGGTCGCTCTGAAGGCTGAGGCAGGGCTGGTAGTAGATTTCGAGCGCCTGGTCGGCGATGGCCTTGCGCAAATCGATGTCGAGCTGCCGGCGCGCCCTGACCTGCGCGTCCATCGCGGGTTCGAAGAAGCGCCAGGTGCGCCGCCCGGCCGATTTGGCGGCGTACATCGCCAGATCGGCGTTCTTCAGGATCTGATCGAGACCAGTCCCGTCGCGTGGGGCAAGCGCGATGCCGATGCTGGCATCGGACGTCAGCTGATGGCCCTGACAGTCGTAGGGGGCGCGGATCGCTTCCAGCGCCCGCATCGCCAGCTCGGCGACCTCGTCCGGACCGTTCACGCCGATCTTGACGATGGCAAACTCATCGCCGCCGAGCCGCGCGACGAAATCGCCGGCGGCGACGCAGGACCCGAGGCGCCCGGCGACCGACTTCAGCAGCTCGTCGCCGATCATGTGGCCGAGAGAGTCGTTGACGCTCTTGAATTCGTCGATGTCGATATACAGCACCGCCAGTTGATGCGTATCGCTGGCTTGAGCGAGCTCCTGCCGAAGCCGTTCGTGAAACAACGCGCGGTTGGGCAGGTCGGTGAGTGCGTCGTAGTGCGCCAGATGGCGGATCTGCGCTTCGGCGCGCATGCGCTCGGTCACGTCGTCATGGGTGGCGAGCCAGCCGTCCTTCAGCGGTTGATTGAGGATCTGGATCTGGCGTCCTTCGCCGGTCTCGATCGTGTTGCGGGTCGTCTTGCCGATGGCGACGTTGCGGCGAACGTTGGTAATGAAAGCCTCGACGTCGCCTTTGAACGACCCGATCTTCTTGCGGTACAGCAGCAGATCGCGAAAGCTGAGGCCGGGTTTCACCACGTCGGCCGACAAGCCGTACATGGAAATATAGCGCTCGTTGCAGACCACGAGACGTTCGGAGGAATCGTAGAGCAACAGGCCTTGCGACATGTTGTTGATAGCCGTGTCGAGCCGCTGCTTCTCTGTCTGGTGTTGCTGGAGCAATTTGCGAACAAAGAGAAACAGCATGGCCGCGATGACGATCGCGGACAGGATCGCGACGAGGACCAGAAACAGGGTTTGCGTCCGCCAATCCGCCAGCGCCGCATCGACCGTCATGCTCGCGGCGATCGAAATCGGATAGCGCTGCAGCGAGTTGACCGACGCTATCCGCTTTTGGCCGTCGATCGGGCTGGTCAAGCGCAAATTGCCGCCGGTCGCCAGCGACATGTAGGCGTAAACGTTGGACGAGCGGATGTTGGAGCCGATCATGTGTTCGACGTGCGGGTAGCGCGCCATTAGAATGCCGTCGCGCCGGTACATCGAGATCGCGGCGCCGTCCCGCAGGACGACGGAGGCAAAGTACTTCTCCACTGTCGCCGGAGCAATCGAGCGTGCGATGACCCCGAGGAATTCGCCGTTCCGGCCAGTCAGCCGTTGCGCGACGATGGTGGCCCATCCCCCGGAGAAAACGCGACCGCGGACGAGTTCGACCTGGATGGGCGTGGACTCGCCGCCGGATTTGAGAATCTTGAAGTAGCTGCGGTCGGAGATCGTGACCTCCGGTACCGGCCAGACCTCTGACGAATTGATCAGCACGCCATCGGCGTCGAACACGCTGATGCCGGCTGCATCCGAATAAGCGCTGACCTTGGTACGGAGCTCCTCGTGCCATTCCAGGGTCGAGAGTTGCCCTCTCAGGGTTTCAGAGCTTATGCCGCTGGCGTGGATGCGGGTTGCGATGTCCTTCAGCACGAGGGTCAAGTCCTCGATCTGTTGGTCGAAGTGGCGGGTGATGAGCCGCACGGTATTTTCGAGCTCGCGCTCGTTGCCGCTCAGCGCGCGCTCGCGGAAATTGTCGATCATGATGACAGTGCCGATTGCAATCGCCGCGATCAGGAACACGCCGCCGCCAATCAGCCAGCGGATCGGTCCGCTGGCGAAAAAGGCCTTCATGTCGAAGGAGCTGCTGCCGTCTGCCGTCATCGCGATCGCCACCACATGCGAATGCCGGCCAATTCCCCAAGCCGGCCCGCGATTGATACAGCAGCGGTATGGAAGTGAGGTTAGTAATTGGAGTTAACGGCCGATGAACGCGGCAGGTTCGATTTTCGGCAAAGGCAGTATTTGCCGATGGCCGATCCGCATGCGCGGCATGATTTGCCCGATCTCCTCGCGCACAGGTTCGCTTAACCATCTAAGGCGCTGACGGACCTTGTGCGGCGTCTGGCACGTGCCTTGCGAGACCCTTTGCGCACAGCGATTTGGAAAGGGCTGCTCTGATGATCAAGATATTGAAGACTTTTCTCGCCGACGAGTCCGGCGCGACCGCAATCGAATATGGATTGATCGCCGCGGGCATCGCGCTTGCGATGATTCCCGCCGTCAACGGGCTTGGGGCCAAACTTGCCACGAAATTCGCCGCGATCAATACGTCGCTGAAATAGCAGCCTTCAGTTCTCGGCGCGGTAATGTCCGGATTTTCCGCCCGATTTCTCGACGAGGTGAATACCCTCGATGCGTGCGCCGCGCTCGACCGCCTTGATCATGTCGTAGATGGTGAGGCAGGCGACCGAGACCGCAGTCAGCGCCTCCATCTCGACCCCGGTCGGACCGGTCACCTTGACGGTGGACTGAACGACGCAGCCGGGTAGCGTCTGGTCCGGCGAAATGTCGATCGTCACTTTCGACAGAGCGAGCGGGTGGCACAGCGGAATTAGCTCGGAGGTACGTTTGGCCGCCATGATGCCGGCGATCCGCGCGGTCGCGAGCACGTCGCCTTTCTTGGCATTGCCTGAGGTGATCAGCTCCAGGGTCGCCTTGCTCATGAGGACGCGCCCCTCGGCAATCGCCGTACGCTCGGTGGCGGGCTTGGCCGAAACGTCCACCATCCTCGCTTCGCCTTTGGCGTCGATATGGGTGAGGACAGGTTTGGAGGGCCGTCGCGCCATGTTCCTGGCTCTAGCTGACCCGGGTTGCGCTTGCGCTTTTGTCGTGTGCGAGAAGCGCGCGTGTTGCTGCGGCAACATCGGTCTGCCGCATCAGGCTTTCGCCGACGAGGAAAGTCGAGATGCCCACCCGCGCCAGCCGCGCCAGGTCGGCGGGCGTAAAGATGCCGCTCTCGCCGACCATCAGGCGGTCCTTCGGGATCAGCGGCGCCAATGCCTCGCTGGTCTCGAGCCTGGTCTCGAATGTGCGCAGGTTGCGATTGTTGACCCCGATCATCGGCGAGCGAAGTTTCAGCGCGCGTTCCAGTTCGCCGCGGTCATGGATTTCGACGAGCACGTCCATGCCATAGGCGAGCGCCGCGGCCTCGATGTCACGCGCGGCGCTGTCTTCCAGCGCGGCCATGATGATCAGGATGCAGTCGGCGCCATAAGCACGGGCCTCCGCCACCTGATAGGCGTCGTACATGAAATCCTTGCGCAACACCGGCAGTCTGGTCGCGCCACGCGCTGCGACAAGGAAATCGAGATGGCCCTGAAACGAGGGCGCATCGGTCAGGACGGAGAGGCACGCGGCGCCGCCGGTCTCATAGGCCTTGGCCAGCGCGGGAGGATCGAAATCCGCCCGAATGAGCCCCTTGGAGGGCGATGCCTTCTTGATCTCGGCGATCAACGCGTAGTCGCCATGCGAGAGCTTGTCGCGGATGGCTGCGACAAAGCCGCGCGGCGCGGGAGCAGCCTTGGCGCGCGCTTCCAGCTCGGCCAGCGGCAGCGCCCGTTTGGCGGCCGCTATCTCCTCGCGCTTATAGGTCTCGATGCGGTTGAGGATGTCAGCCATCGAAAGAGCCACGCCTAGCTGTTGGAGATCGCGATCAGGCGCTTCAGCCGTTCGGCCGCCGCACCCTCGTCGATCGATTTGATGCCCATCGCCAAGCCTTCCTTCAGATCCTTGGCGCGGCCGGCAACCACCAGCGCCGCCGCGGCATTGAGCAGCGCGACATCGCGATAGGGGCTCGGCATGCGGTCAAGGACGCTTTTGAGGGCAACGCCGTTGGCGGCGGCATCGCCTCCCTTCAATGCTTCGCTCGCGACGCGTTTGAGGCCGACGTCTTCCGGCGACACTTCGAACGAGCGGATTTCTCCGTTTTCGAGCGCGGCGACGAAAGTCGGGCCGGTGAGGGTGATCTCGTCAAGGCCGTCGGAGCCGTGGACGACCCAAACCGATTCCGAGCCAAGGTTTTTCAGAACCTGGGCCAATGGCTGCACCCATTGCCGGGAGAATACGCCAACCATTTGCCGCTTGACCCCCGCGGGATTGGAGAGCGGTCCCAACAGATTGAAGATCGTGCGCGTGGCGAGCTCGACACGGGTCGGGTTGACGTTCTTCATGGCCGGATGGTGCGCCGGCGCAAACATGAAGCCGATGCCAGCCTCGGTCACGCAGCGACTGACCTGTTCGGGCGTCAGGTCGATCTTCACGCCGAGCGCGGCCAGCACATCGGCCGCACCCGAACGCGAGGACAGCGCGCGATTGCCGTGTTTGGCGACCGGCACGCCGGCGCCCGCGACGATGAACGCCGCGCAGGTCGACACATTCACCGAACCCGAGCCGTCGCCGCCGGTGCCGACGACGTCGATCGCATTGGGCGGCGCCTTGACCTTCAGCATCTTGGCGCGCATCGCCGTCACCGCGCCGGTGATTTCGTCGATGGTCTCGCCGCGGACGCGCAGCGCCATCAACAGCCCTCCGAGCTGCGACGGCGTGGCTTCACCGGACATCATCCGGTCGAAGGCGGAGGCGGCCTCTTCGCGCGAAAGTGTGGCGCCTGTCGCTACTTTGGCAATGATTGATTTGAGATCGTCCATCACACGCTTTCGGCCAAGCACGCTCAGTTGTTGTTCGCGCCGGTCACCTGCGCAAAAGCGGTTTCATTGACGCTGGTTCCGATCGTCGATTCCAGTTTGGTGACGTACTGAGCGATCTGCTCATCGGTCTCGGCTCGTTGAACGTTGTCCTTCAGCCGCTTCATCGCATCAGAGGAAAGATCGACCGGCGGCACGGTGATATCCGTAACGCGGAAAACGATCCAGCCGTTGGTTGCGACATCGGGCGTCTGGCCGGCGGCATCCTTGGCGGTGCCGAACACCGCTGCAACTACGCCCGCGTTGAGGCCGGGCAGGGTGGCGGCGCGGTTGAAGCCGCTTGCGGTTTCGACGGCAAGGCCTGCCGACGCAGCCTCATCCGCGAGCTTGGCGCCAGAATTGAGCTTCTGGACCATGTCGAGAGCCTTGCTGCGCAACCGGCCGGAAATCTGCTCCGCGCGCCAGCGCGCCTCGACCTGATCCTTGACCTCGTCGAGCTTGCGCTCGCGCGAGGGGGTGATGCCGAGCACGTCGTACCAGACATAGCCGCCGTTGAACGAAATCGGGTCGTTGTCGACGCCGACGTCGCTGTTAAAGGCCTGGGTCACTACGTCGAGCCCGCGGGGAATATTAGATGCGGGCTGGCCATTGGGCATGCGGCCCGAACGGTCAACCGCGTCGATGGTTACGGCTGAAAGCCCAAGCTTCTGCGCCGCCTCGACTACACTCGCACCGCCGCCGCGCTCGTCTTCCATCTTGTCGCGGAGTTCACCAACCTTGGTGCGCGCGCGCTCGTTGGCGATGTCGCGCTTGATCTGCTGGGCAGAACCTTCATAGGTCGCAGTGACGCCGGGCTCGATCTTGCCAACCTTGATGAGTGCATAGCCGAACCGTCCCTGCGCGGGCTGACTGACTTCACCTGAGGGCAGCGAGAACGCAGCATCGGCGATTGCCGGGTCGGCGATCGCCGATTTGGTGATCAGGCCGAGATCGACGTCGGTCTGATTGAGGCCGCGTTGCTTGGCGATGTCTTCGAACGAGGTACCTGATGCGATCTGCTTGCGGGCGGCCGTGGCTTCGTCGGCGTTCGGGAACGTGATTTGCTGGATCTCCCGGCGCTCGGGCGTCCCCAGCTTGTCGCGGCGCAGCTCGAACGCCTTCTTGGCGTCTTCGTCGGAGACCTCGGTCCATTTTCCGATTTCTTCGGGCGTCACCATAACAAAGGAAATCTTGCGATACTCCGGCGCGCGGAACAGCGCCTTGTGATCTTCGAAATAGGCCGCCAGCGCCTCCGGCGAGGGCGAGTCGATGGTTCCGGCCTGGGCCGCGCCGAGTTTGACGTATTCGATCGAGCGCTGCTCGGTCTGGAAGCGCGCCAGCGCCTCCAACTGTACTTTCGGAGGCTCCATAGCCGCGGCAATCGAACCCGCGATCTGACGGCGCAGCAGGATGCGCCGTTGCTCGGCGATGAACCGCTGCTCACTGTAACCCATCTGGCGGATCAGGCCCTGGAAGCGTTGCGGATCGAATTGGCCGTTGACGCCCCTGAAATTCGGATCGCTGAAGATTGTCTTCAGCGTGTCCTCGGTCGACAGTCCAAGCCCGAGCCGCCGCGCTTCCTCGTCAAGGGCAGCTTCCGCGATCGTCTGTTGCAACACCTGGCGGTCAAAACCGAGCGCGCGGGCCTGCTCTGATGTCAGCGGACGGCCGTACTGGCGTCCGATCTGTTGCAACCGGTCCATGTAGATCTGACGGAATTGATCGGTCGAAATCTCCGTGCGTCCGATCTTGGCAAGGCTGGACTGGCCAAAGCCCCTGAAGATATCCGCGATACCCCAAATGCCGAAACTGATGATCAGCACGCCCATCACCGTGGCCATGATAATTTTGCCGAGCCAGTTTGATGAGGCTTTACGCATTCCTCGAAGCATGGGGTCCAACTTGTTGGCAGGAGGGAACCGGCCGGTACCCGCGGGAATTCGTTCTCGAAGTCCGCAAACGGGCGCCACCGGATTGATAACGCATCATAAAGTGGCGGCCTTTTACCCGCAATAACGGCGGCGCGCCAACTGAAAGAGTTAACGGCAAGGGGACCTGCCGTTTGGCCCGATCTGGCCGAGTTTGCCGGCCTCTGCTAGCGATGGGCTGACCGTTCGTGCTTCAAAGGAACTTTCTGGATATGAGCTCGACCCTTCGGCCGCTGATCGCCGGCAATTGGAAAATGAACGGGCTTCGCGCCTCGATGAGCGAGTTCGAGGCCATGATCGCGGGGGCCCCCGGCGTGACGGGGAAGGCTGACCTTCTGGTCTGTCCGCCAGCCACGTTGATCGCGGCTTTTGCCGCGAAGGCATCCGGCTCAAAAAGCGTGGCGATCGGCGGCCAGGATTGCCACCCCAAGCCGTCAGGCGCCCATACCGGCGACATCTCCGCCGAAATGCTGGCCGATGCTGGCGCCAGCGCGGTTATTGTGGGCCATTCGGAGCGGCGCGCCGATCACGGCGAAAGCGATCATCTGGTTCGGCAAAAGGCCGAGGCGGCCTGGCGGGCCGGCCTGACCGCGATTGTCTGTATTGGGGAAACCCAAACCCAGCGCGATGCCGCCCAGACGCTCGATATCTGCCGCAGCCAGCTGCAGGGATCGCTTCCCGAGGGGGCGCGTGCCGGCAATCTGGTCGTCGCCTACGAGCCGATCTGGGCGATCGGCACCGGCCTGACGCCGACGGCCAAAGATGTCGAGCAAATTCATCAGTTTATCCGCCAGACCCTGAGCGCCCGGTTCAAGGACGAGGGAGTCGGGATGCGCATCCTCGACGGCGGCTCGGTCAAGCCGTCGAATGCGCGGGAACTGTTGGGAGTGGCCAACGTCAACGGCGCCCTGATCGGGGGGGCGAGCCTGAAAGCCTCCGATTTCCTTGCGATTGCCGCCGATTGTCCCTAACTGAGCGGCAGTGCGGTGGATTTGACATTCGTAACCGAGCCCGCTGCGACAAGATACGAATGTCAGAACCGGGACACGGCCCTCGGCCGGGGGTGACAACGGCCTGTGTGATCGTGTAACACCCGGCCGAATTCAAAATCCCGCCAAACCGAAACCCACTGCCGGCCAGCCTTGGTTTGCGACGAAAGGTCGAAATGCAGACTGTCATTATCGTGATCCATTTGATGATCGTTGCGACCTTGATCGCGACGGTGCTGCTGCAGAAGTCCGAAGGCGGCGGTCTCGGCATGGGTGGCGGCGCTGGCTTCATGTCAAGCCGCGGTACGGCCAATCTGTTGACGCGCACGACGGCTATTCTTGCTGTGGGCTTCTTTCTGACCAGCCTGTTTCTGTCCTGGCTTGCGAGCTACGACCGCAAGCCGAGTTCGGTGATTTTGCCGACCTCGCAGTCGCAGCCGGCAGGTGGCGCGCCCGCGGCGCCCTCAGGTGGCGGCGTCCTGGACTCGCTGAAGAAGTCCGATGAGGCACAGCCGCCGGCCGCGCCGCCCGGTCCCCAAGCGCCACGCTCGCAATAAAGCAGGATGGCTATGCAGCATGGCGCTCTACCTTGCTGCATCAAGCTCCTATATCAAGGCACTGATATCTCTTTAATTTTAGCGTCACCCACAGGCCGGGAAAAATTCGCGGCTATGAGCCTTTTCGTTTTGGCGAATCGCTTCTGTGGGCTTAAAGGTTGAGTCCCATGGCGCGGTACATCTTCATCACCGGCGGCGTGGTTTCCTCGCTCGGAAAAGGTCTGGCATCGGCAGCTCTTGGCGCGCTGTTGCAGGCACGTGGCTACAAGGTTCGGCTGCGAAAGCTCGATCCCTACCTCAATCTCGATCCCGGAACGATGTCGCCGTATCAGCATGGCGAAGTGTTCGTGACCGATGACGGCGCCGAGACCGATCTCGATCTTGGCCACTATGAGCGCTTCACCGGGCGTCCGGCCACCAAGGCGGACAGCATCACCACCGGGCGCATCTATCAGGACATCATCACCAAGGAGAGGCGCGGCGACTATCTCGGCGCGACCATCCAGGTGATTCCGCACGTCACTAATGCGATCAAGGATTTCATCCTCGACAGCAACGACGAATTCGACTTCGTGCTGTGCGAGATCGGCGGCACGGTTGGCGACATCGAGGGACTGCCGTTCTTCGAGGCGATCCGCCAGGTCAAGAATGACCTGCCGAGGGATCATGCGATCTACATTCATCTGACGCTTTTGCCGTTCATCCCGAGCGCCGGCGAGTTGAAGACAAAGCCGACGCAACACTCCGTCAAGGAACTGCGCTCGATCGGCATCCAGCCGGACATTTTGTTGTGCCGCACCGATCGTTCGATTCCGAAGGAAGAGCGCCGCAAGCTCGGCCTGTTCTGCAACGTGCGCGAAAGCGCAGTCATCGAAGCAAAGGATGTCGACAACATCTATGCCGTTCCGGAGGCTTACCACGCCGCCGGTCTCGATGATGAAGTGCTTGCTGCGTTCGGCATCACCTCCAAGATTCCGCCGAGCCTGCAAAGCTGGAACGTCATCAACGAACGGATCCGCAATCCCGAAGGGCAGGTGACGATTGCCATTGTCGGCAAGTACACCGGCATGAAGGACGCCTATAAGTCGCTGATCGAGGCCTTGTCGCATGGCGGCATCGCCAACAAGGTCAAGGTCAATCTCGACTGGATCGAAAGCGAGGTCTTCGAAAACGAAGATCCCGCGCCATTCCTTGAGCACGTCAACGGCATTCTCGTTCCCGGCGGATTTGGCCAGCGCGGCGCCGAGGGAAAGATCCGCGCCGCCCAGTTCGCGCGCGAGCGGGATGTGCCGTATTTCGGCATTTGTTTCGGCATGCAGATGGCGGTGATCGAGGCCGCGCGCAATCTCGTCGGCATTTCGAACGCCAATTCGACCGAGTTCGGTCCGACGCCGGAGCCGGTCGTCGGGCTGATGACGGAATGGCTGCGCGGCAACGAACTGGAACGGCGGTCGAAAAATGGCGATCTCGGCGGCACCATGCGGCTTGGCGCCTATCCCGCTGCGCTCAAGCGCGGCAGCCGTGTTTCGCAGGTTTATGGCGGCGCGACCGAGATTTCGGAGCGGCATCGTCATCGCTACGAGGTCAACACCGCCTACAAGGACCGGCTTGAGCAGCACGGCTTGCGGTTCTCCGGGCTCTCGCCTGACGGCATTCTGCCGGAGATCGTCGAATATGAAGACCATCCCTGGTTCATTGGCGTGCAATTTCACCCGGAATTGAAGTCGCGACCATTTGAACCGCATCCCTTGTTCGCTTCATTCATCGAGGCGGCGATGGTGCAGTCGCGGCTGGTGTGACGCCATGCCATGCGTCGGCGGCCTTTGACGGGTCCGCCGATTGTTGCGAAAAGACGCTCCCGCCAAGAACAAGGTCAAAGGGAGTGTTCGATGATCTACGAGACCCGCGTCTATCGCTGTGTGCCGGGCCGGCTGCCTGCGCTGCTCAAGCGCTTCGATACCATCACGTTGAAACTCTGGGAAAAGCACGGCATTCGCCAGGCCGGGTTTTTCACCACGCTGGTCGGCGAATCCAATCAGGAACTGACCTATCTGCTCGCCTGGGAATCGCTCGCCGAGCGCGAGAAGAAATGGACCGCGTTTCAGAGCGATCCCGAGTGGATCGAGGCGCGCGCCAAGACCGAGGCGGATGGGCAGATCGTCGCCAACATCGTCAATCAGTTGCTGGTGCCGACCTCGTTCTCGTCAGTGAAGTAAGCGCACACCGATGCCCCATGGCCTCGACCACATTGTGCACGTGGTCCGCGATCTGGATGCGGCTGCGGACTTCTACGTCCGCGCCGGGTTCATCGCCGGCGGCCGCAATCGTCATCCCTGGGGCACGCACAACCGCATCGTGCAGTTGAAGAACTGCTACATCGAGATTCTGGAAGTCGCCGAGCCCGAGAAGATCGTGCCGCATGGCCCGCGTTTCTTTTCGTTCGGCGCCTTCAATCAGGATTTCCTCGCCCGCCACGAGGGCTTTTCGATGCTGCTTCTCAACAGCAGCAATGCCTCAGCCGATGCGCGCGCATTCGAAGCGAGCGGCATCGGTGCGTTCGATGTGTTCGATTTCGGCCGCGAAGGCAAACGGCCCGACGGCAGCACGGTAAAGCTTGCCTTCTCGCTGGCCTTTGCCGCCGAGCCTCATTCACCGGATGTGCGCTTTGCCGTGTGCCAGCACCGCTATCCCGAGAATTTCTGGAATCCGGCGTTCCAGACCCACGCCAACGGAGCGCAGCGTGTGACTGGCGTGATGATGCTGGCTACTCATCCTGCCCGCTACCGAGACTTTCTCAAGGCCTACACGGGCGTTGCGGACGTTGCTTCGGCTACGGCCGGTCTGACCGCACACACGGAAAATGGTGATCTCGAAATCCTGGACCCGGACGCGGCGCGCGATCGCCTGGGCGCCCCCGTCGCGAGCGGCGAGGGGATCAGGCTAAGCGCCATCAGCTTTGCCGTCGGCGATCTGGCGGTGACGGAAGCCTTGCTGCAGCAAAACGGGATAGCCATACGGCGTCGGGGCGAACGGCTTGTCGTGCCGCCGGGCGAGGCGTTTGGCGCAACCCTGATATTCGAACAAAATTAGGTTGATCGGGGCGTTAGCGCCCGGCATGGTCGCGGCCAAACAGGATCCAGATCATTGAGCGCCGACATTTCCGCCGCAGAAATCGTTGACGTCGGCCCGGTCAAATTCGGCAATGCCTTGCCGATTTCGATCATCGCGGGCCCATGCCAACTCGAAAGCCGGGCCCATGGGCTCGAGGTCGCTTCCGCGCTGAAGGAAATCGCCGATCGCCTCAAGATCGGGCTCGTCTACAAGACGTCTTTCGACAAGGCCAATCGCACCAGCGCCTCCGCGGCGCGGGGCATTGGATTGGCGCAAGCGCTACCGATTTTCGCCGAAATCCGCTCCTCGCTGGGGTTGCCCGTGCTGACCGATGTGCACGAGGCCGCGCAGTGCGCCGAAGTCGCGCAGGCTGTCGATGTCCTGCAGATCCCGGCGTTCCTGTGCCGGCAGACCGACCTGTTGCTGGCCGCTAGCGCGACCGGCAAGGTCGTCAACGTCAAGAAAGGTCAATTCCTGGCGCCGTGGGACATGGCGAACGTAGTGGCCAAGATCACGGGCGCCGGAAATCCGAAGGTGCTCGTCACCGAACGCGGCGCATCGTTCGGTTACAACACGCTGGTTTCCGACATGCGCGCATTGCCGATCCTAGCCCGCACCACCGGCGCGCCTGTCATTTTTGACGCGACCCATTCGGTGCAGCAACCCGGAGGCAAGGGTACGTCCTCGGGCGGCGAACGCGAATTCGTCCCCTTTCTCGCGCGGGCGGCCGTCGCCGTTGGCGTTGCCGGCGTTTTCATCGAGACCCATCCCGATCCGGATCGTGCGCCCTCCGACGGGCCGAACATGGTGCCGCTGCGCGAATTCGAAGGTCTGCTCAAAATCTTGATGGCGTTCGACCGGATTGCCAAAAATGTCTGAGAAGCACGTGGCGCGCTGATGCTGAAGACGCCGCCGCGGCCGCATGATCGCATGCCGCCCGCGATCAACATCATCGCGATCGCGACCTTTGCGGCAAGCCTCTCCGCCCGTGCGCTCGATCCGGTCCTGCCGCACGTCGCCGACGAATTCGGCATCAGCATTGCCACGGCTGCGAGTTTCGCCGCGGTGTTTGCGTTCACCTTTGCGGTGATACAGCCGATACTGGGGGCGGCGGCCGACTTGTTCGGCAAGGTCCGCCTGATGATCGCCTGCCTGGTCATTCTCGGGGTGGCCAACATGCTCGGCGCGGTTACCGGCTCGTTTCCGCTGTTGTTCGCAACGCGAATTCTCGCCGGCATCGGCTCCGGCGGCGTATTCCCGGTGGCCCTCAGCCTGACCAGCGATCTCGTCGCACCCGAGAAGCGCCAGGTCGCGATCGGGCGCACGCTGGCCGGCTCAATGACCGGCAATCTCTTGGGCGCATCGTTCTCGGGCGTGATCGGCGATCTTCTCGGCTGGCGCGGCGTGCTCGCGATTCTCGGTGCGCTGGTGGTCGCGGCGTCTATCGCGGTCGCCGCCGGTTTTCGCGGCAAGGCGATCAACACTGCTCCGAAAACCAATCTCACAATGCTTCGCCACGGCTATCGCACCATCTTCAGCAATCCGAATGCGCTGTGCTACGCCGCGGTCTTTATCGAAGGCTGTTGTGTGCTTGGGTTGTTTCCCTACCTCGCCTCGTTTCTGTTCGATCTCGGCGAGACCAGTCTCTCGATCGCCGGTTTGGTGATCGCCGGCTTTGCCGTCGGCGGGCTGTTTTACACGATGACCATTTCCCGCTTTCTGCCGCGGCTTGGCGTCAATGGCATGATGATCACGGGGGCGACCCTCGTCGGTCTTCAATTGGCCGCAACTGCCTTTGGACCCGGCTGGAAGCTTCAGATGATGTGCCTGCTGCTGATGGGATGGGGCTTCTACATGATCCACGGCTGCCTGCAGGTGTTCGCCAGCGAGCTCTCGGTGGAAGCCCGCGCCACCGCATTGGCGTTGCACTCGTTCTTCTTTTTCATGGGCCAGACGATCGGCCCGATTGCCTATGGCTTCGGCATTCAACACGCCGGCAAGATCGCGACGTTGCTGACGAGTGCAGTGATCATCACCGCGCTCGGGCTGGCCTGCGCGCGGCTGTTGCGCCAGCGGCCGCCGGCTGACGCAGGCAAGAGGGTCGATGGCTAACGCAGCGATTTCAGCAGCGCATCTTCGGCGCGACTGATGTGCCGATCCCTGTGGCGCAAGATGTAGAACGAGCGGCCCGGCAGATCGAAGCGGACGTGGTGCAGCGTCTTGGCCACGATGGATGGCGCGGCGACCAGGTCGGAAACGGCCGTGGCGCCATCGCCTGCCTCGACGGCGGAGCGAACCGCTTCGTTGGAGGGAAGCTCGAGCGCGATCCGGAGGGCAGACAATTTGAGGCCATTCCGGCGAAGTGCGGCTTCAAACATCGAACGGGTCCCCGAGCCTCGCTCTCGCAAGATCCAGGGTGTGGCAGGCAAATCTTTCGCAGACACTTTCGTTCTGTTGACCCAGGGGTGCTTCGCGCCGACGGCCAGGATCAGGTTGTCACCGTCGATCCGTTTTGCAGCCAGCGAGCTCTCCTCGACTTCGCCTTCGACAAAGCCAACGTCGGCGCTGCCTTCGAGCACCATCTTGGCCGCCTGTTCGGTATTGGTGATGGAAAGTCGCAGGTCGATCCCGGGATAGGCAGCATGGAAGGTCTGAATTCGCGGCGGTAGCCAGTAGTTTCCAACCGTCTGGCTGGCGGCGATCGCAAGTGAACCGCGCTTCAGGCCTGCGAGTTCATTGAGAACCTGCACCGCGTCTTTGGCGCGGGCGAGTACCGCACGGGCCTCGACGAGGAAGTCAGCACCGGTCGGGGTGAGGGTGATGCCGCGCCCGATGCGGTCGAACAGCTTGATGCTGTACCGTGCCTCAAGCGCTGCGATCGCAGCACTCGTTGCCGATTGGGTGAGGTTGAGTTCACTGGCAGCCCGCGTCACATGCTGCTTTTCGGCGACGGCAACGAAGATGCGTAGCTGTTCGAGAGTCATCGGCTAACCCCAAAGTTTGATCAATGCGAGACTGAAACCGGCGATGAAGAGGAAGGCGAGTGCGCCGAGTAGCGCCGGCCGCAACCCTCTGGCGGTGAGCTTGCGAATGTCGGTCTCCAATCCCATCGCTGCGAGCGCGACCGAAAGCAGGAAGGTGGTGAACGCCGCGATCTCGGCCTTTTCCGCCGCCGGGATGGTGATCAGACTGTTCAGGCCGATCGCCGCCACGAAGCCAAGCAGGAACCAGGGCATGGGCGGTCGCGCCGATCTGGTCGAGCCGCGAGCGGCGCTGCGGCGAGAGGCGAGCCACCCCAGCAGGATGACGACCGGCGCCAGCAGCATGACCCGCGACAGCTTGGCGATGGTGCCGAATTCTCCGGCTGTCTTGCCGTACTGGAAGGCAGCGGCGACCACTTGTGCGATTTCGTGAATCGAGGCGCCGGTCCACAATCCGTAATCGTGGGGAGCGAGATGCAGGAGCGCCGGTAGCAGCGGGTAGGCGAACATCGCGACCGACCCGAAGATCGTCACGCAGGCAACCGCATAGGCGACGTCTTCGTCATGCGCGTTGGTCACGGTATTGGTGGCGATCACCGCCGAAGCGCCGCAAATGGACGTGCCTGCCGCGATCAGTTGCGCGAGCTTGTGCTCGACGCCGAGCAACCTTCCCATCCACGTGGTGAAAACGAAAGTCGAGGCCAGCGTCACGGCAATGATGATGAGGCCGCGGTGCCCCACCTCGACGATCTGGTCGGTGGTCAGTTGAAAGCCCAGCAGAATGATGCCGAAACGCAGGAGCCGCCGCATGCTGAAGGCGACGCCGGGTTTGGCGATCGCCGGCGTGCCGACGAAGTTGTGAAAGGCGGCGCCGATCAGAATGGCCAGGATGAGGGGACTGAAGGCCGTCATTCCCGGCACTTGGCGCAAGCCATAGGCCGATGCCGCGATGGTGGAGGCCATCAGCACCCCCGGAAGGGCGGCGACGGCGCGCCTGGCATATGCTGTGACGATATCGTCATTGGATACGAGCGAAGTGGCTGGTCGGGTCATTTGCGTTGGGCTCCCTGCGTTGCCCAACAAATATCAAGTGTCTCGACTGTTCGATCCAACGAATAGTAATGGTCAAATCAATCGAAAACAATTGTTAATCGAGCCGGGCCTTCCTGAACGTGACCGTTCGCCGATTGAGCCATCGATTTCAAAATGGCATCATGAAATCGCCCGGCGGGGTCCATGCAGCCCGTTGAGCCCATTTCGTTCAAGGAGCCGTCAGCGATGTCCGCGATCATTCCTGCTCGAATGACGGCCCAGCTCGACGGCGACTTCGTTGTGTTCCTGATCGGGATGCGCATCAACAAATGGTGGAAGTTCTGGAAGTGGCTGCCGGTGGCGACGGCGATGCCGCGGATGCTGATCGAGCTTGGCAAGCGGCCCGAACTTGGCCTTCTGCACGCGCGGAACGCGTTCGGTTTTCCCAATCTGATGGTGATCCAGTACTGGCGAAGCTTTGAGCAGCTGCAGGCCTATGCGACCGGGCAATCGTTCGAGCATTTGCCGGCGTGGCGCGATTTCAACCGCCGTGTTGCTTCCAACGGCGACGTCGGCATCTGGCACGAGACGTTTCTTGTGAAGGCCGGGGCCCACGAGAGCGTCTACAACAACATGCCGCGCTGGGGATTGGCCAATGCCGGGACTGCCGTGCCTGCCGACGGCCCGCGCAAGAGCGCGAAAGGCCGCCTTCGCCTGACCGATGGCTCCGACCTCGAAGTCTGTTGAAAAATCAGCCCCGGCCGCGATAGGGCGCAACGCCCTGATCGGGGATCCACATGCCCTTCGGCAGCCTGCCGGTTTGCCAGAACACGTCGATGGGAATGCCGCCGCGCGGATACCAATAACCGCCGATGCGCAGCCATTTCGGCTTGACCTCGGCCGCGATGCGCTTGCCGATCATGACCGTGCAGTCCTCGTGGAAAGCGCCGTGATTGCGGAAGCTTGCGACATAGAGTTTGAGCGATTTCGATTCCAGAAGCCAGGGGCCGGGAACGTAGTCGACGACCAGATGCGCGAAATCGGGCTGGCCGGTGACCGGACAAATCGAGGTGAACTCGGGCACCGTAAAGCGCACCAGATAATTGGTGTCGTTCTGCGGATTGGGAACGGCATCGAGCTTGGCGTCTTCCGGCGTGGTGGGCCATTCGACGGCGCGGCCGAGCTGAAGGCTGGCTGGTAACGCGGCGGCTTTTTGCGCCTTTCGAGGCTTGCTGGGCATTTCAGGTCTCCGTTGCCGCGTTATTAGCCAATTCATTCCCGGAGCGGCAACCTTTTCCGCACCTTGGGCTTGCTGTAGAAGCACCCCCATCACGTCAAACCACACTTTCCGAAGAGGCCCTCATGACCGCCATCGTCGATATCATCGGCCGCGAAATTCTCGATAGCCGCGGCAATCCCACCGTCGAAGTGGATGTCATGCTGGAAGACGGTTCCATGGGCCGCGCGGCGGTGCCGTCCGGTGCCTCGACCGGCGCTCATGAGGCGGTCGAACTGCGCGACGGCGACAAGTCGCGTTATCTAGGCAAGGGCGTGCAAAAAGCGGTCGAGGCCGTCAACGGCGAAATCTTCGACGCGCTGGCTGATGTATCGGTCGAGCAGCAAACGCAGATCGACCAGATCATGATCGAACTCGACGGCACGCCAAACAAGAGCCGGCTCGGCGCCAACGCCATCCTCGGCGTTTCGCTCGCCTGCGCCAAGGCGGCGGCGGCATCCTTCGACATGCCGCTTTATCGTTACGTCGGCGGCACCGCCGCGCGCACTTTGCCCGTGCCGATGATGAACATTGTCAATGGCGGCGTGCACGCCGACAACCCGATCGACTTCCAGGAATTCATGATCATGCCCGTGGGCGCGGCGACCTTTGCCGATGCCTTGCGGTGCGGATCGGAAATCTTTCACACGCTGCGCGGTGAATTGAAAAAAGCCGGCCACAACACCAATGTCGGCGACGAAGGCGGCTTCGCGCCGAACCTGCCGTCGGCAGATGCCGCGCTCGAATTCGTCATGGGCGCGATCGGCAAGGCCGGTTACAAGGCGGGCCAAGACGTCATGTTGGCGCTCGACTGTGCCGCGACCGAGTTTTTCAAGGACGGCGCCTACGTCTACGGCGGCGAAAACAAGACGCGATCGCGCTCCGAGCAGGCCAAATATCTTGCCGATCTGGTCTCACGCTATCCGATCGTTTCGATTGAGGACGGCATGTCGGAGGACGATATGGATGGCTGGAAGGAACTGACAGATCTGGTCGGCGGCAAGTGTCAGCTCGTCGGCGATGACCTGTTTGTGACCAATGTGACGCGACTTGGCGACGGCATCAGACAAGGTCGCGCCAACTCCATCCTGATCAAGGTCAACCAGATCGGGACTCTGACGGAGACGCTGGCAGCGGTCGAGATGGCTTTCAAGGCCGGCTACACTGCGGTGATGTCGCATCGCTCCGGCGAGACGGAAGATTCCACCATCGCCGACCTCGCGGTCGCCACCAATTGCGGGCAGATCAAGACCGGTTCGCTGGCGCGCTCCGACCGCACGGCCAAGTACAATCAGTTGCTGCGGATCGAACAGGAGCTGGGCGCCCAGGCCAAATATGCCGGACGCGCAGCGTTGAAGGCGCTCGCCTGGTAATCAACCTGAGCCGAGGAGGGACATCATGGCTGGCGATGGCAAGCGCGGTCTGCAACTGCGGTCTTTGATCAAGAAGAGCGGCGAACTTGAAATCTCGCTGCTCGACGTGCCAACGCCGGAGCCATCAGCCGACGAGGTCGTGGTGCGGGTGGAGGCAACGCCGATCAACCCCTCGGACATCGGCCTTTTGTTTGGCGCGGCCGACATGAGCACGGCGAAAGCTTCCGGCAGCAAGGATGCGCCGGTCGTTACAGCGCAAGTGCCGGAAAAGGCGATGCGGGCGATGGCCGGACGGCTCGATGAATCGATGCCCGTCGGCAACGAAGGCGCCGGCGTCGTCATCAAGACCGGTTCGTCGGATGCAGCGAAGGCGCTGATGGGCAAGACCGTCGCCATGATCGGTGGTGCGATGTATTCGCAATTCCGCACCATCAGGGCGGGCGATTGTCTGGTGTTGCCGGAAGACGCGACGCCTGCCGATGGCGCCTCCTGTTTCGTCAATCCGCTGACGTCGCTCGGCATGGTCGAGACGATGCGACGTGAGGGCCACAAGGCGCTGGTGCACACCGCGGCGGCCTCCAACCTCGGCCAGATGCTGAACAAGATCTGCCTGAAGGACGGCATCGCGCTGGTCAACATCGTCCGCAGCGGAGAGCAGGCGGAAATCCTGCGGAAGATCGGCGCGAAGCATGTCGTCGATTCCACCGCGCCCACGTTCATCGAAGATCTGACGGCGGCGCTGATCGAAACCGGCGCCACCATCGCGTTCGATGCGATCGGCGGCGGCAAGCTCGCCGGGCAGATTCTCGCCGGCATGGAGGTCGCAGCCAACAAGACCGCCACGGCGTATAGCCGCTACGGCTCCAACGTGCACAAGCAGGTCTACATCTACGGCATGCTCGATCCGGGTCCGACCGAGATAAATCGGACATTCGGTTTCGCCTGGAGCATCGGCGGCTGGTTGCTGTTTCCGTTCTTGATGAAGATCGGCGCGACCGATGCGGCCAGGCTCCGGGCGCGCGTTATCGCCGAACTCAAAACAACCTTTGCCAGCCACTACACGCAAGTGTTGTCTCTGCAGGAGGCGCTTCAGCTTCCGCACATCGCGGGCTACGGCCGGCGGGCCACCGGCGAGAAGTACCTAATCAATCCGAACAAGACGTGAGCGGCCGGCGGGCCGTCCCGGGGGTTTAACCCAAAGTTAGGGACGTGAAAAACGAAAGTGGCTTGCCTTTATGGGGCGGGAAGTGAACATTCGCGCCCGCGATCAATCACGAAACAAACTTGGGGGGAACCTTCATGAATCACTTGAACCGCCGTGACTTGTTGACTGGCGCGGCTGCAATCGGCGCCATCTCCGTTCTTCCGCTCGCCTCGCAAAAAGCTCACGCCGCCGCGCCCGCGGCTGCCGCGCAGGCACCAGGTTTTTATCGCTACAAGGTCGGCAGCATCGAATGCACCTCGGTGAATGACGGCGCCCGGACGTTCCCGCTGCCCGACAAGTGGGTAACCAATGCGAGCAAGGACGCGGCAATTGCCGCCGCCGAAGCCGCTTACATGCCGAAGGGCATGGTGACGGTGCCGTTCAACCCGCAACTGATCAACACCGGCGGCAAGCTGGTTCTGCTCGACTGCGGCAACGGCATCGGAGCCTTCGATGCGACCAAGGGTCAGGCCGGCCGCATGATGCAAAACCTTGCCGCCGCAGGGGTCGATCCGAAGAACGTCGACATGGTCGTCATGTCCCATCTGCATCCTGACCACACCAACGGCATCCGCGCCGCCGACGGTTCGATGGCGTTTCCGAATGCGGAGATCAAGGTGCCGGCGAAGGATTGGGAGTTCTGGATGAGCGATGAAAACGCCGCCAAGGCCCAGTCAAACGAAATGATGAAGAACTACTTCGCCAACGTGAAGAAGATCTACACCGGAATCGAATCCAAGGTGACCAAGTACGACTGGGACAAGGAAGTCGCACCGGGCGTCACGGCGATCGGGACGCCGGGCCACACGGCGGGCCATACCTCGTTTGCCGTGGCCTCAGGCGACTCGAAGATCCTCATCTCTGCCGACGTCACCAACATTCCCGAATTCTTCCTGCGTAACCCGGACTGGCATGTCGCCTACGATGCAGATCCGGACATGGCGCAAAAGACCCGGCATAAATTCTATGACATGGCGGCGGCCGAGAAGGCGACCGTTGTCGGCTTCCATTTCCCGTTCCCGGCCGTCGGTCACGTCGAGAAGGATGGCAACGGCTACCGGCTGATCCCGGTCGCGTTCAATCCGGTGCTATGACCGCCGGCTTCTGGAATCCCGAGCAGGTCGCCCGAAAGGCGGCCTGCTTTTCGTTGAGGGCACGATTTTTTGACCGGACGGGTGGGCGCCCGCCTAATCCATGCACTTGCATCTTTTGCCAGGCCGGCTAGGGTGACGCCGAAATCCCGCCCAAGCGCGGCCAGCGCATTCCAAAGGAAAGTCCATGTCCAGCCCGCACCACGTTCTCGTCATCGCCGGCAGCCTCCGCAAGGAGAGCTTCACCCTGAAAATTGCCAACGCGCTGGCCAAGCTGGCGCCGCCGACGCTCAAGCTCGACGTGGTCACGCCGCACGGCATCTCATTTTTCAATCAGGACCTGGAAGCCAATCCGCCGGCGGACTGGCTGTCGTTCCGCGAACGAATTCAGAAGTCGGCCGGCGTGCTGTTTGTCACCCCGGAATACAACCGCTCGATTCCGGGCGTACTGAAGAACGCCATCGACGTTGCCTCGCGCCCGTATGGTAAGAGTTCGTTCCTCGGCAAACCGGTCGGCATCATCTCGAATTCGCCCGGCCCGCTCGGTGGAGTTGCGGCAGCCAAGCACCTGCAGAACATCCTGCCGGGCATTTCCGGTCCGATCATGGGACAGCCCGAGACCTATCTGAACGGGATCGGCGACGCTTTCGACGAAAAAGGCAACCTCACCAAGGAATCTCTGCAGCAGGTGCTTGAGCAATATCTCGCGGCTTTCGCGACCTTCGTCGAAAAGCAGAACCGGTAAGAGAACATCGGCCGCGATTTATCGGGGTTGAGGGCGTGCTTAGCATTCCCTTAACCCGGTGAGCGCATGTTCCTGCCATGGTCTCTCGGCGACGCCTCAAATCGTTTCTGACCGGCTTGGCGCTCTACCTAATGGCGGCGGGCATGGTCGGCTATTTCGGCGTCAATGCCTATACCGGCAAGTATGGTCTGAATGCGCGCCAGGAACTCGATCAGGAAATCATCGCGCTGACGGCCGAGCTCGCCCGCCTCAAAAAAGAACGGAGCGAGGGCGAACAGCGCGTCTCGCTGCTGCGGTCGGACCGACTGGACCCCGACATGCTCGATGAGCGCGCGCGGTTTCAGCTCGATTATGCCAACCCCCACGACCTCGTTCGGATGATCAATTCGAAGTAATCACCAACAACGTGGTCCGGCGAGCGTGCGCGATCGGTCCAGCCGCTCTCCGCTTTGACGAGATTGCATGGAGGGGGCATGGGTCGTGCGGCTCAGCCAATTTCCGGAGATTAGGAGTAGGCGGTCATCTCGTCGCAGCCCTGCGCAATTTGAATATCCGAACCGGCTGTCGCGCTTTGCGAAACTTCCACCTGCATTGCATTGCGGCATTGCAAAAACATCTGCGGCATCAAGCCAATCCTTCCACGCCGGATTGAGTTGGGCTAGAGAGGGCTCAATATCCCTCCTGATGCCGGAAACGCCATGGCTCAATCCAAAAAAAGCGCCGCCAACGACACCGTTCAAGAGCAGGGGGCGCCCCCGCCCTTCACCCGAGAACAGGAGTTGAAGGCGCTGCGGGACATGTTGCTGATCCGCCGGTTCGAGGAGAAGGCCGGCCAGCTCTATGGCATGGGTGCGATCGGCGGTTTCTGCCATCTCTATATCGGCCAGGAAGCTGTCGTGGTCGGAATGCAGATGGCCCTGAAGAGGGGCGACCAGGTCATAACGGGATACCGTGATCACGGCCACATGCTGGCCTGCGGAATGGACGCCAAGGGCGTGATGGCCGAGCTGACCGGACGCCGCGGCGGCTACTCGAAGGGCAAGGGCGGCTCGATGCACATGTTCAGCAAGGCCGAAAACTTCTATGGCGGCCATGGCATCGTCGGCGCGCAGGTCTCGCTCGGAACCGGGCTTGCTTTCGCCAACCACTACCGCGGCAACGACTTCGTCAGCCTGACCTATTTCGGCGACGGCGCCTCGAATCAGGGCCAGGTCTATGAGAGCTTCAATATGGCGGAGCTCTGGAAGCTGCCGGTGATCTACGTGATCGAGAACAATCGCTATGCCATGGGCACGTCCGTGATGCGCTCCTCGGCCCAGACCGATTTTTCCAAGCGCGGCATTTCCTTCAATATTCCGGGTGAACAGGTCGATGGCATGGACGTTCGCGCCGTTAAGGCCGCAGCCGACAAGGCCGTCGCCTGGTGCCGCGCCGGCAAGGGGCCCTTCATTCTGGAAATGCAGACCTATCGCTACCGCGGGCATTCGATGTCGGACCCTGCGAAGTATCGCACGCGCGAGGAGGTGGAGAAGATCCGCCACGACAGCGATCCGATCGAGCAGGTTCGCAACCGGCTGCTCGCGGCGAAGATGAGCGAGGATGAGTTGAAGAAGATCGACGCCGAGGTTCGCGAGATCGTCAATGCGGCGGCCGATTTTGCGCAGCATGATCCCGAGCCTGATGTGTCAGAGCTTTATACCGACGTCTATCGTTAAGCGTTCGCAGCGCTGGATGAGCGCGCTCTAAAACCGACTTCGTGGAGTTGATATGCCCATTCAAGTTCTGATGCCTGCGCTCTCGCCGACGATGGAGAAGGGCAACCTCGCCAAGTGGCTGAAGAAAGAAGGCGAGACGATCAAGTCCGGCGACGTGATCGCCGAAATTGAAACCGACAAGGCGACGATGGAGGTCGAGGCGACCGATGAAGGGACGCTCGGCAAGATCCTGATTCCGGAAGGCACCGCCGACGTTGCCGTCAATACGCCGATTGCGACCATTCTCGCCGACGGCGAGAGTGCGGCCGATTTAGCCAAGGCATCGGCACCCGCCCGGCAGCAAAAGGCCGCTGAATCAGCCCCGCCGGCAGCTGAGGCCAAATCGGCGCCTGCGCCGAAAGAAGAAGCCGTTCCCGCGGCCCCCAAGGCTGTCGCCGAGCCCGATCCGGAAGTTCCCGCCGGCACCGAAATGGTGACGATGACCATCCGGGACGCGCTGCGCGATGCGATGGCGGAGGAAATGCGCCGCGATCCGGACGTGTTCCTGATGGGTGAAGAAGTCGCCGAGTATCAGGGCGCCTACAAGGTCAGCCAGGGGCTGTTGCAGGAATTCGGCGCCAAGCGCGTGATCGATACACCGATCACCGAGCACGGTTTTGCCGGCATCGGCGTTGGTGCGGCGATGACCGGCCTCAAACCGATCGTCGAATTCATGACCTTCAACTTCGCCATGCAGGCGATCGACCAGATCATCAATTCGGCAGCGAAGACCCTCTACATGTCCGGCGGCCAGATGGGCTGTTCGATCGTATTTCGCGGTCCGAACGGCGCGGCCGCGCGCGTCGCCGCGCAGCACAGCCAGGATTACTCGGCCTGGTATTCGCAAGTTCCGGGTCTGAAGGTGGTCGCACCGTTCTCGGCCGCCGACTACAAGGGCCTGCTCAAGGCGGCGATCCGCGATCCCAATCCGGTGATCTTCCTTGAGAACGAGGTGCTCTACGGCCATTCCGGCGAGGTGCCGAAGCTCGACAACTTCGTGATCCCGATCGGCAAGGCCCGCGTCGTGCGTAGCGGCGCGCATGTCTCGATTATCTCCTGGTCGAACGGCATGACCTATGCGTTGAAGGCCGCCGACGAACTCGCCAAGGAAGGCATCGAAGCCGAAGTGGTTGACGTGCGGACGCTACGTCCGCTCGATACCGACACCATCGTTGCCTCGGTGATGAAGACCGGACGCGCGGTCACCGTCGAGGAAGGCTGGCAGCAGAGCGGCGTCGGCGCCGAAATCGCCGCGCGCATCATGGAACATGCTTTCGACTATCTCGACGCGCCCGTCGCGCGTGTCTCGGGCAAGGATGTGCCGATGCCGTATGCGGCTAACCTTGAAAAGCTTGCGCTGCCTTCGGCCGCGGAAGTCGTCGCAGCCGCCAAAGCTGTTTGTTATCGCTGACGGAAGCGAGGCCTCGCACATGCCAATCAATATTCTGATGCCCGCTTTGTCGCCGACGATGGAGAAGGGCAATCTCGCCAAGTGGCTGAAGAAGGAGGGCGACAAGGTCAAATCCGGCGACGTCATCGCCGAGATCGAGACCGACAAGGCGACCATGGAGGTCGAAGCGGTCGACGAGGGCACGATCGCCAAGATCCTCGTTCCGGAGGGCACGCAGGACGTTCCCGTCAATGATGTGATCGCTGTGCTCGCAGGCGACGGCGAGGATGTTAAATCCGCTGGCGCCTCGGCGGGCGCAAAGCCGGCGGCAGCGCCGGCGAAAGCCGAAGCTCCGCCCGCGGCAGCTGCGCCCGCGCCGGCCGCACCTGCTGCCAAACCGGCCGCAGCGCCCGCGCCCCAGCCCGCCGCCTCTCCGACGCAGCAGGCCACTCCCGCATCGCAAGCCAATGGTCACGCGCGCACGTTCTCATCGCCGCTGGCGCGGCGTCTCGCCAAGGAAGCCGGCATCGACATCTCCCGTATCACCGGCTCCGGACCGCATGGCCGCGTGATTGCGCGCGACGTGGCGGACGCCAAATCCGGCAAGGGACTGAAGGCGGCGGCGGCCGCACCAGGCGCCGGTCCCGCACTTGCACCGTCGATGTCGGACAAGCAGATTCTTGCTCTGTTCGAACCCGGCTCATACGAGATCGTGCCGCATGACGGCATGCGGCGCACGATCGCGCAGCGGCTCACTGCCGCAGTGCAGACGATTCCGACGTTCTATCTCACAATCGACTGCGACATCGGCAAGCTTTTGTCCGCCCGGGAAGAGATCAATGCTTCCGCGCCAAAGGACAAGGAAAAGAAGCCGCTCTACAAGCTCTCGGTCAATGACTTCGTGATCAAGGCGATGGCGGTCGCGTTGCAGAAGATTCCCAATTGCAATGTGAGCTGGACCGAAGGCGGCATGGTCAAGCACAAGCATTCCGACATCGGTGTGGCCGTGGCGATGCCGGGCGGGCTGATCACGCCGATCATTCGCAAAGCTGAAACCAAAACGCTGTCGGCGATCTCGAATGAGATGAAGGATTTTGCCGCCCGTGCTCGCGCGCGCAAGCTCAAGCCCGAAGAATATCAGGGCGGCACCACAGCCGTTTCCAACCTCGGTATGTACGGCATCAATCACTTCACGGCCGTGATCAACCCGCCGCATGCGACGATCCTTGCCGTCGGCACCAGCGACGAACGCCCGGTGGTCCGCGGCGGCAAGATCGAGATCGCGCAGATGATGAGCGTGACGCTGTCGTGCGATCACCGTGCGATCGACGGCGCGCTCGGCGCCGAGCTCATCGGCGCCTTCAAGACGCTGATCGAAAATCCGGTGATGATGATGGTCTGAGTG
This sequence comes from Bradyrhizobium sp., assembly GCF_035701725.1. Classification (GTDB taxonomy): domain Bacteria; phylum Pseudomonadota; class Alphaproteobacteria; order Rhizobiales; family Xanthobacteraceae; genus Bradyrhizobium. The sequence goes on from NZ_DASSRP010000143.1 coordinate 34,936, forward strand.
GCACGCGACCCCCGAGAGGGAAGCATGGATGCTGATGCGCTGGCCTTGGATATCGATCGTCCTCATCGTCGTGGTCGTCGCCAGTCCGCTTGGACAGGAAGTGATTCATGACGGTTTCTTCAGCGGCGAAGCCTTGTCGCGCAATATCGCCCAGCCGCTCTTCTTCATGGGGCTCGGCTTTTTTGTGCTGATCGGCGCTGCGGAGTGGCTGGTCAGGTTGAGAATTTCGAAACGCCGCATGCGCGGCACAACGACTTGAGCTGAACGGAGCCTGCATGGCCGACACATCCTTTGACGTCATTATCATCGGCTCGGGGCCCGGCGGCTATGTCACGGCCATCAGAGCCGCTCAGCTTGGCTTCAAGACCGCGATCATCGAGAAATCCTATCTTGGCGGCATCTGCCTGAACTGGGGCTGTATCCCGACCAAGGCGCTGCTGCGCTCGGCCGAAATCTACCACTACATGCAGCACGCCAAGGATTATGGCCTCTCCGCCGAGAAGATCGCCTACGATCCGAAGGCGGTGGTGCAGCGCTCGCGCGGCGTCTCCAAGAGGCTGAACGACGGCGTCGGCTTCCTGATGAAGAAGAACAAGGTGACGATCATCTGGGGCGAGGCTGCGATTGACGCGCCCGGCAAGATCACCGTGAAGAAGTCGGCCGTCGAAGCGCCGAAAGGCGCGCTCGGCGAGGGCGCCTATCAGGCCAAGCACATCATCATTGCCACTGGTGCGCGCCCGCGGGTGCTGCCGGGGCTGGAGCCGGACAAGAAGCTGGTCTGGACTTACTTCGAGGCCATGGTGCCGGAGAAGATGCCGAAGTCGCTGCTGGTCGTCGGCTCCGGTGCAATCGGCATCGAATTCGCATCCTTCTTCCACACCATGGGATCGCAAGTCACCGTGGTGGAAGTGCTGCCCCAAATCCTGCCGGTCGAGGATGCCGAGATCGCAGGGCTGGCGCGCAAGCGTTTCGAGAAGCAGGGGATCAAGATCCTCACCAACACCAAGGTGTCCAAGCTCGAGAAGAAGAGCGACAGCGTGGTTGCCACCATCGACGACGGCAAGGCACCGCAGACGGTCGAGTTCGATCGGGTGATTTCGGCAGTCGGCGTGGTCGGCAACATCGAAAATCTCGGGTTGGAGAAGCTCGGCGTCAAAACCGACCGCGGCTGCGTGGTGATCGATGGTTACGGCAAGACCAACGTGCCCGGCGTCTACGCCATTGGCGACGTCGCAGGTCCCCCGATGCTGGCCCACAAGGCCGAGCATGAGGGCGTCGTTTGCGTCGAGGCCATCAAGGGCCTGCATCCGCATGCGCTCGACAAGCTGCTGATCCCCGGCTGCACCTATTGCAACCCGCAAGTGGCGTCGGTCGGTCTCACGGAGGCGAAAGCGAAGGAAGGCGGCCGGGAGGTTCGTGTCGGACGTTTCCCGTTCGTTGGTAATGGCAAGGCGATCGCACTCGGCGAGGACCAGGGTCTCGTCAAAGTGGTCTTCGACAAGAAGACGGGTCAATTGCTCGGTGCGCACATGATCGGCGCGGAAGTCACCGAATTGATCCAGGGCTATGTGGTCGCGATGAATCTCGAGACCACGGAAGAAGAGCTCATGCACACCGTCTTCCCGCATCCGACGCTGTCGGAGATGATGAAGGAAGCGGTACTGGATGCTTATGGCCGTGTGCTGAATATTTAGACTGAAAATCTTCTGTCCAATAAATTTGCTCGCCGCATCGTGATTCACGGCAAGCTAGAAGTCCATGCAACTGCAACTATCTCCTGGCGGCAGCGATGAACGAGGCGCCGGGCCTCGTGAATCGTCTGCTATGGGAGACTAAAAATGAAAAAGACAATTCTCACGATTGTCGGTTCGGCGTTGATAATCTTCTCTGCCGTGCAATTGGCGTCCGCCAACGAACAAAATCACCGCACCGTTCGCCATCGCACTTCAGCCGAATTCCGCAACAGCAACGCTTTGGTCGCGCCGGCGTATGAGGCCGCACCGGAATCCTACCGCTATAGCGGTGGCTATTCGGCGCCGGCAGGGCACTAAGGCCTGCTCCAAGGCCGTGTTGCAGTGCGAGACCGGCTCCGCCAAAGGGCCGGTCTCGCAGATTTCAGCGATCCGAGGGTGACTTTACCGCAACGATTGTGTCGCTGTGGCAACAGTTTTCGAAGATTTGGCCCTGATACCGGGTCCTGCACAGCTACGCCGCTTTTTAGCCACACCCCTCCATGAGATCAT
>NZ_DASSRP010000144.1:0-2237 GCF_035701725.1 Bradyrhizobium sp.
GTGGTGTTGCCGACCGCATCCAGCGCGTCAGTCGACTTGCGCACTTCCTTCGGAAGGCCCGCCATTTCAGCGATGCCGCCGGCATTGTCCGTAACCGGGCCGAAGGCGTCGAGCGCAACAATCATGCCGGCCAGCGCCAGCATGGTCGTGGTCGCGATCGCGATGCCGAACAGGCCGGCAAGGCTGTAGGTCACCAGAATGCCGGCAATGATGACGAGCGCGGGCAACGCGGTTGCTTCCATCGAGATCGCCAGACCCTGGATCACGTTGGTGCCATGGCCGGTGACGGAGGCTGCTGCAATCGACTTCACCGGGCGGAAGTCGGTGCCGGTGTAGTACTCGGTAATCCAGATGATGAGACCGGTGACCACGAGCCCGACGACGCCGCATTCGAACAAGGCCATGCCGGTATAGGGAACGCCTTCCAGCTTGCCGAAGCCGATCAGCCAATAGATGGCGGCGGCGACGCCAGCGAGCGAGAGGATACCGGTCGCGATCAGGCCCTTATACAGCGCGCCCATGATCGACTGGCTCGCGCCGAGCTTGACGAAGAAGGTGCCGATAATCGAGGTAATGATGCAGATACCGCCGATGGCAAGCGGCAGCGTCATCATGTTGGCAAGGATCGGCGTCTTCGCAAAGAAGATCGCGGCCAGCACCATGGTGGCAACCGCCGTCACCGCGTAGGTTTCGAACAGGTCGGCTGCCATGCCGGCGCAGTCGCCGACGTTGTCGCCGACGTTGTCGGCGATCGTGGCGGGATTGCGCGGATCATCTTCCGGGATACCGGCCTCGACCTTGCCGACGAGATCGCCGCCGACGTCCGCACCCTTGGTGAAGATGCCGCCGCCGAGACGGGCAAAGATCGAGATCAGCGAAGCGCCAAAACCGAGCGCGACCATGGCATCGACCACGGTCCGGCTGTCGGGAGCCAGATGCATCGAGTAAGTCAGGAAGCCGAAGTAGAGTGTGACGCCGAGCAGAGCGAGACCTGCGACCAGAAGACCGGTGATGGCGCCAGCCTTGAAGGCGAGTTCGAGGCCGCCGGCCAGCGAGGTGGTGGCCGCCTGCGCAGTGCGTACGTTGGCGCGAACCGACACGTTCATGCCGATAAAGCCGGCCGCACCCGACAGGATGGCGCCGATCGCAAAGCCGACCGCAACCAGGACGCCGAGGAAATAAGCGAGCAGCGCGAAGATGACGACACCGACGATGCCGATGGTGGTGTATTGCCGGCGCAGATAGGCCTGCGCGCCTTCACGCACCGCCGCCGCAATCTCCTGCATGCGCGGATTGCCCGCATCGGATTTCAGAACCGAGCTCGTCGCCCAGATGGCGTAAACGATGGAAAGCGCGCCGCAGAGCACGATCAACCATAATGCTGTCATTGAACTTGCCTCAGATCTCTAAAGATGGCCCCACGCCCCGGCCGCGATCGCGGCGGCGCTCAAAAAGCAGGCCCACCTTGCCCAAAGGCTGGCCTGAAATCGGCCGGGACCATGCCAAAATCGCATGCCCGGCGCAACGCTATGGGTCGCAAAAATGGGCGATTTCGAAAGGTATTTGCAATCAAACGGGCCATTTTCGTGAAATTCCTAGAAATGGCTGTAGGACGTTCGCGTGAGCGGCAGTTCCTGACCTTCCGCATCCAGCCATTTGGGCGGAGAATCGCCTGCGATGACGGACCCGATCAAACAGGCTGGCACCCCGGCGGTCCGGGCCGCCCCGACGAATTCGTCGACTGCGTCAGGGGGAATAGCACACAGAATCTCGTAATCGTCGCCGCCCGAGATGATCTCGGCCATGCTGATCGCGCCCGAGGCGAGCGCAGTCGCTGCCGCCTTCGACAGTGGAACGGATTTCAGATCGATCACCGCCGACACGGCAGAAGCCGCGCAAAGCTTGGCGAGGTCGCCGGCGAGCCCGTCCGAAACGTCCATGGTTGCGTGCGCAAATTCGCGCACCGCGGCCGCGAGCGCATTGCGCGGCTGGGGTACGCGATAGCGATTGACCAGCTGGTCGCGCGCGGCCGCATCATCGGCGAGCGCCGTCGCAACCCTGCCCGCTTTGAGGATATCCAGCCCAAGCGCGGCATCGCCGATCGTTCCCGACACCACGAGTTGGTCGCCCACTTTGGCACCACTGCGGTGGATCATCTTGCCTTGGGGAATGCGGCCGAAGGCCGTGATCGAAATCATCAACGGCCCCGGCGTCGAAACGGTGTCGCCGCCGAGCAG
>NZ_DASSRP010000145.1:0-2675 GCF_035701725.1 Bradyrhizobium sp.
GGATTCGATCGCTTCGGTCAAGGTATCGTGCACCCCGCGCCGCTTCTGACGATGCTGCTCACTGAGGAAGCGGTTGTAGAGAATGGTGTAAAGCCAGCCGCGCAAATCGCCTTCCGCGCGGCGCAAATGCCAGCGCGACAGTGCCCGCTCAAGACTGTCCTGGACAAGATCGTCGGCTCGCTCGCGATCGCCACGCACGAGTGCACGTGCAAACCGCCGCAGGCCCGGTATATGCGATTCGATCGAGGCGGCCTCTATTGCCATTGCGTCCTGCGAAGACGAAGGGCTGGCGATGCGAAACGGAGGTAATCGCCTGCAAACCAAATGGCCCAGATCGGCGGCCGAAGGTCCAGCGATTAACCACCTTATCTTCGGAGAGTTCTGTCCATTTTTCCATCAGAATACGCGCCATTCGTCATATCAGGCAGGGCATAGCGCCAAACTCGCCCGCCGCCGGTGGCCGTCGGACTGGCTAAGCTCTTGTACTCTACGACATTGCGTGCGTCCCCTTATTCCGCTCCCCTCGCCCTAGTTTTGCGTCAAATTTGCGTCAGTCCCATCTCGCGGAGTGCCGTTTCCGCTGGCTTGCCGAACTTGGTTCATTCCGGTTCCGAAGCCCAAAGGACGGATCTCACCGCGGCCTGTCCCCTCGGCTTCGCCTCGCCGCCTTGCCGGTCAGCGGATTTCGCGCTAAAGACGCGACGGGTCGCGCCCGGCGCTCAGCGCCGCATGGATGAGGCAGTCGCATGGCACGCAATAAAATTGCGCTGGTTGGGGCCGGACAAGTCGGCGGCACCATTGCCTTGCTCGCCGGGCTCAAGGAGCTAGGCGACATCGTTTTATTGGACATTGTTGAGGGGGTGCCGCAAGGCAAAGCCCTCGATATCGTAGAGGGTTCGACGATCGAGGGTTATGACGCGGTCGTCAAAGGCTCGAACGATTATGCCGATATCGAGGGAGCTGACGTCGTCGTCGTCACCGCCGGCATAGCGCGTCGGCCGGGCATGAGCCGTGACGATCTGATCGGTACCAACGCCAAGGTCATCTCGACGGTCGGCGAAGCGATCAAACGGCATTGCCCGCAAGCCTTTGTGATCACGATCACCAACCCGCTCGACGTCATGGTTTGGGTCATGCGCGAAGCGTGCGGTCTGCCGCCGCATCGGGTCGTAGGCATGGCCGGTGTGCTCGACAGCGCGCGCTTCCGCTATTTCCTGGCAGAGGAGCTGAAGGTTTCAGTCGAGGACGTCAGCGCCTTCGTTCTCGGCGGCCATGGCGATATGATGGTGCCGCTGGTGCGCTATTCGACCGTTGCCGGCATCCCGCTGCCCGATCTCGTGCGCATGGGCTGGACGACGCGGGAGCGACTCGAGAAGATAGTCCAGCGCACGCGCGACGGCGGGGCCGAAATCGTGAGCTTGCTGAAGACGGGGTCGGCATTCTACGCCCCGGCCAGTTCGGCGATCGCCATGGTCGAAGCTTATCTGCGCGACAAAAAAAGGGTCCTGCCCTGCGCCGCGTGGCTCACCGGGCAATATGGCGTGCGCGAGCTTTATGTCGGCGTGCCGGTGGTGATCGGCGCCGGCGGGGTCGAACGAATCGTCGAGATTACTCTTGACCGCGACGAAAAGGCGGAGTTCGACCGTTCCGTCGCGGCCGTGCGTGAGCTTGTCGAGGTGGTCAAGAAGATGCCGATGGCGGGCTGACCCATGAATATCCACGAATACCAGGCGAAGGAGCTGCTCGCGAAATTTGGCGTCACGGTGCCGAAGGGCGGCATCGCCTATACTCCGAACGAGGCAGTGGCGGTGGCGAAACGGCTCGGTGGTGCCGTATGGGTGGTCAAGGCGCAAATCCACGCCGGCGGTCGCGGCAAGGCCGGCGGCGTCAAGCTTGTGCGCAGCGAAGACGAGGTCGCCGCCGCGGCCCGGTCGCTGCTCGGCCATAACCTCGTCACCCATCAGACCGGGCCCGCCGGACGCGAAGTGAAGCGAGTCTATGTCGAAGAGGGCTGCGACATCAGTCGCGAGCTCTATCTCGGCCTGCTGGTTGATCGCGAAACCGGCCGCATCACCCTGATTGGCTCGACCGAAGGTGGGGTCGAGATCGAAGAAGTCGCCGAGCATTCGCCCGAAAAGATTCTGCAGATCGCGATCGATCCGGCAAGCGGCATCCAGCCGTTCCATGCGCGCGAGATCGCCTTTGGGCTGGGGCTCGAGGGCAATCAGGTCGGGGTTGCGGTCAAGTTCGTCACAGCGCTCTACCAGGCTTTCACCGAACTCGATGCCGCGATTGCCGAGATCAATCCGCTGGTCGTGACCGGATCGGGCGACTTGGTGGCGCTCGACGCCAAGATGGCGTTTGACGACAATGCCCTCTTCCGACATCCCGATGTCGCGCAATTGCGCGATGAGGACGAGGAGGATCCGACCGAGGTCGAGGCCGGCAAGCACGCGCTCAACTACATCAAACTCGACGGCAATATCGGCTGCATGGTGAACGGCGCCGGGCTGGCGATGGCGACGATGGACATCATCAAGCTCCATGGCGGCAGCCCGGCGAATTTTCTCGATGTCGGCGGCGGGGCGACGCGCGAGCGGGTGACGACGGCGTTCAAGCTGATCCTGTCGGACGCCAACGTCGAGGGCATCCTGGTCAACATCTTCGGCGGGATC
>NZ_DASSRP010000146.1:0-2413 GCF_035701725.1 Bradyrhizobium sp.
CGTCTTGACCCAGACCGCCTTCACGTTGAGGTACTCTTCCACATGCTGCTTGCCGGACTCCCGGCCGTAGCCGCTCATCTTGTAGCCGCCGAACGGCACCGCCGGGTCCATCGCCTGATAGCAGTTGACCCAGACCGAGCCCGCGCGCAGCGCCTTCGCGACCTGGTGCGCCTTGCTGACATTGGTGGTCCACACGCCCGAGCCGAGGCCAAATGTCGTGGCATTGGCGCGCTTGATCAGGTCGTCGGTGTCCTTGAACGAAATCGCCGATATCACCGGGCCGAAGATTTCCTCCTGCGCGATCCGCATATTGTCCTGAACGTTGGCAAATACTGTCGGCGGCACGAAATAGCCCTTTGACAGCGCGCCTTCGGTGAGCCGCGACCCGCCGGCCAGCGCCTTGGCGCCTTCCTTCTGGCCGATCTCGAGATAGCCGGAGACGCGTTCGAGCTGTTGCTTCGACACCAAGGGGCCGATCTGCGTGTTCGGGTCGAGGCCGTTGCCGACATTGAGCTTCTTGCCGAACTCGGCAACGCGGCCGACGAACTCGTCATAGACCTTGCTCTCGACGAACAGGCGCGTTCCGGCGCTGCAGATCTGCCCGGAATTGGCGAACACCGCCATCGCCGCGCCCGGCACCGCCGCATTGAGATCGGCATCGGCGAACACGATGTCCGGCGACTTGCCGCCGAGCTCGAGCGAGACGCGCTTCAGGTTGCCGGCCGAGGCACGCACGATCGACTGCCCCGTGACGTGCGAGCCGGTGAAGGCGACCTTGTCGACGCCAGGATGCGAGGCGAGCGCCGCGCCGGCGGTTTCGCCAAAGCCCGGCACCACGTTGACGACGCCAGCGGGAACGCCGGCTTCCATGCAGAGTTCGGCGAGCCGCAGCGAGGTCAGCGGCGCTTCTTCCGCCGGCTTGAGCACCACCGTGCAGCCGGTCGCGATCGCCGGACCGATCTTCCAGACGCTGGCGCCGAGCGGGCCGTTCCAGGGAATGATCGCGCCAACGACGCCGACCGGTTCCTTCAGCGTGTAAGAGAAGATTTCGCCCGGCAGCGAATTCTCGATGGTCTCACCGTGGATCGCGGTCGCCTGCCCCGCATAGTAGCGGAGCATGCCGAGGACGCGCAGCTTGTTGCCGCGGGTACGGCTGATCGGCGCGCCCATGTCGAGCGTGTCGAGTTGCGACAATTCCTCGAAGTGCTTCTCGACCAGGTCAGCGAGTTTCAGCAGCAGGTTCTGCCGCTCGAACGGCTTGACCTTGCTCCAGGGACCCTCGAAGGCGCGGCGGGCCGCGGCGACCGCGCGGTTGATATCCTCGGCATCGCCTTCGGCAACGGTTGCCAGCACTTCGCCGGTTGCGGGATTGAGCGTCTCGAATTTCTTGCCGGATGCCGCGTCGACCCACTGGCCGTCGATCAGCATCTTCTTGTACGAACCATCGGCATACGGATGGCGAGTGATCGGGATTGCCTGCGAAACAGCCATGGAATCTCCTTTGTGCTTCCCTGACGGGATGATCCTGCCCGGATGGCCCCGCCTCGTGGGCATGGGGCTTCATTTTCGTTATGTCGGAGATTTTATAATGACGTTCCAAGGCGGTAAAGCGACGGGACCGATACTCGCCGCGATGGCCTGTCATGCAGGAGGAACAGGCCCGAGCGAAGCGGCAAGGCGGAGGAAACGCAACCTATGGGCGGCGTGACAACGCTTTGACAGATTGTTAGACAATCCGGCGGCCGTCCAGGTCGCGGGAACGCCGCCGTCGACAAGGGCAAGGCCAATAAAACAAGGAGGAAGCTGTCATGGCGATCGAGATCAGTGCCCAGGGAAAGGGCGTTTCCGTGATTACCCTGGCAGGCCATGACGCCGGCAATTTTCTCTACACCACGGATTTGCTAGATCTGGCGGAACTGCTGACCACCTGCGCTTCCGATCACGCGCTGCGCGCGCTGGTGATCACCGGACGCGACGGCTCGTTTTGCGGCGGCCGGATCGGCGCCAAGGGACTGACGAAAGCATCCGAAGTCGCCGACGACCTCAATGCCATCCTGAAGGTGAATGCGGCGCTCAATGCCTTGAGCGTTCCGGTCATCGCCGCGGTCGAGGGCAAGGCGTTCGGATTTGGCTTCGGGATGACCGCGCAGGTCGACTATGCGGTCGCCGCCGACAATGCCGTGTTCTCGTTGCCGGAAATGTCGCACGGTCTGCCGCCGCTGATCGTCTTCACCTATCTGTTCCGCTTCGTCCCCTATAAGCGCGCCTTCGAGCTCGCCGTCACCAGCCGGCAGATTACGGCCAAGGAAGCGCTCGACGCCGGCATCCTGACCAATATCGTGCCGGCCGGCTCGGCGCTGCAGCGCGCGCTCGAGGTCGCGAACCAGATGGCCGCATTCGATCCCAAGGCCAT
>NZ_DASSRP010000147.1:0-2377 GCF_035701725.1 Bradyrhizobium sp.
CTTTCGATGCGCGCCAGCACGATGATGGATTCATCGTCGACGACAGCAAGGTTGGCGGTCTCGCGGGTCTGGTCGCGCAATTTGCGCAAATAAGGCATCGCCTGCGCGGCGAAATTTCGGCGCCGCGCGAAGGTCGCACCGACCGAAAAGCTCTGCGCGCCGACATGCCATTTCGATTCGTAACGGTCGAACTGGACGAAACGGCGCTTCTCCAAGGTCGCCAGCAGGCGGTGCACGGTCGAGGTCGACAAGCCCGTACGCACGGCGAGATCAGAGAGGCGATAGCCCTCGTCGTCTTCGGCCAGGGTTTCGATGATCGAGAGCGCACGGTCGACGGACTGAACGCCGCCGTCGCGGATATCTGTTTCGACCTCGCCAGCGGACTTCGGCTCAGGCGATTTGCGCCGGATCACGTTTCTCTTCATCGCGACCTGCCCCAAGAGCTACCTCAAGGATAGGGAGACGTATTCGCCGCTCAATAAAACCGCGCCGTCGCTAACCGGTCAGAAAAATGCCGCCCCGGTTGACCGGAGCGGCATGTTGCATTGATCAGAGCAGGCCGGCACCGCGCGCCCATTTGTACTTGGCGCCCAACACCTCGACCGGCAGTTCGGTCGAGTAAGCGTAGGCCGGAATGCCGTTCTGATAGAGATATTCGGCGGCTTCCTCGACTTCGATATCACCGGCGAGCGACGCGACGATCGGCTTCACGAAGCCCTTCGCCTCCATCTCCTTCTTCACCTCGACCATGTTGCGTGCAAACACCATCGGCGGCGTCACGATCGTGTGCCAGTAGCCGAGGATCAGCGAGTGGATGCGTTCATCCGACAGGCCGAGCTTGACGGTGTTGACGTAGGTGATCGGCGGCTCGCCACCGGTGATGTCGACCGGGTTGCCGGCCGCGCCGAACGGCGGAATGAACTTGCGGAACGCCGCATCCAGATCCGGCGGCATCGACATCAGCGACAGGCCATTGTCAACGCAGGAGTCCGAGAGCAACACGCCCGAACCGCCCGCGCCGGTGATGATCAGGACGTTCTCGCCCTTTGGCGTCGGCAGCACCGGCACGCCACGGGCGAATTCGAGCAACTGGCGCAGCGAACGCGCGCGGATCACGCCTGACTGCTTGAGCACATCCTCATAGATCTTGTCGTTACCTGCGAGCGCGCCGGTATGCGAAGACGCTGCCTTGGCGCCGGCGGAGGTCCGGCCCGCCTTCAGCACCACGACCGGCTTCTTCTTGGCGACACGCTTGGCGGCTTCCGCGAAGGCGCGGCCGTCTTTCAGGTCTTCGCAGTGCTGCGCGATCAGGTTCGTGTTGGGGTCCTGTTCGAAGAAGGCGAGCAGATCGTCTTCGTCGATGTCGGACTTGTTGCCGAGACCGACGATCGCCGAGACGCCCATCTTGGCCGAACGCGAGAAGCCGATGATCGCCATACCGATGCCGCCGGATTGCGACGACAGCGCCGCGTGGCCCTTGACGTCGTAGGCGGTACAGAAGGTCGCGCACAGATTGGCGGGCGTATAGTAGAAGCCGTAGATGTTCGGCCCCATCAGGCGGACGTTGTACTTCTTGCCGACCTCGACGATCTCGGCCTGCAATTCCGGATGCCCGGCTTCGGCAAAGCCCGAGGGGATCAGCACGGCGCCCGGAATCTTCTTCTCGCCGCACTCGGTCAGCGCGGCGGCGACGAATTTCGCCGGAATAGCAAACACCGCGACGTCGATCACGCCCGGCACGTCCTTGACGCTCTTGTAGGCCTTGTATCCGAGGATCTCGGAGGCCTTGGGATGGATCGGCAGGATCTCGCCTTTATAGCCGCCGTTGATGAGGTTCTTCATCACGGAGTTGCCGATCTTGCCGTCTTCGGCCGAGGCGCCGATCACCGCAACCGCCTTCGGCTGCATGATGCGGTTCATCGCGGCGACGATCTCTTCGGTCGGACGCGGCTTCTCGCGCGGCTTGTATTCGAAATCGACGACGATGCGCACGTCGGCGGCAATCGCGTCCTTCTTGGTGGCGAACACCGGGTTGAGGTCGAGTTCGACGATTTCCGGGAAGTCGCTGACGAGCTGCGAAACCTTGACGATGACGTCGGCCAGTGCCTCGCGATTGACCGGATCGCCGCCGCGCACACCTTTAAGCATTTCATGGGCCTGGATGCCGTCGAGCATCGAAAGCGCATCGTCCTTTGTGGCGGGCGCGAGACGGAAAGTGACGTCCTTGAGCACTTCGACCAGCACGCCGCCGAGGCCGAACGCGACCAGCTTGCCGAACGAGCCGTCGGTGATGGAGCCGACGATGACTTCGGTGCCGCCGGCAAGCATCTGCTGGATCTGGATGCCCTCGATCTTGGCGTCGGCCTTGTACTTCTTG
>NZ_DASSRP010000148.1:0-10335 GCF_035701725.1 Bradyrhizobium sp.
CGAGATCACCGGCGCCGATGCCGTGCATCCCGGCTATGGCTTCCTGTCGGAAAACGCGCGCTTTGCCGAAATTCTCGCCGACCACAATCTGCATTTCATCGGTCCGAAGGCCGAGCACATCCGCCTGATGGGCGACAAGATAGAGGCCAAGAAGACCGCCAAGCGCCTCGGAATTCCCGTCGTGCCGGGCTCCGCCGGCGCGGTCAGCGCCAGTGACGATGCGATGGCAATCGCAAAGGACATCGGTTTTCCGGTGCTGGTGAAGGCAGCCGCTGGCGGCGGCGGGCGCGGCATGAAGGTGGCGCAGACCGCGCAGGACCTCGCGCTTGCGCTTTCGACCGCCGCGAACGAAGCCAAGTCTGCCTTCGGTGATGCATCCGTCTATCTGGAAAAATACCTGCAGAAGCCGCGCCACATCGAAATCCAGGTGCTCGGCGATGGCCGCGGCGGCGCCATCCATCTCGGCGAGCGCGATTGCTCGCTGCAACGGCGGCATCAGAAAGTCTGGGAGGAAGGTCCCTCGCCGGCGCTCGATGCGAGCGCACGCAACCGGATCGGCGGCATCGTCGCCAAAGCGATGCAGGAGATGAAATATCTCGGCGTCGGCACCGTCGAATTCCTGTACGAAGACGGCGAGTTCTACTTCATCGAGATGAACACCCGCATTCAGGTCGAGCACCCCGTAACCGAGATGATTACCGGGATCGACCTCGTGCTGGAGCAGATCCGCATCGCCGCCGGCGGCGACCTTCCCGCCACGCAGGATCAGGTGCAGGTCAACGGTCACGCCATCGAATGCCGGGTCAATGCCGAAAACCCTGTCAGCTTCCGTCCCTCACCCGGCAAGATCATGCAATACCATCCGCCCGGCGGCCTTGGCGTGCGGATCGATTCCGCCGTTTATCAGGGTTATGTGATCCCGCCGTATTATGACTCGCTGGTCGGCAAGCTGATCGTGCACGGCAAGACGCGGGCCGAATGCCTGATGCGGCTGCGCCGCGCGCTCGACGAAATGGTGGTGGACGGCATCGAGACCACGCTTCCGCTGTTCCGTGCGCTGGTGCGCGAGGCGGACATCATCGACGGCGACTATCATATTCACTGGCTCGAGCAGTACCTCGCCGGCCAGTCGGCGAACTGATGCGCCGATTCCGGTTCCCCTGATGGAACCAACAACCGGCCCGCGCGTTACGCCAGCGGGAGCATTCCCCGCAGGTTTTCTTGATTTTACCTGGTGCGACGGTCGGGACATCCGCATCGTCGGCGCCGCGAATTCGCTGTGCGGGCTTTGAGCCGCACATGCTCACATAACAGGTCTGCCAGTGTCCTTTCGATCCGACGCTCGAAATGTGGCTCCGAATAATGCTAAGACCTTGGGAACCGGGACGCTCGCGTGACAATCGACAAGCCGCAGGTGCAGGGCGGACGCGCCATCTGGCAGACCTTGCTGCTTGCAGCCGGATTTCTGGTGCTGGTCGCCATCAGCGCGCTCTCGGTCATTCTGGTCGACCTCGCGCGTCAAGACAACGACTGGGTGGTGCACACCGTCGAGGTGGAAAACCAGATTTCCACGCTGCTGCTGCGCATTCGCACGACCGAAAGCGCGGCGCGCGGCTACCTTCTTACCGAAGAACAGCGCTTCCTCGATGAATATCTCGACGCCGCCGCCAAGGTCCATTCCGATATCGACGAACTGATCCGGCTGGCCGGCGACAATCCCGCGCAGACCGACGGCTCCAATCGGTTGCGGCAGCCGGTTCAGGCGCGTTTGGACGAGTTCGAAAAGGCGATCGGTTTTGCCAGCCGGCACGACACCGCCGGCGGCATACAGATGCTGCGCACGTCCGATTCAGGCAAGGCCGTCGAGAGCATCAATGAGATTGCCGGCCAAATGCGAACGGAAGAAGAGCGCCTGTTCACGCTGCGCACCCAGACCGCAGACCGCACCGAGCGCCTTGCCTCGATCGTGACGGTCGTGGGCTCCGGCCTCGTCGTGCTGCTGGGCGCCATTTCCGTCGCTCTGGTGCGGCGCTCGACCCGCGCGCGTGATGAAGCCGAAGCGCAGCTGCGCGATACAAATCTCAATCTCGAAGCCACGGTGGATGAGCGCACTGCCGACCTGCGCGAGGCCAACAACGAGATCCAGCGTTTTGCCTATATCGTGAGCCACGATCTTCGCTCGCCGCTCGTCAACATCATGGGATTTACCAGCGAGCTCGAAGAACTGCGGGCCGACATCTTCAAGCGGATTGCGGCGCTGCATCTCGCTGCAGCCCCGTCCGCATTGCCTGAACTGGACGGCGAGCCCGCGCTGGAGCCACAGGACAGGCAGTTGCAATCGGATTTCTCCGAAGCACTCGAATTCATCAAATCGTCGATTGCGAAAATGGACCGGCTGATTTCGGCGATCCTCAATCTCACCCGGGAAGGACGACGCGAATTCGAACCGGTCGAGATCGACATGAAAGAACTGATCGAGGCGATCGTGACTACGGTCGCGCACCAGGCGGCGGAGGCCAACGCACAGATACACATCGAGCCGCTGCCCGAAATCACCAGCGACCGCCTCGCCATCGAGCAGATCTTCTCCAACCTGATCGACAACGCACTTAAATACCTCAAGCCGGGCGTCGCCGGCGACATTTCGGTGCGCGGCCGCACCAAACTTGGATATGCGATCTTCGAGGTTTCCGATAACGGCCGCGGGATCGATCCGAAAGACCACCAACGCATCTTCGATCTATTCCGCCGCGCCGGCCTGCAGGACAAGCCCGGACAAGGCATCGGACTGGCCCATGTCCGCGCCCTTGTGCGGCGGCTCGGCGGCACCATGTCGGTGACGTCGGAACTTGATGCAGGAAGCACCTTCACAGTAACCCTTCCCGTCAAATGGAAAGCCAGCCAACGGAACAGAGATACATGAGCAAGCCGGTCACCATTATCATGATCGAGGACGACGAGGGTCACGCCCGTCTGATCGAACGCAACATCAGGCGCTCCGGGGTCAATAACGAAATCGTGCCGTTTACGGACGGCACGACCGCTGTACGCTACCTGTTCGGAGCCGACGGCTCCGGTCTTGAGCGCAAGGGGGAAGCCCTGCTGATCCTGCTCGATTTGAACCTTCCCGACATGGGCGGGATCGAGATCCTGCAGCGGGTCAAGGAAAACAAGCATCTGAAATCGAGTCCGGTGGTCGTGCTGACGACGACGGACGACTCCCAGGAAATCAGGCGCTGCTATGAACTCGGCTGCAACGTCTACATCACCAAACCCGTCAACTACGAGAGCTTCGCCAACGCCATTCGTCAGCTCGGCTTGTTCTTCTCGGTCATCCAGGTGCCCCCGACCGCCATATGAGCGCTGACACCCCCACCCTGCTCTATATCGACGACGACAAGGCTCTGGCGCGCCTGGTCGATCGCGGCCTGACGCGCCTTGGACTGAAGGTGGTGCACGCCGAAAGCGGGACGGCGGGGCTGGACCGTCTGGCCCAGGGCGGCATCGACGTCATCGCGCTCGATCAGTACATGCCGGGCCTGGACGGACTGGAAACGCTGGAGCGGATCATGGCGATTGCGAACGCCCCGCCGGTGGTATTCGTCACCGCCTCGCAGGACTCCACAATCGCCGTCACCGCGCTCAAGGCGGGAGCTGCCGACTATCTCGTCAAGGACGCGCATGGCGACTTCATCCCCCTGCTTCAGGTCGCCGTCGACGGCGCGCTGCGCCAGGCGCGGCTGCAAAAGGCCCGCGACGAGGCCGAGGCCGAAGTGCATGCCGCCCGCGACCGCTTTGCGGCGCTCGCCGCCGAGCGCGAGGTGCTGCTCCGCGAGGTCAATCACCGCGTCGGCAACAGTTTGCAGATCATCGCATCGCTGCTTCATCTGCAGGCAAGCTCGGCCGTCCAGGACGACGTCAAGGCCGCACTCACCAATGCGATGGGGCGCGTCGCCGCCGTGGCTCAGGTCCATCGCCGGCTCTATACGTCCCATGACCTCAAGAGCGTCCTGCTCAATCAATATCTCGAGGCTCTGCTCGAGGATCTCAGGCGATCGGCCGAAGGCAACCGGATGTCACGCCTGACGCTGAAGGCCGAACCGATCGAGATCGATCCGGACCGCGCCGTTGCGATCGGGATCATCGTCAATGAGCTGGTGATGAACGCGGTGAAATACGCCTATCCGGACGGCTCCGGCCCGATCCACGTCGATCTCCACGGCCGGGATTCCGAAATCGAATTGTCGATCAGCGATGACGGCGTTGGCCTCAATGCCAAGAGCGATCCGCGCTCGACCGGCATGGGTCAGCGCATCGTGAGTGCGATGGCGGCGAAGCTTTGCGCCGACGTCGAGCGTGACCCGGCCCATTCCGGCACGCGGATCGTGCTGCGCTTTCCGCGGACCACCAGCACGCCGGCCAAGGCAAGCGCAGAAGGCGCAAAGTAGCGTCGTGCTGCCAGCTTTTGCCCGGAGATACCTTGCGAACGCCGGAATCGAAGCTCTACTGTTCACCATGATGTCCCGCGACACTGCCAATTCCGAGATTACGCCCGAGGTGCTGCTGCGCGCCTATGCCTGCGGCATCTTCCCGATGGCCGAGAGCGCCGACGATCCGAGCCTGTTCTGGGTCGAGCCGGAGATGCGCGGCGTGATCCCGCTCGACGGCTTCCATGTCGCCTCTCGCCTCGCCCGCACCGTGCGCTCCAATGCTTTTGCGGTCACCGTCGATCGTGCCTTCAAGGCCGTCATCGCCGGCTGCGCCGCGCCACAGCCCGGGCGCAACGACACCTGGATCAACAAGCGCATCCGCGACCTCTATGTCGGGCTACATGAATTGGGGCATGCGCACAGCGTCGAGGTCTGGAAAGACGACGAACTCGTCGGCGGCCTTTACGGCGTCAATCTCGGCCGCGCCTTCTTCGGCGAGAGCATGTTTCACCATGTCCGCGATGCCTCGAAGGTCGCGCTCGTGCATCTGGTCGCGCGCCTGATCGCCGGCGGCTTCGAATTGCTCGATACGCAATATGTGACCGAGCACCTGCGCGGTTTCGGCGCGGTCGAGATTCCCCGCCGCCGTTACACCGTACTGCTCGACAAGGCGCTCAAGGGTAATGCCGATTTCTACCGCTTGCCGGCTGACGTGGCCCTCGATGGCGCCCGGGCGCTGGAAATCATCGCGGCGCGCGGTTGAACGTATCGCCGCGCCGCGTCGTGGACGCGGCGCCAGGACCCATCAACTTTATTGCCGGAAGATCCCGAACAGGCCACCGGACTGCTGGGGTGGCTGAGGCGGCGGCGGCGGCGGTGGTGGGGGCTGCGGCTGATATTGCGCCTGCGGCGGCGGCATCGGCCGCGGCGCCTGCTGCACCTGTTTCTGGGCCGGTTGGCGTTTTTGCGCCGGCGCAGGCGGCGGCTTCGGCGTATCCGGCTGCACGCTGACGACGGTGGTGTCCGGCGCCTTACAGTCGGTCAGCCAGATATCGTAGATCGGATGTTCGACGCCGTGCAGGCCGGGGCTTGCGGCAAACATCCAGCCCGAGAAGATCCGCTTCACCTCGCCCTGCAAGGTGATCTCGTCCACCTCGACAAAGGCATCGGTGTTGGCCGCTTCCGTCGCCGGGCGCGTATAACAGGCGTCGGTCTTGACGCGCAGCGCGCCGAACTGGACGGTCTCGCCGATATCTTCATCGAAGTTGATGATGCGGCCGGTGATCTTGTCGAGCCCGGAAAAGCTCGCTTTCTTGTTGACGATCTTCTGCGCCGGCGGCTCGGTCACGACTTCGTCGCCGGGCTGCAAGGTCGCCTGTGTCGGTGGAACGGCGCCCTTTTGCCCCGGGCGCTGTCCCGGCGCAACGTTGGCGCCGGGCGGCGCAACGGCCACGTTCGACCCCGGCGCCCCGGGGGCTTGCGGATTTTGCGGAACGACCGTCGTGCCCGGCGGCGGCGCCAGCGGCTGCGAGGTCACGGCTCCCGGCGCCGGCACGCCTTGTCCAGGCAGCGGGCGGTTGGGCGCCGGCAGCAAGCGGCCGCGCGGCAGCTCCGGCACTTCTTCTTCATCATCGGGGATAGCCTGCGGCTGCTGACCACCACGGGGCACGCTGCCCGGCGGTCGCGGCTGATCCGAGAAGATGTTGCCGATCTGGGCATGCGCCGGCGGCGCAAACGAAATCGCCGCGCCCGCAACGAGGGCCGCAATACCGGTCAGAAGCAGGGCTCGATACATGTCGCGGTTTATACAGGCGAATCGGGCGTGCGACACTCAAAAGCTTGCGGTCGCGCGCGGGTTAGCTCGGGTTAACACGCCGAATACGGCGGGGAAAGGGCGGCCTTAGGCCGCGGCCAGTGGCGCGAATTTGGACACCGCGCGCCCGGTGCGGTCGCCCAAGCTGGACCAAGTCCTGCCCGCGATGGAATATCGCGCCGATCAAGGCCGCCTCGGGGTTCCCGCACCTATGTCCGTCATCCTCGATTCCGATGCCGCCCTCGTCTACCAGGCATTCCTTGATGCGGGCCGGCCGGCCTACGAGACGCTCACGCCCGCGGAAGCGCGCGAATATTACCGTCAGGCCCGGCTCGTCACCAATCCCGATCCGCCACTGATGAAATCCGTCGAGCCGCTCGCGGTCACGACGCCCAGCGGCACGATCCCGGCGCGGATCTTTCGGCCGAGGACGTTGAGACAATCGAACGGCCTGTCGCCAGGCCTGGTGTTCTTTCACGGCGGCGGCTGGGTGATCGGCGACCTCGACACCCATGACGTGGTCTGCCGGAAGCTCGCCGACGAAGGCCAGCTCGTCGTCATCTCGGTCGATTATCGCCGCGCGCCCGAATGCAAATTTCCGGCCGCCGTCGATGATGCCACGGCCGCGACGCAATGGGTCGCGGACCATGCGCAAGAGCTTGGCCTCGATGCTGCGCGGCTCGTCGTCGGCGGTGACAGCGCCGGCGGCAATCTCGCCGCGGTCGTTGCGATCTCGGCGCGCGACAATCGCGGCCCCGCGATCTCTGGACAAGTTCTGGTCTATCCCGCCACCGATTTTGCGATGACGCATCCCTCGCATCACGAGCCCGAGACCAGCATCCTGCTCACCCACAACGTGATCCGCTGGTTTCGCGATCATTATCTCAACGACCTCGGCGATATCGAGAACTGGCGTGCCTCGCCTGCCCGCGCCGAAACACTCGCCGGCCTGCCGCCCGCTTATGTCCTGACCGCGGGCGCTGATCCCTTGCGCGACGAAGGCGAGGAATATGCGAAGCGGTTGACGGATTCAGGGGTCGCGGTGATCTATCAAACCTTTCCCGGGCAATTCCACGGCTTCTTCACCATGGGCAAACTGCTCGAGCAGGCCAATGTCGCGGCGCGTGACATCGGCGCGTGGCTGCGCGCGTTGCCCTAGCGTCAGCTTGGCAAATTCGCCGCACCCGGCGCGTCGCCCGTACGATCACACCCAACGCCTGACCTGTCGCACATAGTCGTCGAAAGCACCGTCGAACTGGCGGCGCATCTTGGCTTCCTCGAAGGGAATATGGACGAAGTTCGCGGTCAGGAACACCGCGACAGGCGCCAGAAACATCGGCCAGGCGCCGATCCAAATCGCAATGCCCAATGTCGTCAGCACCAGTCCGAGATACATCGGATTGCGGGTGACGCGATAAGGTCCGTCGACGACCAGCGCGCGGTTCGTCGGCGAGGTCGGGTTGATTTCCGTGCCCGCGCGGCGAAACCTGATGGCCGCCCAGACTGGGAGCACCCAGGCAAGGAACGTCAGGGCAATACCGAGCACAGGCAACGGCAAGCCCGGCACGACGGGCCAGCCGAGCAGCCAGCTGAGGGCGAGCGTCACCACGACGTAAATCAAGGCCCAGATAGGTGGTGGCAATTTGACCATGACGCCTCCATTCGCACGCGCGTGCGTCGGGACGATATCTAAGAACCGCACATCGGCATCGGAAGGCGTCGCGAAATCAATCGTATCGAGATGTGACTTTGTTTCTCTTTGCTTCTCGTTGTGCGCGTCGCCGCGAAGTCATGCACATGGCCTGATGCTGGCGGCGAGCGATGGCGTGCCGCCTCGACGGACATGGCTCGACTTCGCGCTGTCGCAGTTTGATGCTGCAAACTGCGCAAGACGATCCTGCGCCGTCTCACGCCGTCAGCTTGCGGTTTCCGCGTGAGACGATGCCGCATCCCCTCGCCTGCAGCGAATGAAATGCCGGAAATCCTCCGCAACAAATCTCCTGGCGGCCCATCACCTTTCATTAACGACGTCCGCCCAAGCATGACTACGCATTTCGCCAGGAGATTCCTTGATGTCATCGATTTCAGGACTTGGATCCAGCCAATACAGCAGTCCGCTTCAACAGCTCCAAGCGGAGCTTCAATCCGAGGTGTCGGCAGGCACCATCAGTTCAACCGACCAGTCGGCGCTATCGTCCGCGCTGACGAGTATCGATAGTTCATTGAACGCCGGCCAGTCTTCGTCGCCGTCACAGGCTTCAGGTTCGCAAGGTAGCCGCCATCGCGGACCCGGCGACATCAAATCCAAGATCAACGATCTGATACAGGCTCAGGTGACGAGCGGCGCCTTGACCAGCGATCAGGCCAACGAGCTGCAAAATCTCTTCAGCAACACATTCGGTAACGGCCCCGGTGGTCAGGGCGGTCCAGCTGGACCCGGCGGACCGCAAGGAGCCGGCGGACCTCCTCCCGGCGGGCCGCCACCGGGAGCGTCGCCATCCGGAGACGGTTCGAGCACTTCAAGCGCGGCCGCAGCACTCCAGCAGTTGCTCGATAGTTCGTCCTCAAGCTCATCCTCGAGTTCGGCCGATGGCAGCAGCGACAGTTCGTCAACCGACGGCACCTCGGCAAGTACCGTCCTGAAGGACTTCCTGAAGCTGCTGCAGGATGCGCAATCCTTCGCCTATGGCGCCAACGGCGCGACGACGGCCTCCAGCGCGGGGACATCATCGCTCATCAACTATCAGGCCTGAGCACTTGATATCGCCCGCAAGTTTGTGAAACAGATTTCCTTGCGGGCGACCTTCCAACGAGACCCGCTGAAGATTATTCCGCCGGCAGACCTACCCAAACGTCGCGTCCGCTTCGTTCTGCCGCACTCAATGCCGTCGCGACTAATGTTCCTCGCGAGTGGGATCATCATCGCTTTCGCGCGATACTTCAGGGTGAAGTGTCAACACCCGCCGTGCGCTCTGCCAGATCTCGATGCTCTGACCGTCCAGCATCTGCTCGGCTTTGTCTTTGGCTCGCGCATCATTCTCACAGACCAAGTCGACGCGCCGCTGGAAGTGGCCGTCGTCGCCGAGGACGTATATACAATAAGGCTGCGGCATCACCCGCGCTCCCTGCGTTGAGTTGGGCGGGAGCGCAATTGGCGTTCTCATCACAGATGGAAGCCAGACGCCGGGCTGTGACACGGTAAAGTTGCGCCGCAACAGGCTGGCAGTCAATTGGGCGAGAGTGCCAATCCACCCACGCAACTTTGATGGCGTCGAAGAGTTTGTCTTTGTTCGCATTTAGAGAGTTGCATATATGGGTTCCGCGCCGCCTCTTGTCCCCGCCAGTGACGATCACGGAACCGTCTACCTCGTCCTCGACAACGATGGTGGTCGCCTCGGCCCATCATGGCGCGAGACCGATCAGGCCAAGACAGATCTTGCAGCGCTCTTGGTCGACCTCGTCGACGGCCAATACAACGATCCGGTCCGCGTGGTCGCCTTCAACACGGCCGAAGGCTGGGCGCGAGATGCGTCAACGGAGGTCGCCGATCTGATTGCACATGGTTGTGCGCGCGACGGCGTGGATGTCCCGGCTTTCCTTCGACGCTTCGTCGAGCAGCACGGCAGCAAACGTCCGGTAAGACGGACGCCGCCGTTGGCAGATTTGTGATTGTGCAGAGAGCGAAGTCGAAATGCCTTAAGAGTCTTATCCCGTCAGCTTCTTTACAGCGATGTCTGAAATTTTCTGCGGGTCGCTCTCGGTCGCGCCAATCTCGATGATCTTGCGCGCGAGCATTTCGGTGATGGGATCGTTGCGGTCGACGAGACCAATACGGCGCAACGCGTAGGTGTAGGCCGCGTTCAGCCTCGCGACCTCGTCGGGTCTGAGCTTGCTTCCCACCAGCAAGCGGTCGATCGGCATCCCCAATCCTCAGCCGGAGCACACCCGGCGAGCCCTTATAGCATCGAATTGCTGTCCATTCTTTAAGAAACGATAGTTTTCGTGGAAGTCGGGCCGCGCGGTTTTTGAGGTCCTCTCTGGCGGCGCCTTTGCATTCGCTGGGCGAAATGAATAAGTCCCGGCTTCCGTCAC
>NZ_DASSRP010000149.1:0-3612 GCF_035701725.1 Bradyrhizobium sp.
GATCCTGCCACGACAACACGTTGTAGGGCTCCTTGTCCTTATCCTTGCCCAGCGAGATGACCGCTTCGGTCGAACTGCGGCGGCCATTGTCGAAGCGTATCGCCGTCACGACACGATAGGCCTTGGCCTCCGGCAGGGTTGCGGCCGCCTTGGCCGCGCCGAGTGCGGCCGCGATCGCATTCTGATCACGCGGCAATGACGCCCTTTGCTTGAGAAAATCGCTCAGCGTATCGGGCGTCATGCCCGGCACCGCGGCGACCACTTCCGGAGACGCCAGCAAAACGTCGATATCGGCCGATTTGCTGTAGACCGTCACGAAAGGCAGGACCCGCTCAACCATGGCCGGCGAGACGCCGAGCACCAGGCTGAGTTCGTCGACATGGGCAAACGGCGCTTGCCTTGGCGAATAGCCCAGACCCGATGCCAGATAGAGCGATTCTTCGCTGTTGGCCGCATTCGGCTTGGCCTCCGTCCGCCAGCCGACGATGCGATCGGCTATCTCGCTCGCCGCTTTCTGTTCCACGCCAAGAACCTCGAACAGGTTGGAGAGCATCTCTTTCGAGGCCTTGTTGAGATCGACCCGTGCCGCTTCCGACGTGAAAGTGACGAGAACTTCCGCATTGTCCATCTTGAAGCGGAACGACCCCTGCGCCGGGCGCTCCTTGTCCTGCGCGCGCAGCAGCAACTGATAGGCAGTCAGTTCCAGGCTCGCCGAGGCCAGTGCCTCGGTTGGAACACCGATGTCGGTTGCGCCGAGCATGCGCGCGGAATTGGACAAATAGACTGAAAAGATCGCAGCAAGTGCCGACAATGCCACCAAAATCCAGAGCACAGCGACGATGACGAAGCCACGCTCGGAGGACTGCGCTGATAACGCCTTGGTATGTCTCATGACCGGTTGCTCTGCGCGGCTGCCGAAGGACCGGACTGCGGCGAGTTGCCTTGAGGGCTGGCCGGCGCGCCCGCCTGGTCGTCACACGCGCCAGCCAGCTGCGGCCCGTTTTGCTGTTGCGCGTTTTGTTGCTGCCCGTTCGATGGCTGCTGTCCGTTGGCCTGCGGCTGGCCGTTTGCCTGCGGCTGCTTGCAGTCGCCCTGCGCCGGCGACTGCACGTGAATGGTTGCGACCGTCGAGATCGTGCGAACGCGTCCACTGGAAGCATCGCGCACGGTCAGCTTGATCCTGGCCGGCAATTTTTCCGAATCCTGCCATTTGCTCTTCCAGATCCGGTCGTCAGCGGCATAGGCAAAGGACAGCCGGTACGGCGCGCGCAACAGCACCACCGGCTCGCCGAAATGAAGCTGATCGGCAAGCGAGGCCTGCTGCGGCAAGGGGTGGAACTTCATTCGCGAGCGGACTGTCGCAAGCCCCTCGCGGTCGGTGGTTTCGCCCAAGTGCACCACGTCGAGCCCGGGTCCGGCATTCGGGCCGAGCGCCGTGCGCACGAAGGTGACCGACTGCTCCGATCCGGCAAACAGCGGCTTTTTGTCCCCGCGACTGGCGGGAACGCTTTGCGCTGCTGCAAGGTCATCGGCAATTCGCTGCAACGCAGTGCCGATCAACTCGCTGCGCTGGATGCGGCTGAGACCTCTGTTCCAGTTCGGAAGCCACTGCGCGGTGAGGCTCGCCAGCGCAGACAGCACGAGCCCCATCAACGCCAGCGCCACAAGGGTTTCGATCAGCGTAAAGCCGCCCTCATTCCTCCGCTGTCTGGCCGATACGGTCACATTATTACTGCTGCTGTTCATGCATCAGGCGCACCGTCCTGACGTCCATCACGGCGCCGGAGGGAGAACGCACCTGAATTCTGACGAGGGCGGGAATCCAGGCGACTTTATCGCCTGCCGCACCCCACTCATCGCCCATCGGACTGACGTCGATCCGCCACCCATGATCGTTGGTCTTTCCCGACCAGGTGCCGACGCCGATGTCCGCACGCGGCGGCACATCCGCAGCCATCACCGACCGCACGGTCTGCATCAGCGTCACATGCTGCTCCAGCGAGCGCACCCCGCGCACATTGGTCGACATCACCGACCCGATCGCCAGAATCGAGACGGCGACGACGGCAAGCGCGATCAGCACCTCGATGATCGTGAAGCCGGCGGTGCGGCCGTCAGTTGGCGAGGTCGCGCGAAACAATTTCGATCCTTCCGGTGAGCCAGTTGACGCGAACTTCGTAGCCGACATCCTCCCGCGCCAGCGTCACGGCGCCGCCGCAGGACATCCCGCTCGCGAAGAAACGGATCGTCGACAGCGCCTCGCGCTGGTTGCAGGTCTTCGGCAGAAGCGTTTCGAAACGAACGTCGTCCGGAATGCGGACGAAGTCCGCGCCAGCGCCCGACCGGATCACGCGGCTTCCGGCATCGACCAGTGTGGCGACGCCCGTGCCGCGCCGGATCGCGGCGTTGCGGTCCTCTTTCAAGAGCGCCGCCGTCTGCAACACATAGCCCTGCAAACGCGAACGCGTGGTGTGGCGCGGAAACAGCGGCAGCAGCACAGCCGCCATCATGGCGATCAGCGCCAGCACGCACACCATTTCAAGCAGCGTGAAGCCGCGTTCGGACGGTCTACTCATTTTTCGCACTGACCAGGTTCTCGGTCGAAATATCGGCGGCGATGCCGCTTCCGCCCTCCTGGCCGTCCGATCCGTAGGAGATGATCTCATAGGGCCCGCGTTCGCCCGGCGAGCGGTAGAGGTAGGCGTGATTCCACGGATCGTTCGGCAGGTTGCCGCCCTTCAGATAAGGCCCGTTCCAGGACGCAACGCCGGGCGTACGCTGCACCAGCGCTGCGAGGCCTTCCGAGGTCGACGGATAGCGGCCGGCATCGAGGTAGAACAGGTCGAGCGCACTCGAAAAACTCTGCAACTGGATCTTCGCTGCCTTGACCTTGGACTCGTTGAGATAGTTGAGGACGCGAGGGCCGATCAAACCCATGATCAGGCCGATGATGGTGATGACCACCAGCATCTCGACCAGGGTAAATCCCTCTTGTCCCATTCGGCCGGCGCGCTGCCGGCGCTCGCGCTTGTTGTTTGCCGCAAAGAAAATGCCAACGCCCTTGAGCATCTTGTTCAATCCTTCGTTTTAACCGACCAGTTGTGTGACCGACAGCAAGGCGGTCATGACCGAGACGATCAGTCCTCCGACCACGGTGCTGATGGTGATGATCGCGAGCGGCCCGATGATGCCGACAAGGCGGTCCAGGCTGCGCTGCAATTTCGCTTCGTAGAATTCGGCAACCCGGCCCGCGAGCGCCGGCAGCTGGCCGGTCTCCTCGCCGAGGCGCAACATGCGCACGGCCATCGGCGGCATGTTGCTCGATGCCAGCAACGCGTCCGAAAGCTTGCCGCCGTGACGGACGCGGTCGGCGGCGGTCGTCCAGACCGCGACGTTTCCGGTCACGGCCATGATGTCGACCAGAATGCGCAATGTCGCCGTCAGATTGACGCCGCTGCCGAGCAGCACCGCAAGGTTCCGGCAGAAAAGGCTGGTCCGATAGAACTGAAAGATATTGGCGATGCCGGGCGTTCGCGCGACAAACGACACCACCGCAGCTCGCGTCGCGGGCCGGCGAAACAGCCACCACAGGCCCGCAATGGCAAAGGCTGT
>NZ_DASSRP010000150.1:0-3722 GCF_035701725.1 Bradyrhizobium sp.
GACTTCGCCGATCGCTCGCTCGGCGTCGGCTATCCCGGCGGCGCCTCGCTGCTGGCCGTTTTGCTGATGACCTCTCTGGCGGTATGGTACCGGTCGGAAGGGACCATTTCGGTCAACCTCATATCCACGCCGCGCGCCGAGACCTTCTACTGGGTATCGATCCTGTTCTCGCAGACGCTCGGCACCGCACTCGGCGACTGGATGGCCGATACCAACGGGCTCGGTTACGAGGGCGGGGCGCTGGTATTCTCCGCCGGGCTTGCGGCGATCGCGACGGCCTATTTCTGGACCAGCGCCTCCAGAACCGCGCTGTTCTGGTGTGCCTTTATCCTCACGCGTCCGCTTGGTGCGACGCTCGGTGACCTGCTCGACAAGCCGGCACAGGACGGCGGCCTCGCCTTCAGCCGATATGTCGCGACGGCACTGCTCGGAACCGCGATCCTCGCGTGCATCATCGTGCTGCCGCAGCGTGCAGGATCGCACGCCGGCGACCCGGACGCATCGCGTCCTTGAGGCGCGAAGGTTTCTTCAGGGCTCAGCGCAAGGATGCGTTGATCTTTTCCAGCGCCGCAGATCCCGGACACAGCACGTCGGCCTCGAGGCGGTTGAGCGGCTGTTCAACCGTGTTGAGGTGGCTGTGCAGATCTTCCGCGTCCGCATCGACATACAGGAGGCCGGTGACGATCTGGCCCTTGGCGGCGTGCTTTTGCAGGAACGCCATCGCGCCGACGCGGTCGTGGGCATCGTAATCGGCGTCGATTTTGCGCAGCGCGATCTTGCTGCCGTCGTGCTGTTCGACCACCTGCACCGTGCCTGGCGCGTAGTCGACCGCGATTGGCTCGCGGCCGGTGAGCACGTCGAGGCGGTTCACCGCATCGTTGTGCTCGCGCACGTAGTCGAAGCTCTTGGTCGAGCCGGCGTGATTGTTGAAGGCAATGCAGGGGCTGATGATGTCGATGAACGCCGCGCCTTTGTGCTCGATGGCGGCTGCGATCAAGGGCACGAGCTGGTTCTTGTCGCCGGAGAAGCTGCGGGCCACGAAGCTGGCGCCGAGCTGAAGCGCGATCGCGACCAGATCGACCGCGTTGTCGGTATTGGTCACGCCCTTCTTGGATTTCGAGCCGCGGTCGGCGGTCGCCGAGAATTGACCCTTGGTGAGGCCGTACACGCCGTTGTTCTCGACGATGTAGGTCATGTTGACGCCGCGCCGGATCGAGTGCGCGAACTGGCCGAAACCGATCGAGGCGGAATCACCGTCGCCGGAGACGCCGAGATAGATCAGGTCGCGGTTGGCGAGGTTGGCGCCGGTCAGCACCGATGGCATGCGGCCGTGGACGGTGTTGAAGCCGTGGGAGTTGCCGAGGAAATAGTCCGGGGTTTTCGACGAGCAGCCGATGCCGGAAATCTTTGCCACCCGATGCGGCTCGATCGAGAGCTCGTAGCAGGCCTCGATGATGGATGCGGTGATCGAGTCGTGGCCGCATCCGGCGCACAGCGTCGAGATCTTGCCCTCGTAATCGCGGTGGGTATAGCCGAGGCGATTCTTGGTCAGGCCCGGATGATGGAATTTTGGTTTTGCAATGTAGGTCATGACTTTACCTTGCGCAGCGGGGTCAGCTTGAGCTGATCCTGATGTTCGCCGATGGCGTTTGCGATGAATCGCGCAGTGATCGGCGTGCCGTCATAATGGCGGATCGGCACCAGCCGGACCGGATCGATGCCGTTTTCGTTGACGATCAGTGTGCGAAGCTGGGCATCGC
The DNA here is from genome assembly GCF_035701725.1 of Bradyrhizobium sp. Taxonomy (GTDB): domain Bacteria; phylum Pseudomonadota; class Alphaproteobacteria; order Rhizobiales; family Xanthobacteraceae; genus Bradyrhizobium. The sequence continues at coordinate 1,761 of NZ_DASSRP010000150.1, forward strand.
GGTTCTGCTCGACCACGTACACAAAATCGTGGTCGGCGATGAAGCTTGCCACCGAGGAGTGGAACGGGAAGGCGCGGATGCGCATGCGGTCGAGCGTATGGCCGCGCGCCTCGAGGAGCTGGATCGCCTCATCCATCGCGGGCGCGGTCGAACCGAAATACAGCACGCCATATTTGGTCGGCTTGGCGGCGTTGGCCTGTAACGGCCGCGGCACCATGTCCTGCGCGGTCTCGAACTTGCGCAGCAGGCGTTGCATGTTGTCGGCATAGACCGCGCCTTCTTCCGAGTAGCGGGCGTAACGGTCGCGCGAGGTACCGCGGGTGAAGTACGAGCCCTTGGTCGGGTGAGTGCCCGGATAGGTGCGGTAAGGGATGCCGTCGCCGTCGACGTCGAGATAGCGGCCGAAGTCGCGGCCCTCATCCAGCATTTCAGCCGTCATCACCTTGCCGCGGTCATATTGCCTTGCATCGTCCCACTTCAGTGGGCGGCAGAGCCGGTGGTTCATGCCGATGTCGAGGTCGAGCATCAGGAAGATCGTGGTCTGAAGCCGCTCGGCGAGATCGAAGGCCTGCGCCGCGAATTCGAAGGCTTCGGCCGGATCTTCCGGGAACAGCAGCACATGCTTGGTGTCGCCGTGCGAAGCATAGGCGCAGGCGATGATGTCGCATTGCTGCGTGCGGGTGGGCATGCCCGTCGACGGGCCGGCACGCTGCACGTTCATGATCACCGCCGGAATTTCGGCGAAGTACGAAAGTCCGATGAATTCGGTCATCAGCGAGATGCCGGGACCGGAGGTCGCGGTGAAGGCACGGGCGCCGTTCCAGCCCGCCCCGACCACGATTCCGATCGAGGCAAGTTCATCCTCGCCCTGCACGATGGCGTAGTTGGCCTTGCCGGTCTTGGGATCGTGCCGCAGCTTCTTGCAGTGGCTGGCAAAGGCGTCCGCCAGCGAGGAAGACGGCGTGATCGGATACCAGGCACAGACAGTGGCGCCGCCATAGACCGCGCCCAGTGCAGCCGCGCTGTTGCCCTCGATGAAGATGCGGTCGCCGACCTTGTCGGCTTTCTTCACCCTCAGCCCGATCGGGCACTTGAGGTTCTGCAAGGCCCAGTCGCGTCCAAGATGCAGCGCATGGACGTTGGAGGACAAGAGCTTCTCCTTGCCCTTGTACTGTTCGCCGATCAACTGCTCGATCAGCTTCGGGTCCATGTCGAGCAGGGCGCAGAGCGCGCCGAGGTAGATGATATTCTTGAAGAGCTGGCGCTGCCGCGGATCGGTATAGGTGGAATTGGTGATCGCGGTCAGTGGCACGCCGATGACGTTGATGTCATCGCGGAATTTCGATTGCGGCAGCGGCTTGGTGGAATCGTAAAACAGATAGCCGCCAGGTTCGATTCCGGCGACGTCCTTGTCCCAGGTCTGCGGGTTCATCGCCACCATCATGTCGACGCCGCCACGGGCGCCGAGATGGCCATCTTCCGTCACCCGCACTTCGTACCAGGTCGGCAGGCCCTGGATGTTGGAGGGGAAGATGTTGCGCGGGGAGACCGGCACGCCGTGACGCAGGATGGCGCGGGCGAACAATTCGTTGGCGCTCGCCGAGCCCGAGCCGTTGACGTTGGCGAAGCGGACGACGAAGTCGTTTACGCTGCTGATCGGGCTTTGGACGGGCATGATGTTCCTGCGTAAGTCATGTCGATGAAATACTTCTGCATGTCCCAGGCGCCGGTCGGACAGCGCTCGGCGCACAGCCCGCAATGCAGGCAGACATCCTCGTCCTTTACCATCACGCGGCCGGTCTTGAGATCGGACGAGACGTAAAGGTCCTGGTCGGGATGCTGCGACGGTGCTTTCAGTCGTGTGCGCAAATCCGCTTCATCGCCGTTCTGGGTGAAGGTGATGCAGTCCATCGGGCAGATGTCGACGCAGGCATCGCACTCGATGCAGAGCGAGGTCGAAAA
>NZ_DASSRP010000151.1:0-4117 GCF_035701725.1 Bradyrhizobium sp.
GCGCGGCGGATCAGATAGCCATCCAGGCCGTCGGGCAGGTTGCGGCGATTAAAGCGGTAGGACCATTCCCGCAGATAGCGCGGCAGGTGCTTGGCGCTGACCCCGTGATGAGTGCCGACGAGCCAGGCTTTGATATTGCCGAACAGGGTATGGATGATCGGGAAGAAGGCGCCGGCATTGGCGGGTTCGTCCTGAACGACCGGCGTGTGCTTCAAATGCCCGCCGAGATCGGCGCCGCCGCGATAGCCGGCAAACCCGTCGGTCAGCAGATGGGATTGGGCCGCGACGTTGGCCTTGAGAAAGGCGCCCAGTTCAGCTCCCGTCGCGCTCGGCAACACCGCGATGCGGGCGTCGCCGGCAAAAAAGCCGTGCTGACGCTTGATGGCATGCCCGTGCTTTCCTCTGCGGTTCTTTGGCGCCGGCACCTTTTCGACAGCGGCGACGACCAGGCTCTTGTCGCGGTTCTTGGTGCTGCGGCCGGGACTGGCGGGATCGCCGCGGCCGCCGATGAAGGTCTCGTCGGCTTCGAGAAAGCCGTGCAGCGGACGGGCCGGATCCTCGCTCAGCCCGTGGCGCAGCTTGTGCGCTATGGTCCAGGCGGTCTGGTAGGCCACGCCAAGCTCGCGCCGCAGAAACTTGGCCGAGACGCCGCGCTTGTCGCGGCTCATCAGGTAGGCGGCGAGAAACCACTTCGCGAGATCGGTGCGGGTGCGATGGAACACCGTCCCGGCCGTCACCGATTCCTGCCGGTGGCAGATGGCGCACTCGTAGACCCGCGGCCGCGCCTGGAGCCGCCAAGCCCGCCGTCCGCCGCACCCGGCACAGGAAAACCCGCGCGGCCAGCGCAGCCCCGCCAGATGCTCGATGCACCGCTCCTCCGTCGCAAAGCGCGCCGCAAACTCCAGAAGCCCCGCCATCCGATCCCCTATCCGTTGACCGGTGCTACGCTACTCTGAGGCGAGGCCGACCTCAAGAACATTTAGCGAACCTGCCTTGCCTAGACAGGGAGATCTTCTCATCCTCGGCGTGCCGCATCACCGGGCGAGTGCGCGGCCCAAATGCGGTTCTTACACTGCGCCTTCAAGGTGAGCGGGCAGTTGACATTGAGCCGACAGAGGCTCCGATCGAGTCTCCCGGTGCCGTTACATGGATGTAGCCATCGGTCAGCGTTTTCATAAACGCGACGATGGAATTCTCTTCCTGATCGCTCAGACCAAGATTTCCAATAGTCTTGCTTTCGTTGGCACTCACTTCGGGCGCGGGCCAGCAGCCCGTACCGGCGCGCGGATCGAGCGGATTCGTGCATTTCGGCAGCACGTCCCGAGTGTTGTAGAAATGCACCACCTCCTTAAGGCTCTTGAAATAGCCGTTGTGCATATAGGCTTTGACGAAATCGGGGCGCGGCCGCAAGTCGACGTTGCGTAAGGTTGGTGTCTGGAACGTTCCGTCGAACTTCGGAGCATATTGCGCCCATTGCTTGTTCGGGTTCAGAGCGCCCGCAAGAAAGGCGCCGGCGCCCTGGTCGACAAAACCTGTCCCGAGCGGGTTGGCGACATAGCCGTGTTGGTCCGGCTTAGTTTCACAATCAAAGGGAAGCGCAGGATTGGCGGGGATTCCGAGATTATGGGCCTGGAACTCTGTAAAGAGAGGCGTTGGGTCTTGCTCTGCCGCGAGGAGTTTATCGGGAGATGTGGGCGTTCGTTTCTCGCTCGCCGCTGACACGCTCTCGGTTCCATCGAGGTGGCACGTGTTGCATTTGCCTTTGCCGCGGAAGAGCTGCCAGCCGGCAAATTCTTCGCTGCTCAAGACCTTCCCTTGCGGGTGCGCCAGGGCATAGTCGAACCTCGATGAAAAGGGGCTCACATCGGCGGAGCTTTCGTCCGCAGCGATCGACAACGCGAAATGATCAAAGGTTGAGTTGGATGTTCCGCGATCGACGGCGCTGAGGTGGACCGGAAGCGGATCATTGGCCGGCGGCGGAGCAGGGATTGAACAAACCTTCTCGACATTTGCCGGCCATCTTATCGCAAATGACTGCGCTCCCCAGACCTGCTCGAAGAACCGCCTGTACCCGCTTTGCGACAGGCGATAGACCACGCAAGCCGTATCGGGAAGGGCCATTTCCAGCGGGTTCACGGGCGGACCTTCTGCTTGCGCTGCGGCCGGGTTGCCCAGCCGTAATCCGGTCGCCCGCATGTCCCAAAAGTTGCCGCCAACAAACACATGCTGCGCGGCGTTATATTCGAGCACCGGCGCCAGCGGAGCATAGCCATAGCTCTGCGGTTTGCGGGCGGATATCCGGAAGTTGGGCGCTGGGCGCGCGGCAATGGTGTCGGCCACCGAGCCCGGCTGGGCCACGATCGTTTTATTCCAGAGCGACACGCCGCCGGTAAAACCCGTTTCCGGGGTGTGACACGAGACGCAGGCAAGATTTTTGGCGACCGAAAGATTCTTGTCGTAAAGAGCAAGCGTCCCGAGGAGGGCCAATTGATGATAGGGGTCGAGAGACATCGGGTGTTGTGCTTGCCTGAGCGCCCCGGCGAAGACCCTGTCGATTTCGGCGTTGACGCGTGCGACATCTGGATCTTCCTTTGCCCCACCCGGAAGAAGGGTCATGATGTCGATCTGCGCCGAGCAAAGCTGCGGCGGGGTGACGGACTGGGCCGGCGCTCGTTGTGCCGCCGCCACATAACTGAGCACGATGACCCCAGCCAGCGCGGATCGCAAAATTGACTTGTTTTTCATTAATAGTCCCCTCCCCTTTGTCGAACTGAAACTGATCAGGATCCGCGGTTGCTCCAGTCTAGACGCGCGGCGGACTTTCCGCCTTCTCGGCTCGGGACCATCACTACATCAAGGTGCTCGGGCCGCGGCATCTTCGGCTCTGCGCTGTCGGCTCAATAAACCTCGATCGGCGGTGCGGGAGCGAGCCTGATCGCCCGATATCGCACGGCGATGCACAATGAGATTGGCACCTTGCGACGCGATTGCCACTAGAACGAAGTGTGGGGTTTGTTTACACGAACGTATAATAACAGAAACTGAGGACGTAAACTACCTATTGACCCGGCGGCCTAGCTCAGCATCCATCTATATTGGCATGACAATGAAGTTCACCGCGGAGGCGACGCGGATAGCCGCGGGCGGCGACCGCGTTCGTTATGATCCTTTTCCATGACGCTGCATTGGGTGACCGCCTTCTTGGTCGTAACGCAGTTCCTGTTAGCCGAGTTTTGGGGATTTGTCGCCCATTCTCTGCATTCCTCGATGATCGTGGCGCACATGTCGTTCGGCATCCTGCTGACCGCGGTCGTGTTGATCCGCATTGCCTGGCGCCTAACCCCCGGGCATCGCGTCCGTGATGCAGTGAGAGGCTGGGTGGAATTCGCCGCCAAGGGAGTCCATTATCTACTCTACGGTCTGCTTGTGGTGCAGGCAGCGCTGGGCTTTGTCCTTCGCTGGTCGGGCAATGAGGCGATGAGCTTCTTCAAGCTTTTGATACCGCCCCCGTTCGCTCAGTTTTCCAAGCCTGCGCATGAACTCGTGGCCGAGGCCCACAACTGGGTTGGCTGGACCATCGTAATCCTGGCAGGAGGCCATGCCGCGGCAGCGATGTTCCACCATTTTCTGCTGCGCGACAGCTTGTTGTGGCGCATGCTGCCTGGCTTGCGGGCGCATCAGGTGGGGTCTCAATGAGCGCAGGAACGCCTGAAGATCGGACGTCCGCCGCCGCTAGTTGAGAGCGGTTGGCTGGAGGTCATGGACGAAAATTCATGCACCTCCCCGCCGGCTTCGGCACCGAGCCGCAGGCCGCGGCCGAACCTTAGGGCTTCATGCTGGTGCCGCCAACGCCCGGAATCGGCGCATCCTTCCCGTTCCCGCTCGCTCCGGCGGAAGTCGGCTGACTGAACGGACACCGGACGTTCAGCCAAGGCGGCGGGAACGGGTCAAAGTGCCCCATTCCAGCCGTTCATTGATGCCCCAAGGTTCGGCGCGAGACGAGTTGTGTCCGGGAAGTTCTGCAAAAAGATCCGGTAGCGGGCAAAGTTTGTTTGTTCGATCGCAGAGGCCGTTTCTTCGTCCCGACCTGAGGTCAGGGTGGCGCCGCGCGCAGCCG
>NZ_DASSRP010000152.1:0-5308 GCF_035701725.1 Bradyrhizobium sp.
GATCACCAAAGAGAGCACGAAGGAAACCGTAAACCATCGCGCAGGGAATGCCGGATCGTTTGGCTGACCTGTGGTGACTAACTCGTGTGCTTTCTACTTTGCGCACGAGGCTGCGGGTACGCCAATGTACCCGGCATTCCCTGCGCCCTCTATCGTTTCGGAGAGGCGATGTTTGGCAGAACCTGCGCTGAATCAGGCCGCGGGGAAGCGAACGCGCGTCTGCCATCTGCCATTCCGGAAGCCGCCGGGTTCGATGCGAGCGCACCGCCCTGGAATGACGAAGGCTGTTTGAAATGTGAATCGGAAAGCGGTCTGCAGTTGCCGATCACGCCGCCGCTACTTCTGCCCGATCTTGCCTTCGGTGCCCGCCATCAGGCGGCTGATATTGGCGCGGTGCATGTAATAGAGCAGCAGCGTGAGCAGCGCGAACAAGGCGGCGAGTGCGGCGTGCCCGAACCACCACAGGACGATCGGGGTGATGAGGCTCGCAATCAGCGCCGACAACGACGAGTAGCGCGAGAGCACGGCCGTGATCAGCCATATCGCGCAGAACAGCACCGCCGCGGGCCAGAACAGGCCAATCAGAATGCCGATATAGACCGCGACGCCCTTGCCGCCCTTGAATTTCAGCCACACCGGGAAAAGATGGCCGATAAAGGCGCCGAGACCGGCGAGCATCGCAGCTTCAGCGCCCGCAAAGGTGCCCGCGATAATGACGGAGGCCGTACCCTTGAGCGCATCGAACAGCAGCGTCGCGGCGGCGAGGCCCTTGCGGCCGGTGCGCAGCACATTGGTGGCGCCGATATTGCCGGAGCCGATCGAGCGCAGATCTTCCGTGCCGGCGAGCCTGGTCAGGATCAATCCAAACGGGATCGAGCCGAGCAGATAGCCGATGATGAGAGCGAGCGGCAGCCACGCATTGGCGGACATCACAGCCTCCCGGAATTCGCGCGCATCAGTGTGGCGCGCTTTGGCGAGTCAAACCAACCGCCATGTCAGACATGCTCATAGACAGTGCGCCCGCCGACGATGGTGCGAACCACGCGGCCGGAGAAGCGGGCCTCGTCGAACGGCGTGTTCTTGCATTGCGACTTGAGATCGTCGGGATCGAGCACCCAGGGGGTATCGGTGTCGATCACGATCACGTCGGCCGGTGCGCCCGGCCGCAGCGTGCCGCCGGGCAGGCCGAGCAATTCGGCCGGGCGCGTCGACATTGCGCGGATCATGGTCTTGAAATCCATCTCGCCCTGATGGATCAGCCGCAGCGCCGCCGGCAACATGGTCTCGAGCCCGACCGCGCCGGGGGCGGCCTCAGCGAAGGGCAGCCGCTTGACCTCGACATCCTGCGGATTGTGGTCCGACATGATCACGTCGATCAGGCCGGACGCGACGGCCTCCACCAGCGCGCGCCGATCATCCTCGGTGCGCAAGGGAGGCGACAGTTTCAGGAAGGTGCGGTAGGGCCCGATATCGTTTTCGTTCAGCGTCACGTGGTTGATCGAGACCGAGGCGGAGACGTCAAGGCCGGCGTCGCGCGCGCGCTTGAGGATCTCGAGCGAGTCCTTGCAGGAGAGCGAAGCGGCGTGATAGCGACCGCCGGTCAGTGCCACGAGGCGCATGTCGCGCTCAAGCATCACGGCTTCGGCGGCATTGGGAATGCCCATCAACCCCAGGCGCGAGGCAAATTCGCCTTCGTTCATGACGCCTTCGCCGACGAGGTGCGGATCTTCGGTATGATGGACAATCAGGGCATCGAAATCGCGCGCATAGGTCAGCGCCCGGCGCATCACCTGCGCATTGGTGACGCTCTTGTCGCCATCGGTGAAGGCGACGGCGCCGGCAGCCTTCAACAGCCCGATCTCGGTCATCTCCTCGCCGGCGAGGCCTTTCGTCAGCGCCGCCATCGGATGGATGTTGACGATCGCGGTGTCGCGGGCGCGGCGCAGCACGAAGTCCACGGTCGCGGAGTTGTCGATGACAGGCGAAGTCGACGGCTGGCAGACGATGGTGGTGATGCCGCCGGTGGCTGCGGCCTGGCTGGCGGAGGCAAACGTCTCGCGATGGCTGGCACCGGGTTCGCCGACGAAGGCACGCATGTCGATCAGGCCGGGGGCGACGACCTTGCCGGCGCAATTGATGACATCGGTGCCTTCGGGTACGCCGGCCGCACTGATGCCGCGCTTCAAGTCGCGGATCACACCGTCGGCGATCAGGACATCGCCGGGGCCGTCGAAATCGCGCGAGGGATCGATCACGCGGGCATTGGCAAGCAGGATGGGGCGGCGATCTTTCAACATATCTTCTTCACGCGTTCGGCAGGTTGCGGGCGAGCGCTTCCAGTACCGCCATGCGCACCGCCACACCCATTTCCACCTGTTCGCGGATCAGCGACTGCGCGCCGTCGGCGACGATAGAGTCGATTTCCACGCCGCGGTTCATCGGGCCCGGATGCATCACGAGCGCGTCCGCCTTGGCGTAAGCGAGCTTCTTCTGGTCGAGCCCGAAGTAGTGGAAATACTCGCCACTCGACGGCACGAACGAGCCGTTCATGCGCTCGCGCTGCAGTCGCAGCATCATGACGATGTCGGCGCCGTCCAGGCCCTCGCGCATGTCGCGGGCGACCTCGACGCCCATGCGTTCGATGCCATGCGGCAGCAGCGTGGAGGGCGCGACGACGCGCACCCGGGCGCCCATGGTGTTGAGCAGGATGATGTTGGAGCGTGCGACGCGCGAATGCATGACGTCGCCGCAAATCGCAACCGTCAGCCCCTCGATCCGTCCCTTGTTGCGGCGGATAGTGAGTGCATCCAGCAGCGCCTGGGTCGGATGCTCATGGGCACCGTCGCCGGCGTTGATGACGGAGCCGTCAACCTTGCGCGCCAGCAGTTCTACCGCGCCGGAGGCGTGATGCCGAACCACAAGAATGTCCGGATGCATCGCGTTCAGCGTGACCGCGGTATCCATCAGCGTCTCGCCCTTGCGGATCGAGGACGAGGACACCGACATGTTCATGACGTCGGCGCCCAGCCGCTTGCCGGCGAGTTCGAACGAGGATTGTGTCCGCGTCGAGGCTTCGAAGAACAGGTTGACCTGGGTTCGGCCGCGCAGCGAAGTGCGCTTCTTGTCAACCTGGCGGTTCAGCTCGACATATTCCTCGGACAGGTCGAGGAGCCCGGTGATGTCGGCGGCGGAAAGGCCCTCTATGCCCAGCAAATGCCGGTGACCGAGGACGAAGGTCGATTTCGATGCAGATGTCATTAAAGCCAGAGCTATAGGCGCGGTCGGAGCAGGGGGCAAGGGCGAAGAGGGAACTTAAAAGTTATCCCCCGGTCATCCGGATCGGCTGGCATGGTTTACGGCAAGGTTTTGTCCACCATGCGGTCGCGGATGCCGATATTTCGCTGCGGGGAGGGTGCGCGGCGTCGTATGATTTGGGGTAGGCAACATCTCCAGCCGGGGAGTGTTCGATGAATTCAGCCGTCCATGGGACCCATGAGGTGCTCAACCAGTCGCCGCCCTTCGTCGACGTCGATCTGTTCACGCTTGATACGGCGCTCGGTGAGGCGGTTGCCGCCAATGGCGGCGCGGCGGCAGCAAAGGAACTTTCCGAGTTCGGCCGTCATTGGGGCTCGGCCGCCATGGCCGAACGCGGGCGGCTGGCCAACGAAAACACCCCAAAGCTTCGCACCTTCGATTCGCGAGGCAACCGGAAGGATCAGGTCGAGTTTCACCCCGCCTATCACGAGTTGATGGCGCACAGCGCGCACGCCGGCTTGCATAATTCGACCTGGAGCGCCGATGGTCGTCCGCTTGGTGCGCCGGCGGAGGTGGTGCGCGCGGCGAAGTTCTATATGGCCGCCGGCGTCGAGACCGGCCACCTGTGCCCGATCACGATGACCCGCGCCTCGGTGGCGGCGCTCGCGGTGCAACCGGACATCCTGAAAAAGACCATGCCGGTGATCGGCACGCGCGCCTACGACCCAAGCTTTGCGCCGTGGTCCTCCAAGCGGGGCATGACGCTCGGCATGGGCATGACCGAGAAACAAGGTGGCACCGACGTGCGCAGCAACATGACGCGCGCCGAGCGCGATGGCGACGCTTATCGCATCACCGGTCACAAGTGGTTCATGTCGGCGCCGATGTGCGATGCCTTTCTGGTGTTGGCGCAGGCCGAACAGGGCCTGAGCTGCTTCTTCATGCCGCGTTTCCGCCCGGACGGGTCGGTCAATGCGATTCAGTTTCAGCGGCTGAAGGACAAGCTCGGCAACCGCTCGAACGCCTCGTCCGAAGTCGAATTCCTGGGCGCTTATGGCGAACGCGTGGGCGAGGAAGGCAAGGGCATTCGCACCATCATCCAGATGGTGCAGTTGACGCGGCAGGATTGCGCGATCGCCTCAGTCGGCCTGATGCGCTCGGGGCTCGCGCACGCACTGCATCACGTCAGGCATCGCAGCGTGTTTCAGAAACATCTTGCCGATCAGCCTTTGATGCGCGCGGTGCTGTCCGACATGGCCTTGCATGTCGAAGCCTCGATCGCGCTTGTGATGCGGCTCTGCCGGTCGTTCGACCTTGCGCCGGCTGACGCGAATGAATCGGCCTATATGCGGCTGCTCACGCCAGCGATCAAATACTGGACCTGCAAGAGCGCGCCGGGATTCCTCTATGAGGCGATGGAGTGTCTCGGTGGCAACGGTTACGTCGAGGAAGGCATTTTGGCGCGGCATTATCGCGAGTCGCCCGTCAATGCGATCTGGGAAGGGTCGGGTAACGTGATGTGCCTCGACGTGTTGCGGGCGTTGGCGCGCGAGACCGAGGCCGCGACGGCAATCCTGAAAAATCTTGCGCAGGAGACCAGGGGTCTGCCGGGTGCAGGCGAGGCGGCCGCGATGATTGGAAAAGCGTTTATCCGGGGCGATGCGGAAAACGTGGCGCGGCTCGCGGTCGAAAAGCTGGCGCTTTTGGCGGCGACAGCGGCGCTGAACGCGCTCTCGCCGAGCCATGCCGAACTATTCGCAAGTACTCGCCTTGCCGGGAATCACGGCGGCATGTACGGCGCTGTGGATCTCAAGTCCAGCGATACCGGCCGGCTGCTTGACCGCGCCTTGCCCCAGTAGAAGCGAAGGCCAGTTGATGGATTCTCTCAACCCTGAATCTCAAATTATCATCGCGCCGCCCGAAACCTTCGACACACCTGTCTGGAAGTTCTGGGGTACTGCGTTCTGGGGCTTTGTCGTCTTCGCGGCGATGTTCGTCGGCCAGCTTGCGGTGGTGGCCTGGTTTCTCCTCCAGCAAAGCGGCCCGATCAATC
>NZ_DASSRP010000153.1:0-15556 GCF_035701725.1 Bradyrhizobium sp.
GTTCTAGCGGCAACCCATGCTAGAAAGAATATCGCTGTAAACGTCCCCGTTTTAGCTTCATGGTGATCCCTAGCCCCCTTCCCCTCATCTTCCGGTTGATCCATGCTGATGCCATGGACAGCCGAACGCCCGCAACCATCGAGATCAGCGACGCCGAGCGCATCGACCACCTGCGGCTGATCCGGTCGGACAATGTGGGTCCGCGGACGTTTCGTTCGCTGGTGCGTCATTGCGGCAGTGCCCGCGCCGCACTGGAGCGGTTGCCCGAGTTCGCCCGCCGCGGTGGTGCGTCAAGACCGCAGCGCATTGCGAGCGAAGCGGACGCGCGCAGCGAGCTGGAAGCCTGCGCCAGGCTTGGCGTGCGGCTGATCGCGCCCGGCGAGCACGGCTATCCGCCGCGGCTATCCGAACTGGACGATGCCCCGCCGCTGCTGGGCGTGCGCGGCCTGATCGAGGTGTTGATGCGTCCGATGATCGCGATTGTCGGCTCGCGCAACGCTTCGGCTGCAGGCTTGAAATTCGCAGGCGTGCTGGCGCGCGATCTTGCAGACGCCGGCTTCGTCGTCACGTCCGGCCTCGCGCGCGGCATCGACCAGGCGGCGCACCGCACTTCGATCGAAGGCGGCACGGTCGCGGTGCTCGCTGGAGGTCACGACAAGATCTATCCGCCCGAACACACGGAGCTGTTGCAGGCCCTGCTCGCGTCGGGCGCCGCGATCTCGGAAATGCCGCTCGGCTATGTGGCGCGCGCTCACGATTTCCCCCGGCGCAACCGCCTGGTCGCCGGCGCCTCGCTCGGCGTCGTCGTGGTGGAAGCGGCGTTGCGATCGGGTTCACTGATCACAGCGCGGCTCGCCAACGAGCAAGGCCGCGAGGTCTTTGCGGTGCCAGGTTCGCCGCTCGACCCACGCGCGGCCGGCACCAACGGCCTGATCAAGCAGGGTGCAACGCTGATCACCGAAGCCTCCGACGTAATCCAGGCGGTCGAGCCGATCATGGGCCGGCCCGTCACCTTGCGCGAAGACGAGAGCGAGCCGCTCGCGCCCGATCCCGGTGAAGCGATGCGCGACCACATCGTCAATCTGCTCGGTCCAACCCCGATCCTGCTCGACGACCTGATCCGTCTGTCAGGAGCGTCAGCGGCGGTGGTGCGAACCGTGCTGCTGGAGCTCGAACTCGCCGGCAGGCTGGAGCGTCACGGCGGCGGATTGATCTCGCTGATCTAGATTATTCGGCCGCTTCCAACCTTCGATCAAAGCGGGCGCGCGCCGCCTCGATCTCGGTCTGATGCGCCTTGGCCCACTCGCCAAGCGCAATGACGGGTTGACTGAGACCCCGCCCAAGATCGGTGAGCTCGTAATCAACCCGCGGCGGAATGGTCGGAAAGATCGTGCGCGTGACCAGGCCGTCGCGCTCGAGGCCGCGCAAGGTCAGCGTCAGCATGCGCTGCGAAATCCCGGCGACCATGCGCTTGATCTCATTGAAGCGCTTGGGACCGTCGAACAGCATCATGATGACGAAGACGCTCCACTTGTCGCCGACCCGGGCGAGCACCGAGGCGACACCCCGGCAATCGCCATGCGGATCGAGATCCGACGACGGCGGAAGGGCGGGAACCTTGCTGTTCTCAGGTTTCACGAATGTGCCTTTGGTGCGACGTCATCGTCGCGATCTCGCGCGGCGGCTTCTACGGCCCGGGCACGCCGGTTGCGGCGCTTGAACATCTGGAAACGTATTTGCGCGGCGTCTTCGGCTTCATCGGCGTCACGAAACTCGAATTCATCGCCGCCGACGGAATCCAGATTGGTCCCGAGCACCGCGAAAAAGCGCTCGCCAGCGCGCTTGAGGCGGTGACAAACCTGCGCGCCGCCTGACACGCGATTCCAAGGAAAGAGCCCGCTGAGCAGCGGCTCTTTCTTTTCTCGATGATCAGCCGCGGAACACCGGCGCGCCCGCCGGCGAACTGGTTGCGCCACCATCGACGAAGATTTCCTGGCCCTGCACATGGGCCGCGTCGTCGGAAGCCAAAAACAGCACGGTCTTGGCGATATGATCGGGTTCGGCGATCCGCCCGAGCGGCGTCACGCCCGCAATACGCTTTTCAAGCGCGGCGAAAGCTTCCGCCGTCGGCGCCGCACCATTCCAGATTGGTGTGCGCGCCGCGCCGGGCGCCACGACATTGATGCGAATGCCGCGCGGCGACAGCTCCGAAACCATGACGCGTGCCATCGCTGTCACCCCGGCCTTGGTCGCCGCGTAAGCCGAATAGCCGGGATTGCCGAGCACCGAGATCACCGAGCCGTTGAGGATGATCGAGGCGCCGTCGTTCAGGTAAGGCAGCGCCGCCTGCACGGTGAAGAACACCGACGTGAGATTGGTGCGGATCACCTGCTCGAAGGCCTGGAGCGTGGTGTTGCCGACCGGCGTGTTGCCGGGAATGCCGGCATTGGCGAAAACAATATCGAGCTTGCCGAACTTTTCCGCCGCCTGCTTCACGGCAGATTCAGTGGCGAAAACGTCATTGGCGTCGGCAACGATGGCAAGCGCGTTCGGCCCCAGTTCCTTTGCGGCTGCGGCCAGCGTCTCCTTGTTGCGGCCGGTGATCGTCACCTTGGCGCCTTCGGCGACGAACAGTTTGGCCGTCGCAAGCCCGATGCCGCTGTTGCCGCCGGTGATGAATGCCGTCTTGTTTACGAGTCTGTTGGCCATGGAAGCCTCCTGGTGGGATGGTTGCATAATTAAACTGGATTGCCTACGTAGGGCATCTGGTTTAATATTGCAACCACACAAGGCCGTGATGGCGCCTGATCCGCCGGAGCGATCAGGAGACGGAGACGAACCTGTGAAACGGACCAGCTTTGAGGGCGACCCCTGCCCGATCGCACGGGCGCTCGACGTCATAGGCGATTGGTGGTCGCTCCTGATCATCCGCGACGCCCTGCTCGGCCGGCGCCGTTTCGGCGAATTTCAGAAGAGCCTCGGGCTGGCCAAGAACATCCTCACGACGCGGCTGCGCATGTTGGTCGATGAGGGAATTCTGACGACAGCGCCCGCTTCCGATGGCAGCGCCTACCAGGAATATGTGCTGACCGATAAAGGCCGCGGGCTGTTCCCGGTCATCGTGGCGCTCCGGCAATGGAGCGAAGCCTTTGATGCGCATCCCGAGCAGATCGACACGATCCTGGTCGACCGCGAGAAAGGCGCCCCGGTGCAGAAACTCGCACTCTATTCTATGGACGGCCGTGCGCTCGGCCCTGCCGACACCACCTTGAAACCGCGGCCTCCCTTGAAGCCAAAACGCCGGGTGAACGCCTGATCGGCTGTTCAGAAAAGCGGCTTGAAAGACAACTTTTGATACATATTTTACAACCCATGTGAGGTGGAATTTTCCCCGTTTCCGCTGCTTTCAAGTGCTGTCGATTTGACAGGGGCGGCCTCACCACCCATGTTCGGTTCGAAACGGCTGGCGCGAGTCTCGCGGAACCGGCCTTTTATTTTCCCCTAAGCTATTGGAATGGCATGAATATCGTTATCGTGGAGTCGCCGGCCAAGGCCAAGACGATCAACAAATATCTGGGCGCTTCCTATGAAGTGCTGGCGTCGTTTGGCCATGTCCGGGACCTCCCCGCCAAGAACGGATCGGTCGATCCGGATGCCAACTTCCAGATGATCTGGGAGGTCGACCCCAAAGCCTCTAGCCGGTTGAACGATATCGCCAAGGCGCTGAAGGGGGCGGACAAGCTCATTCTGGCAACCGACCCTGATCGTGAGGGCGAAGCGATCTCCTGGCACGTTCTGGAGGTGCTGAAGGAAAAACGCGCGCTCAAGGACCAGGCGATCGAGCGCGTCGTCTTCAACGCCATCACCAAGCAGGCGATATCAGACGCGATGAAGAATCCGCGCCAGATCGACGGCGCGCTGGTCGACGCCTATATGGCGCGCCGGGCGCTCGATTATCTCGTCGGCTTCACCCTATCCCCCGTGCTGTGGCGCAAGCTGCCCGGCGCGCGCTCGGCCGGCCGCGTCCAATCGGTGGCATTGCGCCTGGTCTGCGACCGCGAGCTGGAGATCGAGAAATTCGTCCCGCGCGAATATTGGTCGCTGGTGGCGACGCTTGCCACCGCGCGCGGCGAAACGTTTGAGGCACGGCTGGTCGGCGCCGACGGCAAGAAGATCCAGCGCCTGGACATCGGCACCGGCACCGAGGCCGAGGATTTCAAGAAGGCGCTGGAAGCGGCCACCTTCGCGGTAACCTCGGTTGAAGCCAAGCCGGCGCGGCGCAACCCGCAGGCCCCCTTCACCACCTCGACGCTGCAACAGGAAGCCAGCCGCAAGCTCGGCTTTGCGCCCGCCCACACCATGCGGATCGCCCAGCGGCTTTATGAGGGCATCGACATCGGCGGCGAGACCACGGGCCTCATTACCTATATGCGAACCGACGGCGTGCAGATCGATCCTTCCGCGATCACGCAGGCGCGCAAGGTGATCGGCGAGGATTACGGTAACGCCTACGTGCCGGATGCGCCGCGCCAATACCAGGCCAAGGCCAAGAATGCGCAGGAAGCCCACGAAGCCATCCGC
This sequence comes from Bradyrhizobium sp., assembly GCF_035701725.1. Lineage (GTDB taxonomy): Bacteria > Pseudomonadota > Alphaproteobacteria > Rhizobiales > Xanthobacteraceae > Bradyrhizobium. The sequence continues at coordinate 4,582 of NZ_DASSRP010000153.1, forward strand.
CCGACGGACCTTTCGCGGCGGCCGAACGACATGCGCCGCAAGCTCGATCCGGAACAGGCCAGGCTGTACGAGTTGATCTGGACCCGCACCATCGCAAGTCAGATGGAATCCGCCGAGCTCGAGCGCACCACGGTCGATATCACGGCCAAGGCCGGCTCCCGCACGCTGGAACTTCGCGCCTCCGGTCAGGTCATCAAGTTCGATGGCTTCCTCGCGCTCTATCAGGAAGGCCGTGACGACGATACGGATGATGACGAAAGCCGCCGCCTGCCCGCGATGAGCGAGGGCGAGACCGTCAAGCGCCAGGACCTCTCCGTCACCCAGCACTTCACTGAGCCGCCGCCGCGCTTCTCCGAAGCGTCGCTCGTCAAGCGCATGGAAGAACTCGGCATCGGCCGTCCCTCGACCTACGCCTCGATCCTTCAGGTGCTGAAAGACCGCGGCTATGTGCGGCTCGAGAAGAAGCGCCTGCATGGCGAGGACAAGGGCCGCGTCGTCGTCGCGTTCCTGGAGAACTTCTTCGCCCGCTACGTCGAATACGATTTCACCGCGGCGCTGGAAGAACAACTCGACCGCATCTCGAACAACGAGATTTCCTGGCAGCAGGTGCTGCGGGACTTCTGGCGCGGTTTCATCGGCGCAGTCAACGACATCAAGGACCTGCGCGTCGCCGAAGTGCTCGATGCGCTGGACGAGATGCTCGGCCCGCACATCTACCCGCCACGCGCCGATGGCGGCGATATCAGGCAATGCCCTAGCTGCGGCACCGGCAAATTGAACCTGAAGGCCGGTAAATTCGGCGCTTTCGTCGGCTGCACCAACTATCCGGAATGCCGCTACACGCGGCCGCTCGCCGCCGACAGCGAAGCCAGCGCCGACCGCGTGCTGGGTCAGGACCCCGAGACCGGTCGCGACGTGGTCGTGAAAGCCGGCCGCTTCGGTCCCTACATCCAACTCGGCGAGCAAAAGGATTACGCGGAAGGCGAAAAGCCCAAGCGTGCGGGCATTCCGAAAAACATCTCCCCGGCCGATGTCGAGCTTGAGCTGGCGCTCAAGCTATTGTCATTGCCGCGCGAAATCGGCCTGCATCCGGAAACCGGCCAGCCGATCACCGCGGGGCTCGGCCGCTTCGGGCCGTTCGTGAAGCACGAGAAGACCTATGCCAGCCTCGAGGCCGGCGACGAGGTCTTCGATATCGGCCTCAATCGTGCGGTGACGCTGATCGCCGAGAAGGTGGCCAAAGGGCCGAGCGGCCGTCGTTTTGGCGCCGATCCCGGCAAGCCGCTCGGCGATCATCCGACGCTCGGCGCTGTGGCCATGAAGAACGGACGCTACGGCGCCTATGTCACCGCGGGCGGCGTCAACGCAACCATTCCAAGCGACAAGGATAAGGATACGATCACGCTGGCCGAGGCGATCGCGCTGATCGATGAGCGGGCAGCCAAGGGCGGCGGCGGTAAGCGCGGCGCCAAGAAGGCAGCCAAACCCAAGGCCGCAAAGACCGAAGCGGATGCGCCGGCAGAGAAGCCAGCCAAGAAGGTCGCGGCGAAGAAAGCGGCAGCCAAGTCGAAGTCGGAGGCGACCTCGAAGGCGCGCGCGCCGGTGACGGCGAAAACCTCGGCCAAGAAGGCTGCAAAGCCCGTCGCCAAGAAGAGCAAGGCAAGCGGTTAGGAATAGAGTGCCTAAACAACGCGACAGCGGCTTTCCCTCGACAGACGCCATCGTCGCCTTCATTCGCGCCCATCCCGGCAAGATCGGAACCAAGGAGATCGCGCGCGAATTCGGGCTCAAGAACGCCGATCGCGCCGCGCTGAAGCGACTGCTGCGCGAGCTCTCCGACGAAGGCATCATCAAGAAGCGCGGCAGGGAAATCAGCGAACCTGAAGTCCTGCCCGCGACCGTACTGGCCGACATCACCCGCCGCGACAGCGATGGCGAGCTGATCGCCGTTCCCGCCGAATGGGACGAGGTCGAACGCGGCGAAACGCCGAAAATCCGCATTCACATGCCGCGGCGGATCCAGCCGGGAACCGCGGCCGGCGTCGGCGACCGCGCCCTGCTCCGTGTCGAGAAACTGGAAGATCGCGTTCGCGACGGCGTCGGCTATCGCGGGCGCATCCTCAAAGTCCTCGATCACGCCAAGACGCGCGTGCTCGGACTATTCAGGAAAAATCCCGACGGCTCCGGCCGCCTGATTCCTGTCGACAAGAAGCAGGCGGGACGTGAACTGAATATCGCCAAGAACGACACTCTGGGCGCCGAGGATGGCGACCTCATCAGCGTTGACCTCGTGCGCTCGCGCGGCTTCGGTCTTGCCTCCGGCAAGGTGAAAGAAAAACTGGGGTCGATTGCGTCGGAAAAAGCGATCAGCCTGATTGCAATCCATACGCATGATATTCCGCAGGCCTTTTCCCGGGACGCCTTGCGCGAGGCCGAGGAAGCCGAGCCCGCCAACCTCAAAGGCCGCGAGGACTGGCGTGATATCCCGCTCCTCACCATCGACCCGCCGGACGCCAAGGATCACGACGACGCGGTCCATGCGCTGGCCGACACGGATCCAAATAATAAAGGCGGCTTTATCGTCCACGTCGCCATCGCCGATGTCGCGTTCTACGTTCGCCCGGGTTCCGCCCTCGATCGTGATGCGCTGTTGCGCGGCAACTCCGTCTACTTCCCCGATCGCGTCGTGCCGATGCTGCCGGAGCGGATCTCCAACAATCTCTGCTCGCTGGTGCCAGGCGAGCCGCGCGGCGCGCTCGCGGTGCGGATGGTGATCGGCGCGGACGGTCGCAAGCGGTCGCACACGTTTCATCGGGTGCTGATGCGCTCGGCCGCCAAGCTGAGCTACGCGCAGGCGCAAGCAGCGATCGACGGCCGTCCCGACGATACCACGGGTCCCCTGCTCGAACCCATTCTGAAACCGCTCTATGCGGCTTACGCGACGGCAAAACGCGCGCGCGACGAGCGCGACCCGCTCGATCTCGATCTTCCCGAGCGCAAGATCCTGCTGAAGCCCAACGGCACCGTCGATCGCGTCATCGTACCGGAGCGGCTCGATGCACACCGCCTGATCGAAGAGTTCATGATCCTGGCCAACGTGGCCGCGGCTGAAATGCTTGAAAAGAAGTCGCTGCCGCTTATCTATCGGGTGCACGATGAGCCGACGCTGGAGAAGGTTCACGCGCTCCAGGAGTTCCTCAAAACGCTTGATTTGCCTTTCGCCAAGGCGGGCGCGCTGCGGCCGACCGTGTTCAACCGCGTGCTGGCACAGGTGAAGGGACACGATGCCGAGTCGCTGGTGAACGAGGTGGTTTTGCGCTCGCAGGCCCAAGCTGAATATTCGGCCGAGAACTACGGCCACTTCGGCCTCAATCTGCGACGCTACGCGCATTTCACTTCGCCGATCAGGCGATACGCCGATCTTGTCGTGCATCGCGCGCTGATCCGCGCGCTCGGGCTCGGCGAAGGCGCCTTGCCGGATTCCGAAACGGTGGAATCCTTGAGTGAAGTTGCCGCCGAGATCTCGGTCACCGAACGGCGGGCCATGAAGGCCGAGCGCGAAACCGCCGATCGCCTGATTGCGCATTTCCTCGCCGATCGCATCGGCGCGACGTTTCAGGGCCGGATTTCCGGCGTGACGCGCTCCGGTCTGTTCGTCAAGCTCACCGATACCGGGGCCGACGGCCTTGTTCCTATTCGCTCGCTCGGCGAGGAGTATTTCAACTATGACGAGACGCGCCACGCTCTGATCGGCTCACGCAGCGGAGCCATGCACAGATTAGGTGACGTCGTCGACGTTCGTCTGGTAGAAGCTGCGCCCATTGCCGGCGCGTTGCGGTTCGAGTTGATCTCGGAAGGCCAGCCTTCCGCTCACGGCCACAGGCGCGAGGCGCAGCGGCGGCCGAAGGTTTTCCCTGGCCGCAGTCCGCGCAACAAGCGCCGCAAACCCGACAAGGCGAAGGCCGGCAAGAAAGCAAAGAAAGGCAAGTCATGGAAACGGTGAGCCCCCATCCAACGGTCTGGAGCCGGGAAGCCGGGCTACAGGAAAAGCGGGACGTCTGGCAGGCCTTGAAGCGCGGGTTTCGTGGCCGCTGCCCGCGCTGTGGCGAAGGCAAGCTGTTTCGCGCCTTCCTGAAGGTCGACGACGCCTGCTCGGCCTGCGGACAGGATTTTACCCCGCACCGCGCCGACGACCTGCCGGCCTATCTCGTCATCGTCATCGTCGGCCATATCGTGGTGCCGCTGGCGCTGTGGATCGAAACCAACTACTCGCCGCCGGTCGCGCTTCAGCTCGCGATCTATTTGCCCCTCACCTTGGTCGCATCGCTTGTTCTTCTGCAGCCGGTGAAGGGCGCCGTGGTCGGCATTCAGTGGGCGCTGCGCATGCACGGATTTGACGAAGCCAATCCCGAACCCTAGACCCCTCCGACAAAAAGCAAGAGGCCACGGGGGAAATGAGCGAGCGCGAGCCCAAGAACGAGGACAAGGAGCCCGACCACTTTCCTTATCGCCGCCCCGTCGATGCCGCGACGCTGATCCTGGTCGATCGCTCCAGCGCAACGCCGAAGGTTCTGGTCGGCAAGCGGCATGACAAGGTGGTGTTCCAGCCCGGCAAGATCGTCTTTCCGGGCGGGCGGGTCGATCCGTCGGACAGCCGCGTACCCCTCGCCGGCCCCGTTCCGGCAGCGCTCGAAGCCAATCTGCTCAAGGGCAGTCCCAAAATCACGGCCTCCCGCGCCCGCGCACTCGCCGTTGCGGCGATCCGCGAGGCCTGCGAGGAAACCGGCCTGTGCCTCGGACGCAAATCGGAAGGGGCCACGCCTGCTTTGTCCGGCCCGTGGAAGCCTTTCGCCGATGCTGGCCTCTTGCCCGATCCGTCGGGCCTGTTTCTGATTGCGCGCGCGATCACCCCGCCTGGCCGCGTCCGCCGTTACGACACCCGCTTCTTCACCGCGGATGCCTCCGCGATCGCCCATCGCATCGACGGCGTTGTCCACGCAGATGCCGAGCTGGTCGAACTGGTCTGGGTCGAACTCGGTTCAAAGCCGCTGGCCGATCTGCACCGGATGACCACAAAAGTGCTCGATGAGTTGGCGCAGCGGCTATCGACCGGTCCACTGCGTCATGACGCCGAAGTGCCGTTCTTCCGTGCGGAAGGCGGAGCCATGCGCAGGGATGTGCTGGGCGTGTGATCCCATCACGCGGCGGTGATCGCGAATAACAGCTCCATCGTTGGCCAGCCCAAAAACAAAATAATCTTCCCGCCTCGCGACGATGGCGGCGCGGCCGGCCATGCTTATCTTTCGCCGAAGCGATAACCAAAACGGATACGGGGCGATGGCACAACGGCAGCTCAAGCTCGGCGCGTTCATGCGGCCGATCAGCATTCATACCGGCGCGTGGCGCTATCCCGGCGCCTGGCCCGACGCCAATTTCAATTTCGCCCATATCAAGCAGCTGATCCAGAAGCTGGAAGCCGGGAAATTCGACGCCTTCTTCATGGCCGATCATCTGGCCGTGCTCAACATGCCGATCAACGCGCTCAAGCGAAGCCATACCGTGACGTCGTTCGAGCCGTTCACGCTGCTCTCGGCGCTATCAGCCGTCACCGAACGCATCGGGCTGATCGCGACGGGTTCGACGACCTTCGATGCGCCCTACCACGTCGCGCGCCGCTTTGCCTCGCTGGATCACTTGAGCGGCGGCCGCGCCGGCTGGAATATCGTCACGACGTCGAACCCCGACGCGGCGCTGAATTTCGGGCTCGACGAGCACATGGAGCATGCCGAGCGCTACAAGCGCGCCCGCGAATTCTATGACGTCGTGACGGGCCTGTGGGATTCCTTCGCCGACGATGCTTTCGTGAGGGATGTCGAAAGCGGTCTTTATTTCGATCCCGAGAAAATGCACGTGCTCGATCACAAGGGCAAATATCTCTCGGTGCGCGGCCCGCTCAATATCGGCCGCCCCGTGCAGGGCTGGCCGGTGATCGTGCAGGCCGGCGCGTCCGATGACGGCAGGCAACTCGCCGCAGAAACGGCCGAGGCGGTCTTCACCGGCGGCGGCAGCCTCGCCGACGGCCAAAAACTCTACGCCGACATCAAGGGGCGGATGGAGAAGATCGGCCGCAACCCCGAGCACCTGAAGATCCTGCCCGGCGCCTTCGTCGTGGTCGGCGACAGCCTCGACGAAGCCAAGGAAAAACGTGCGCTGCTCGATAGCCGCGTTCACTACGACAGCGCCATCGCGTCCCTGTCGGTGATCCTCGGCACCGACGCCTCCGGCTTTGATCCCGACGGCCAATTGCCGCCGATCCCAGAGACCAATGCGAGCAAGAGCGGCCGTCAGCGCATGGTCGATCTTGCCGCGCGCGACAAGCTGACCGTGCGCCAGCTTGCCCAGCGCGTCGGCGGTTACGGTGGCTTGTCGTTTGTCGGCACACCAAAATCGATCGCCGATCAGATGGAAGAATGGCTGACGAGCTACGGCGCCGATGGCTTCAACATCATGTTCCCCTACCTGCCAGGCGGCCTCGACGACTTCGTCGACAAGGTCGTTCCGGAACTCCAGAAGCGCGGGATATTCCGGAAAGAATATGAAGGGCGGACCTTGCGTGAGAATCTCGGCCTTCCCAGGCCAAAAAACCGCTTCTTTGAGGGTAAATAGCTGGATTTGACCGGGTTTTAACCCACAAATCCTTGACTTTGGGCGGTTTGAAGCTAGGTTGCGCGGCGAATGCCGAGGCCCCTGGGCCGGCACCCTTTTTCCTACACCTGAGGTTTTCGAACATGGCCAAGGCGGTCACCATCAAGGTCAAGCTCGTCTCTTCGGCGGACACCGGTTTCTACTACGTCGCCAAGAAGAACTCGCGCACCATGACCGACAAGCTCGTCAAGAAGAAGTACGATCCGGTCGCGCGCAAGCACGTCGAATTCCGCGAGTCCAAGATCAAGTAAGATCGCGACCAGCGGCAGAATTTCGAACGGGGCCTTGATGGCCCCGTTTTCATTTTCAGGCAGTTTTCAGCATTGGCGGCGCCGACGGCCGGATCAGCGCAAACGCGACCTGGATGATGCCGCCGGCAAGCCCCAGCGCGACACCGATCCGCCAGGCCATGGTGTAGGAACCGAGTGAATCGTAGAGCAGTCCGCCACCGAAAGCGCCGACGAAACTGCCAACCTGATGGCTCATAAACGCCAGGCCCTGGATCATCGCCTGCCATTTCAGGCCGAACATCTCGGCGACCGCGCCCGCGACCAGCGGGCCGACTCCCATCCAGAGGAAGCCCATGATCGCACCGAACACCAGCGTGGTCGCCGGTGTTGGCGGCAGCGTGAAGTACCAGGCGAGCGCGAGCGAGCGGAGAATGTAGATCCCGCCCAAAAGAGCGAGCTTGCTCCAACGCTGCCCCGCCCAGCCGAAGAAGATGCTGCCGAGCACGTTAAAGCCGCCGATCATGCCGAGTGTCTGCGCGCTCAGCATTGGGTCCATGCCACAAATCGCTAGATATGACGGTAGATGCGTCGTCAGGAACACGAGCTGCATGCCGCAGACGAAATAGGCGCCGGTCATCACCACGAACGAGGCATTGCCGAACGCCAGCCTGACCGCGGTACCCGCCGAACTGTCGCCGATATCGTCTCGCGACGGTTTGGGTAGCGGAATGGCGTCAACGCGGCCGGCCAACCACGCCGCCGGGAGCATCACGATTGCCAGCACCACAAAGCCGGCAAGCCCCACGCGCCAGCCATAATCCGCACTGAGTATCTGTCCGATCGGCGCGGATAAAAGCGCGCCGAGTGATCCTGCGCCGGAAACGAGCCCGAGGACCGTCGAGCGCACCCTTTCGGGGACCGCGCGCGCGGCAACCGACATCGCAATCGCCGCCGCGGTGCAGGCCAGCGAAATGCCGATGAGCAAGCCGCCACCGATCATCACGCTCAAAAGGCCATGTGCGGTTGCCATCAGCGCAAGCCCGGCGATATAGGCCGCCGCCCCGATCACCATGATGGAGCGGAAGCCGAAACGGACCGTCAGCGCACCCGCTAAGGGCTGCAGGAATCCCCAGGCCAGATTCTGCACAGCGATGGCCAGGGTGAAATCGGAGACGGAGATGCCGATATCGTGGGTCAAGGGCTGCATGAAGATGCCCAGCGACTGGCGCAATCCCATGCTCAAGGTCAGCATCAGCGAGGTGGCGATCAGGATCGGAAGCGTCGGACGCAGGACCTGCAATAAAGGCATCGCGCGGTTCTCCCTTGAGAGGCAGCCGCCGATGCCGGCCTCCCTGTTTCTTGTCAGTCACCGTAGAGTACACAGACCTGTTTACTTCGGATATAGTGACAGTGTCGCCATCAAGACATGAGGATACCGCGCGTTCGCATGGCAAGTCCGAAACCCAAACCGACGATGAAAGAGCGGATTCTCGAAACCGCCGACAGGCTGTTCTATCTCAAGGGGATCCGGGCGATCGGCGTCGATACGATTGCAGCCGAAATCGGCATCAGCAAGCGCACGCTCTATAACCACTTCCCGTCAAAGGACGCGCTGATATCAGCCTATCTGGAGCGCCGCTTCGTGCCGCGCGGCCCTTCGGACAAATCCGCCGTCGAGCAGATTCTCGGCGTCTTCGATTCGCTGGAGCGACGTTTTGCATCAAAGGATTTCCGCGGTTGCCCATTTGTCAACGCGGTCGCCGAGGTAGGCGGCGAGAATAAAGCGGTGCGCAAGATCGCCGTAGCATTCAAGGAAAGCCGTCGCCTTTGGTTCCGCGATCTGTTGATCGAAATCGGCATCAGTGATCCGGAAGGTTTGGCGACCCAGCTTGTGCTTCTCGTGGATGGTTCAATTGCACAGGATCTGGTGCGCGACGACCCCGCGATGGCGCGGGCGGCAAAGCAGGCCGCAAGAGTGCTTTTGTCGGGCGCCGGCGTCCGCTTCGACGATCCGCCCGCCCCATCGCAACAGAAAAGCCGACCGAAAGGATAGTTCGCAGGCTTACGCCGCGTTGGCGACCACGCGGTTGCGGCCATCGTGCTTGGCGCGATAGAGCGCGATATCGGCACGCTTGAGCACGTCTGAGACGGCCTCGCCCTTTTTCTCAAGCGTCGACAGCCCGATTGAGATCGTGACCTCGATGCGCTTCTCGCCCTTGTTGACGACGAAGGGCTCGCCGGCAACCGAACGGCGCAACCGCTCCGCCACCATGCCCGCGACGTGCAGATCGGTTTCCGGCATCACGATGACGAATTCCTCGCCGCCATAACGACAGGCGAGATCGATGCCGCGGATCGATTTGCGCACCCGCACCGCGAATTCACGCAGCACGTCGTCGCCGGCGTCATGCCCGTAATTGTCGTTGATCGACTTGAAGAAGTCGATATCGAGCATCATCACCGCGAGTGGCTTGCCGCGGCTCGAGGCCTGCTCGGCCAGCGTCGCCAGATGGCTTTCCATATAACGGCGATTGTGCAGCCCGGTCAGCGCGTCGGTGATCGCGGCCTCGATCGAGTTCTGGACGTTGTCGCGCAAATGATCGGTATAGCGGCGCTTGCGGATCTGGGTCCGCGCGCGCGCCAGAAGCTCGTTCTTGTCGACGGGGCGCAGCAGATAGTCGTTGACGCCGATTTCGAGTCCACGAAGCAGCCGCATGTTCTGGTCGGCGTCCGCAATCGCAAGGATCGGCACGTGCCGGGTGCGCTCCAGCGAACGCGCCTGGCTGCACAGTCTCAAGCCGTCGAAGTTGTCGAGGCCCAGCGACACGATCAGCAGGTCATAATCGCCATCGGCGGCATGAAACAACGCCTCGGCGGGATTGGTTTGGAGGTCGACGGTGTGCTCGCCGGCCAGAACCGGCGCCAACCTCTCATATGACGACGGCCGGTCGTCCACCAGAAGGATGCGGCCGCCTTTGCCGGTGTCGGCCACGGCGCTACGCTCCGGCGCCTGCACACCGATCTCGAGCGAGGTGATGGCGCGCATCCGCAGTTCGTCCGTCATCATCTTGAGCCGGGTCAGCGAGCGTACGCGCGCGATCAGGACCACGTCGGAAACCGGCTTGGTCAGAAAATCGTCAGCACCCGCCTCCAGGCCACGAACGCGGTCGGAGGGACTATCGAGCGCCGTCACCATGACGACGGGGATGTAGTGGGTGGCCGGACTCGACTTCAGCCGGCGGCAGACCTCAAAGCCGTCCATGTCCGGCATCATGACGTCGAGCAGGATGATGTCGCATTCGGCGCGCGCGCAGATCGCCAGTGCCTCGGCGCCGTTCGAGGCGGTCAGCACGTCGAAATATTCCGCCGACAGCCGCGCTTCCAAGAGCTTGACGTTGGCAGGAACATCATCGACGACAAGAACGCGCGCGGACATCTCAACAACCCTCTATCCGATAAACCGTCGGACGGTCTCGATAAACTTGCCGACCGAGATCGGCTTGGACAAATACGCTTCGCACCCGCCTTCGCGGATGCGCTCTTCATCGCCTTTCATCGCAAACGCGGTGACGGCCACGACTGGAATGGCCCGCAGTTCTGGATCGTCCTTGATCCATCGCGTCACCTCGAGGCCGGATACCTGCGGAAGCTGGATATCCATCAGGATCAGATCGGGGCGGAGTTTGCGCACGAGATCGAGCGCTTCGAAACCATTGCTGGTGCCGGCGGTCTGATAGCCATGAGCTTCAAGCAGATCGCGAAAGAGCTTCATGTTGAGCTCGTTGTCCTCCACGATCAGGACGGTCTTAGCCATCCCGCCCCTCCACTCCCAATACCGGCACCGAGGGTAAAACCCTCAAGCACCTCGCACCCCTTCAAAAATTGAGATCAAACTAGCGCCAGATTCGCTCCAACCCGTTAAGCCGTGCCCCCACTTCCAGGACGTGGTTGCCAGTTGCTTGAAAGGCTTCCGCAGACTCGGGCATGATCGTTTAGAAACTAGAGACCATAAGTTACGGAAAGGCAAATCGGGGCTTTGA
>NZ_DASSRP010000154.1:0-9459 GCF_035701725.1 Bradyrhizobium sp.
TTAAATCTTGGTCAGCCATTGATCGTAGCGCTCCTACGATTGGTGGTCAGGGGCGGCGCCGGTGTTCGCGCACCGGTGCTGCCCCGCCCTTCTCGGGCGACGGCAATTATAGGGGATTTTTGGCGAACGCGCGCGGGAAAACCTTTTTTTCAGGCCGCGCCGCGGGGCGACAAAAATTCAGCCCCCCGAGGGATTTTGAAAATCGTGCACTACTTCGGCGCTGACGGCGTCGGTGATCCGGCGCCAAATCGCTGCGCCGTTGTAATCGTCCTGGGTAGCAAGTTCATGGGCGCGCGAGGCGCTTTCCTCGAGGGCCTTATCGCCGTACCGCTTGAGCATCAGGTTGGCGGCGCGCCTGATGTCGATCTCTGGTATCACACGGGACAGCTTGCACTCTCTCGGTCGCGAATTCTTTAACACGAACGATCGAATTCGAAGCGGCCGCCCGCGGGGTGCCACCCCCTGCCCTACAAGATTTAAAGGAAACGAGAAACAGGGCGCCGGGAATGTGTCGCAAAAAATCGCATCCCGGGTGTTATGGAAACCGCCCGCAGCCCGCGCAGAGGGCCGCCGGCACAACATCTAGATACTCGGCCGATATGAGGAAGGAGCAGAAATCCCTTGGGCCACTTCGTATATGGCGCGCACTTCGGCGATTATGCGCTCTACGTTAAGACGCCCGCCGAGCCAATGTCCGTTTTGGTCAATGATAAGCGAGGTAGCGTCCGCTGTACCCCCCCGGCTTCCGGGTAGCTCCGGCAACAGATTAGACTTCCTGACAAACCCGCCGCGCGGGGTGCCTTTTTTGGCGGCGGCCAAGTTTATCTCAGAGTGTTCAATCATATTTCGGAGGTCGAGCCCCTCTCTTTTCAAATGCTCGGCCGCGTCAAATGGAAGCTGAACGGCAGGAAACAAAGGCACAAGCCGCGTGAGAGTTTTAACTAAAGTCCCTGTCGTCATCACAAAGTGATACGTGCTTAAACGGAGGCGTGCCTGCGCAGCAAGACGTTCTGCATTTGACTGAGGCCAGTTTTTAGAGAGGTCCTTAATCGCGGCCGAGTGTTGTCGACTCGACTCTAAAAAAACGTGTGCGTCTTCCAGACACGCCCAAAGCCAGAAATTTAAATCGTTGTGATCTGTCCACGTCGGATGCATCAGACCAATTTCTCATCCAAAATTGCTGGTCAGCATAATATGGGAAACGAGCTACCACAAAAGGACCGACCGGCCTGCCTCGGGAAGTCGTTGGGAACCGCGTAGGCGTGCAGAATTCAAGACTTCTGGGCTTTTTCCTTGCCCCTGCCCGATCAAGGGGTTGGAGTTTCCGTAACATATGACCGAAACCAAACCGCAAAAACGCCCTCTCGGCTATGCCCGCGTCAGCACCTACGGGCAGACCCTCGACGCCCAGCTTGACCAGCTACGCGCCGCCGGATGCAGCAGCCGAAATATCTACCGCGAGAAGGTGACAGGCACGCGGGCCGACCGGCGCGAGCTTCTCAAAATGCTCAAAGCCCTCGGCCCCGGCGACGTGGTGACGGTGACGCGCATTGACCGATTGGCCCGCTCGACCTTCGACCTGTTCGCCATCGTCAAGCAGATCGTCGATGCAGGCGCACAATTCCGATCCTTGGCGGAACCGTGGGCCGACACCGGCACCAGCACCGGGCGCTTGATGATTGCTGTTCTCGGCGGCCTAGCCGACGTGGAGCGCGACCTTATCCGCACGCGCACCGCCGAAGGCAGGAGCCGGGCCAAGGCGCGCGGCCAGCATATGGGCCGACCGCCGAAGCTGACACCACAGCAGCAGAAAGAAGCACGGCGGCGGCGCGCGGAAGGAGCCACGCTCAAGGAACTCGCCGAAGCTTGCAATGTCGGGCGGGCGACGATTTCCCGGCTAGGCCAAGAAAATCGTCAAGTGTGAGCTATCTCACACTGGACGATTCTCTGCCGTGTTACGTAGTATATCGGTCAGGGGCTGCCCCCGCTGTTGCGAGCAACGGAGACACCCCCCGACCCGTGACGCGCCTACGACAGCCGGGCTACCCGAACGGTGATCTTCCACCGCCAGAACCGGAGATCGAGGCGCAACGGTATGAGTAACATTTCTTATACTCCGCATCGTTAGCGGCAGGGTTCGAGGACAAAGCCCCCGAACCTTGCCGTCCCGATCATATACCGACCTTTACGCGCACCTGTGTGAACCAGCTCTCACTGATGGAAGATTGTCAGCTTGGGAACGCAAGATTGTCAGTTGGGTTGGAAGATTGTCCGCTTCTAACCCTCTTACCGACGATACAGCTAGCGAATCAAGTTGGCCCTTTGCGCTTTCGGCGTTTTTTTCCGCCATTCATGCGGCACAAAATCTTGATTTCCGCGAACAATTTTAGTCACCAAGGATAGCGCGACGGGCGTACAACAACGCTTTCATCACGTCACGCGCTTCATCATCATTGAGAAGGTTTGTTGTGGCAGTCTGGTATCTCACGAATGATGACGCTGTTCGTTTTTCCTCCTTTTCTTCTTTAGCCGTTATCCATTCTGCGATTAATACCGCAGTATGATGTGGTGGAGGCAGAAATAGGCGCGCGTAGACTGAACTATATATTGTTGTCAGCGGAAATTTTGTCACGCAAAGGCTCCTTGCCTGTCGCGGTTAACCGCGTATTTCAATCAACAGAACCATCCTAACCATACCACATATGGATAAAATGTGGTGTGCCCAAGCCTCTGGGGCAAGCCGTTGGTTCGCATCTAAACCATATTATATATGGACATGGTATGGAGCAAATGCATAATGCGGGGTGTTGGCGGCGAGTGCGTAATGCCTTGCCCGTCGGCGGACATGCTTCCCCCATCGTTGGAGGTCGTTCGTGTCCCCCCTGCACGAACGAGATGGAAGTGATGAGGCAGAAAAGGAGATCGAGATGGCCAGCAATGACACCCGAACGCACGACGAATCACAGGACGATTTCGTAAAAATTTCAGCAAATCTGCCCGCCGCTGTGGTGAACACATTGCGACAGGTGGCTAAGATGAAGGGCACTTCTATGACAGAAGTGTTGCGGCATGCCATAAGCTTAGAGGCATTTTTGCTGGAGAAGGAACGCGAAGGATCAAAGATCATCGTCGAGGAGAAGAACAAAACTAAGACGCAGCTAGTGGTCACCTGATAACTTAGCCATTGCGCTGCGGTTGGTGGGGATGTGAGCAAGTGAGCGGCGAGAGAAATCTCGCGGAGCCTGAAATTCTTGATCTTACTAAAGAGGCTCAGGTTCCCCCCGGACTCGCCAAAATCCCCACCATACCGTTCGATGAACGACGATTCCGCGAGTATTCGCGAATTGGATTAGCCGGATCACTGGTAGCTTGTATAATTATGATAATATTGGGATTGTTTTGGGCGTTTTTATCAGGCCGACAAGTACATGATATTAAAGACGTCGGTGAAATGTTGTTTACACCAATTGTTGGATTAGTCGGAGCAGTGGTGGGGTTTTATTTCGGTGTAGAAAGAACGTAACTGCCGATAACGGCTTCGTTGGCGTCTATACGGCTTAGTTTCCAGAATCGCTGTTATCGGGCTTTTCAGTGTAGGCGCCCGATCAGAATGTCACCCGTGTGCCCGATCAATACGCCACCTTGAACGTCGGGCTGTCCTCGGGCCGGGTCTTGCGGCGATCGTAGATGCGGGTGGTGGCGATGTTGGCGTGGCCGAGCCATTCCTGCACCTTGGCGATGTCGGCCTGGTGATCGAGTGCATTCGTGGCCGCCGTGGCCCGGAGCGCATGTGCACCGATCTCAAAGCCGAGTTCCGCGGAATATTTTTGCACCAGCTTGTAGATCATGTCGGGATTGAGCGCCTTGTCGGTCCGGCCGGTACGGTTGTTGCGGATCGGCCGAAACAGCGGCCCCTGCTCGTCCTCGCCGTGGCCGGCGACGTCGAGATAGTCGTGGATCAACGCATTGGTGCCGGGATGCAGCGGCAGATAGCGGGTCTTCTCGCCTTTGCCGGAGACGACCAGGTGCGGGACACCCCGCCGCATGTTTCTGAAATCCTTGACCTTGAGCTTGCACAGCTCCTCGCGGCGTAGCGCGTGATAGAGCAAGGTCGACAGGATCGCGCGGTCGCGCTTTTCCTTCATGGTGTCCTCGCCGGGGGCGGTGAGCAGCTCGCGCGCCTGATGGTCGCCGAGCGCCGGCGTCTTGCCTTCGCCGCTTTCGACCTTGGGGCGCTTGACGCCTTTGACCGGGTTGTGGCTGACGGCGTTCTTTTCGCAGAGATATTCGAACAGCGACGACAGCGCCGCGAGGCGATGCCGCAGCGTGGCGCCGCCGAGCTGACGGCGCTCGAGATCGTCGCGCCAGGCGATCACATGCGCCCGCGTCACCGTGCGAAATTCCTCCGGCCGCACGATACCGGCGAAACGCGTGAAGTCGTCGATCGCGTTCTCATAGGCGCGCCGGGTATGGACGTTCCTGATATTGGCGAACCACTCGAACTCCGGCGGGACGTCGGCCAGCCGGTGAAACTCGGCGGCGGTCAGCAGCCGTTCGGCCGGGACGATCGATGCCGGCAGCTGGGTGTCGATCTGGAGGTCGGCGGGCGGCGGCTCTGACATGTCCATATTCTATTCTTGATAAAATCGGTTATCAAGAATAAAGTCCGCCGATCCGCAAGCAAACGCCTATGCGATGATCAATCGCCGGAACCGCCCAGAATTCGCGGTGCGCGCAGCGGGGATATAGCGATAGAGCGTCGCCGGAGAGACGCCGAGACGGTGTGCGACTTGGGTCACGCTCGGTGCTGGGCCGCGCCGCGCGCGACATCGAGGACGTATCCGTCGACCTTTAGTCGCACGCGATTTGCGCGACGCGCAGTCTTGCGCTTTTCATGACGAAATGACGCGCTGTCCCTAACAAAAATTAAGCAAAAGCCACTGCTTTCACCCGACGCGCTGTGCAACAAGAGGAGCGGATCAAAATGAGGCGCATCATCATTCGCCTGATTGTGGCCGGCGCGATACTGACGCTCCCGGCCTGCGCCAAACCGCTGATCGACATCCTCTGTCCGCCGGCGGGCCAATGTCCAAATGCCCAAAAATTCATCGGCAACCGCGAGTGAACTGAGGGCGCGGCAGATTTGGTGCGCGACCACTTCAGGTCCCCACCACAATAGCGCCAATCGGCGCGCGCGGGTCCGCCGCCAAAGTCTTTAGATTTTCGCACCAATGGCGGACGCCGAAGGTCGGCTTTCCACCGAGGCCGTGGAAACTCGTCGCCACTCCGCTGTGAAGCCAGAATGTGTCGTTGAAGAAGAAGAATACACAACAATACGTCCCATTAGCTCTACTAGCGTTTCTTATATTGCGTCGATTGGTGCTGCATCCGAGTTTTCACACGGTCTGCACCCAAAGCGGTCGCTCGTCCCCGCCCCCACGGCCTGCGCGCATCGAGCGGCCCGGCTGACCGCTCAGTGCTCGATGCGCGATCGCTTATACGGCGTCCCGTCTTTTCATTCAGCGGTTCGCCTAGCCTGCCAATCGGCCCAATCCTTCCTCAAGATAACGCGATCGAGGCTCCAAGGTCCGCCGCCAGCGAAGAAGATGTAGAGAAAGGCAAAACAATACATGACTGCGAGATTCCCGCCATTTACCGCAGGATAGAAGGAGCGCGGCAAATGCGCCGTGAAGTAGGCGGCAGCCATGTCACCCGACAGAATAAACGCGACGATGCGAGTATAGAGTCCGCCCGTCAGCAAGACGCCGCCAGCGATCTCAATGATCCCCTGCACGTAGAGAAGCGGTCGCATCGCGAAGGTCACGTGCGACGGGAAAGCAAAATATTTCTGCAAGCCGGCCTGCAAAAACAACAGGCCGGTGATGATGCGGAGAATGCTCAGAACATACGGGCTCGCCTGGTCAAGGCGGGCATAGAGTGCTGTCATCGATCTCTCCACTTTGAGCTTTTTTTGCCAACGAACACCGCTCTGGGGATAACGTTAACGAATGAGCGCCTCGCTAGCAAACGGCGTTCCGCATGATGGAAGCGAAACTCAATACGCGGAGTGACCGTTTTTCGGCGCATCTTACCCGTTCCCGTGGCTGCCGGCCAACGTCTCTTCACCACCCAACTGAGCCGATCCCGGATGGTGCCGCGAACGGCAGCTGACGGGGCATGGGCAGTTACTCGTCCTTCGACTCACGGCCGCTTCGGTCTCTCGCGATAAACCCGATTGAACTAAACCGCTATGCGGTAGCAAAGCTGCAAGTCAAAAACTAAATTGAGATCATCGACGCACACGGGCGTAACTATAGCAGTCGCGTGGCTCGTTGCTGATGTTTGGATGGGCCAGCCAGCGTTGCAGAACTCCTTCCCTCACGAACCCTGATTTTTCCAACACTCGGGCTGAGCCGATGTTATCCAGTCGCACATTGCGCCGATGCGAAAGATCGACGGCTGGCTTAGAGCCCAGACTGCAACCTCGGACAGAGCCTCGGTCATCAAGCCTTGCCCCCACCAACGGCGTGCCAGCACATAGCCGCAATCAAGGCGATGCGGAGCGCGGTGGCGCAACGCAAGGGCACCCCGGATGAAATGGTCGTCGCAGCCTACCAACATGTAAGTGCGCTCGACCTCGTGCGGGGTCGCAATGCAGCGCTCGATGTAGGCTTGCGTTTCCTTCCGATTGCGGTGCGGCCGCCATATCACGTAGCGGCCGACCTCCTCGTCCCGGCCATAGGTATCGAAAATCGCGTCGGTGTCCTCGACCGCCACTGGCCGCAACAGGAGGCGAGTAGTCCTGAAGGTGTCCGGTAGCATACACACCCTTGCCACGCGGAGGCGCGGGGCTTGCCCTTTTGCCGTCAAAGCAACCTACACCAGGAGATTGCTCGATGGCAGAGATAAGCCCGCTACGCCGCCGGATGGTCGAGGACATGCAGGTCCGCAACCTGTCACCGGTGACGCAGCGTTGTTATGTGCACGCCGTCGCGAAATTCGCCCGGCATTTCAATCGATCGCCCGACCGGCTCGGGCTGTCGGAAATCCGGGCCTACCAGATCCACCTCACCACGACCGGTATCTCGTGGGCGGGCTTCAATGTCGCCGTCTGCGCGCTGCGCTTCTTCTACGGCATCACGCTCGGCCGCACCGCGATGGTCGAGCGCATTCCCTATGCACGCAAGCGCCGGCAGCTGCCGGTGATCCTGAGCGCCAACGAAGTTGCGCGGTTTCTGTCGGCGGTTCCGAGCCTGAAACACCGGACGGCGCTGATGACCGCCTATGCCGCTGGGCTCCGAGTTTCCGAGGTCGTGCACTTAAAACTCACCGACATCGACAGCAGCCGCATGCTGATCCGGCTCGAACAGGGCAAGGGCGGCCGGGATCGCTACATCATGCTGTCACCGCAGCTGCTCGTTGTCCTGCGCGGCTATTGGCGGGAAGCACGGCCGCTGCATTGGCTGTTCCCGGGTCAGGACGAGAGCCGCCCGCTCGATGCGAGTGTGCTGCAGTGGGCATGCCGCAACGCTCGGGTGGCGGCCAAGCTCGGCAAGTCGATCACTGTCCATACCCTGCGTCACAACTTCGCCACCCACCTGCTCGAAGCCGGCACCGATATCCGCACGATCCAGGTGCTGCTCGGTCATCGCGATCTGTCGACCACGGCCCGCTACACGCAGGTCACCGGCACGACGATCGCCAACGTCACGAGCCCGTTCGATCGGCTGAGGCTGGAGGAACCGCCGCCAGCCTAATCCGCGGCTTCGACCATGCCCGCATTGGAGATGGCGGACATCTTCCGCCATCATGGCGAGGCTTACCGTCAAGCGCATGCCGGCCACCTCGGTCGGGTCGAGCGTCACATCATGACGGCGATCGAGACATGCCGGACCGCGCGGCTCGGCGGCCATGTCGAACGCTGCACCGACTGCGGCCTCGTCCGCATCGCGTACAATTCGTGTCGCAACCGCCATTGCCCGAAATGTCAGGGCTCGGCGCGGGCGGCATGGCTGGCCGAGCGCCAAGCCGAATTGCTGCCGGTGCCGTATTTCCACGTCGTCTTTACGTTGCCGGCGTCGGCCGCCGAAATCGCCTTTCAGAATAAGGCGGCGGTGTACGCGATCCTGTTCAAGGCGGCGGCCGAAGCGCTGACCACGATCGCCGCCGACCCGCGCCATCTCGGCGCCGAGATCGGCTTCATCGGCGTGCTCCATACCTGGGGCCAAAACCTGCAGCATCATCCGCATGTTCATTGCCTTGTCCCCGGCGGCGGCTTGTCCCTCGACGACACGCGCTGGGCCTCTTGCCGGCCCGGCTTTTTCTTGCCCGTGCGGGTGCTGTCGCGGCTGTTCGGGCGGCTGTTCCTGGATAAGCTCGGAGCGGCATTCGAGGCCGGAAAACTCGGCTTCTTCGGCGCACTCGCCGACCCGGCCGTGTTCGTCCGGCGCTTGGCCGCGCTGCGGCGGATCGAGTGGGTTGTCTACGCCAAGCGCCCTTTCGCCGGCCCCAAGGCGGTGCTTGCCTATCTTGGGCGCTACACGCACCGTGTCGCGATCGCCAACAGCCGGCTTATCGCTCTTGTCGGCGACCAGGTCAGTTTCCGCTGGCGCGATTACCGGCATCATAACAAGAAGAAGGTGATGACGTTGGCGGCCGACGAGTTCATCCGTCGCTTCCTGCTACACGCGCTGCCGGACGGGTTCCATCGCATCCGCCATTACGGCTTCCTCGCCAATCGCGGTCGTGCCGAAAAGCTCGCACAGTGCCGCGCGCTGCTCGCCGTCACTGCTGCCGTGGCCCCGCAACACCGCCAGGAGAGCGAGCGGCCTCCCGATCTCGCAGCCGATCTTTGTCCGGCCTGCGGCGGACACATGGAGCCGATCGGCTGGTTCCCGCGACCGCGGCCGACAAGCTCGTCCGCTTGGCACGACAGCTCATGAGCGGCGTCGATCGCTCTGCGATGATCACCGCGTTCATGGCCTGCGCCGCGGCAACGCCGACGCTCCGAACCCGTGCGCGAGATAACAGTCAAGATGAGGCTTGCGCTGCCGCGTTGGATGGCGCTGCCCTGAAAAAGCGTCAGGCCCTTGCTTTGCCCGCGGCGATCGCCCGACCGGTCCCGCCCCACCGTTCTTGGAATTGACCACCACGCCGCCGCCGGCCCGGATCAATTCCCCATAGCCCGTCGGCGGCCCGCGGTTTAGCTCAATCGGGTTTCTACGAGATCGCATTCGGCGATACCGGCGGCTGATGTCGTGCCGGGCGATCTCGTAGAAACCTCACGATTATCACGTAGAGAATGCCCCCACGGGGACACGGCTCAAATCGCCGTTGCTTGGTTCGACCGAAGGGACCGTTGCTTCGTCCCGACCTACGCTCAACAAGGACCACTGCGGCAGGCCGCGGCAAGGATCGCCGCAGGCGACCGGCGTTAGCCGGCGCACAGCGTCCTTGCGG
>NZ_DASSRP010000155.1:0-46217 GCF_035701725.1 Bradyrhizobium sp.
GCCCCCGATGCGCTTCTCGCCCATTGGGCGAGATCGCAGCTTGCGCAAATCGAATACCTGGTGGCAGACGGCACGCATTTCGAGCTCTCTGCTCACCGATAGCAAATGGTCGGCCATGCGAGCTACCGGTCCCATGTGCCAAATCGACCCACCGCCATTCCGACAACGAGAAATTCTGTAGTAGTCTCAATGGTCCGCAAAGGCTGCAAAATGTCGGAATGGTTATTGAATGTGCTCACAGATTCCACGACTTCCAAGCTGAATACGAGGGTTCGATTCCCTTCACCCGCTCCAGTTCATTCCGTGTCGAATAACAGAGGGGTCATCGCAACCGCCTCAACGGATCCTGGCTCTGATATCCCTTTCGTCGTCTGGACTGCAGTCATAGAGACAGCTTGTCTCCGCCGAGCCGGAACTGGTCTCGACCATTCGCTCCGACGACCCGGACGTATCTTATAGTTTGATGCCGAGCGCTCCGCCGCCCGGCGCGATTACTTCCGTGGTCCATTCTGTGACAATTATCAACTGACGACGCGGTGACCGCTTTGATTCGGCGTCGGCCTTCACGCCATCACTTCTTCTTTCTCGGTACCTTCTTGCCCTTCTTGCGGGCCTTGGAAAGTCCGATTGCGATTGCCTGTTTGCGGCTTTTGACTTTTCCGCCCTTGCCGCCGCGACCGCTTTTGGCGGTGCCTTTCTTGTAGCGGCGCATTTCGCTCTCGACATCCTTGCCCGAGCTTTTCGAGTACCTGCGTTTCTTCGCCTTTCGAGCCATGCATCGCTCTCCCTAAAGGGATGAAACCGGTCTCGCATGCCGTTGTTCCAGTTTGTCCTGGTTCCCTGTGCGGGCTTCTTGGAACGGAATGGATTGCAGCCGGTTGGGCCGGCAGAGGACAAGAAGATGCAGCGCCGTCGCGCCCGAGTTTCATTTCTTTGCGCCGTGCGCGAGCACAGGGGCGTTCGCTGGCGACGGATGGTCCAGGACGTTGCCGAAGACAGTCTGGAAGACTGGATGACCGCTGGCGGGGATTCAGCAAGGCCCGGCTAGACCCATAGCCGACCGCGACGGTGCTTCCCAACCGATAAGCGATCCGACGCTTCGCGCCGGGCTCAACATTTGTGCCGCGCGCCTCCAGTATATGACAGAACGATGAACCCCTCGCCAAGTCGCGCGTTTAGCAGGGTATGTCAGTCTCTGATCATCCGGAGGTGAACCGCACCTTGCTCCGATCCGCTCGCGGTGACTTCAACCGTCGCTTTCCAATAACCGTCCAACCCACGACGATGGACGTTGCGATCGCGCGAACCGTCGCGCGTCGGACAGGACCCGTTGCCGAGGAGGTCGCGCGGACCCTGACCTGGGGCGCGGACGAGAAGGTTCTGCTGCTGCTGGCCGCGGCAGGCTTTTTTGCAACCCGAACCCAGAGCGGTCCGGCCCGTCGCGCAGGCAATCATGCGCTTCTGGTGACGGCGACGGCTTCGCTCTTGCCCCACGCTCTCAAGCTGGTTTTCAATCAGACCCGGCCGGACCGCACGACCGTGCTGGGTCACCTGCACGGCGTGCGATTTTCCGGCAAGGCGGAGGACGCGTTTCCTTCAGGTCACGCGCTGCATATGGGCGCACTGGCGTCCTGGGCCGGCATGCTGCCTTCGGGCCCGCGCAAAACCATCCGTACAGTCGCGATCGCTCTTTCGATGACCCGGATCCTGGTATTGGCGCATTGGGCAAGCGACGTCGTTGTCGGATTTGCGCTCGGTGCCGCGATCGAGCGGCTCGTGCGTCCCAAAATCCCAGCCAAGACAAAGCCACGCGTGCCGCGCGAGCCAGCCGCGGAAAGCCGGCGAGAAGCGCTCCCCCACCTGGCGGCGGGCGGCCTTTCCAGCGCGCGAACAGCGCCAGTCGGCGAAACGCGCTGGCCGTTCTTGCAACGTCGTGCAACACCGAAATGAGCGAGTACCTGGTCCGTTTCCTGATCGGCGGCGCAATCGTATCGGCATTCGCGATGCTCGGCGACGTGCTGCGGCCCAAGAGTTTTGCCGGGCTTTTCGGGGCGGCGCCGTCGGTCGCGCTCGCCACACTTGGCATCGCCGTGCACGGCTACGGCGCAGACTATGCGGTGGTGCAGAGCCGGGCCATGATCGGGGGCGCTGTTGCGCTTGCGGTCTACAGCATCCTCGTTTGTCAGTTGCTGATCCGCGCGCGGTTGCGAGCGGCTGAGGCGAGCTTGCTCTCACTTGCCGTCTGGCTCGTCGTTGCGCTCGGCCTGGCATCCATTGCGGGAGGCCAAACATGATGCCGGTCCGGCTTTCGCTTTCGTCTCTGAAAGAGGGCCGCTGGTACGAATATGTGATCCGTTTTGCGCTTGGCGGCGCCGCGACGGTTTTCACCGGCCTGGTGAGCCGCTGGTATGGACCGGTTATCGGCGGCGTTTTTCTCGCGCTTCCCGCCATTTTCTGCGCCAGTTCAACACTGATCGAAGCGCACGAAATTCGCCGCAAGCGCCAGGCAGGTCTGGACGGCAGACGGCGCGGCGAAAAGGCCGCGGCGCTCGAGGCCGCCGGCACCCTCCTTGGTTCGATCGGGATGTTGGGCTTTGCAGCGGCTTTTATCTTGCTAGCCAAGATCAGCATCGCGGCCGCATTCGTTGTTGCCGCGCTGGCGTGGCTGATTGTGTCGGTCGTCGCCTGGTACGTGCGGCGCAAATGGCGCCCCCTGACGAGGAAACGGATTGGAACGATGGGTGTTCGGCACGGATCTCGACGAGTCCCACCATGAAGGATCGTTCACGCCGCCCGCGGCAATCCTGGCGATCGGCCAAAAAAATGCGGCACGAGCCGCGACGAAAATCCCGCCCGCATTAACCCGTGTGAATGTGGGCTCCGGTGGCGACAGGTTATCCTCGATCATCTTTCTGGGAGGCGGCCATGCTCAATTCCGAGACCACGGCGCTGCTGCGCGCGCTCTTGCAGGAGATATGCGAGGAGGTCGGCCAGTACGAGAACGGCACCCGAGCCCATGTCGCGGCGAAACTGCTGGAGGCCGCCGCGCGGGGAGAGCAGACCATCGAAAACCTGAAAGCGACGGGCAGAGAAGCCTTGCGGCGCACCCCGACCATGTGGCGATGAGGCTCTGCCGCGTCGGTCTGCGCGACCGCGGGCTCCTGACAACTATGCCAGCGCGGTCGGCTTCGGCGGGTGCGCGGTGCGCGGGTGATGTTCATGGAGATAGAGCGCCAGGCGGTGGCGCAGATGTTCGTCGGTCCCAACGGCGTTTTCGAACAACTCCTCCTGGACATCGCGCGGAAGGTTGGCCCAAAGACCGAGAGCGGCCTGTCCGATCGCAACCTGAAACCGGGAAATGTTATCGCTCATCAGCCTGCTCGCATCTTCGGGATCCTATCGCTCGGACAAATGTCGATCAGTCGTCGTGATCGAGATCGTCAGGGCCGACCGGCAGGCCAACGCTACCGCCATCGCCGTGCACCAGATCGCGGTCAGCCCCTTCCGTCTTGTCGGCATCCTTGATGATCGCCTTCCGCATCTCCCGATCTTTGTCTCTGCGCGGTTCTTGCTTGGGAAGATCATTGGACGATTGGGGCTTAGCGGGCATCGGATCATCCTCCATTCGGCGGAGAAAACACCCGCCGAGATATTCTCGACGAGGGGCCGAGATCTGCTAACGCGGTGGCGAGGTGAAAAGTTCGCTACATGCGTGATGCCGCGTAAGATAGTGTCGGCAAGATCGCCGCGCATGAACGAAAATGTCATCCGGGTCCCTGCTGCCGCAATCATTGCCGGAGCGTTTACGCGTTCCATGCATGAGCGCATATCTCATTGTTATTGTTGCATTCCTTCGCCACATTCCCGCCACGTGCAGTTTCTCTAAGGGCGCCTCGGCCGAATGCATTTCGGCCCTCATCCGTTGAGGCCGCAGCAAGGTGATCAACCCGAGATCACGCGGCCCTTGATCGCATCGCGATCGCTTTCCCTTAAACAGCACGAAGGAAGACAGTATGCGTAGTTTCGTTGCGGCGAGTGCATTGCTATTTGCATTTGCAACGAGTGCGGAAGCGCGAACCCATCATCAACACTACCGGCATTATGCTCACACCCATTATGGGCACTACGCCCATCGCCACTACCGGCAACAGCAGGAGTTCGGATTTTCGAATTTTGGTTCGGAATCGAGCTTTGGCTCCGGATCGGGCTTTGGCTCGGGGTTTGGATATGCGAGCGATGAGAACTCTGGCTCCCGCCGCCGAGGTTACCCGCGCGCGAGCTATGGGCAAACGAGCTACAGCTCGGCGCGTCTGGGCGGCCGGCCCGCGGCCTGGTGCGGCTGGTACATGCGCCAGCTGGTCGGTAGCGACCCGGGCCCGCAGTACAACCTCGCGCGATCGTGGGCGCACTACGGCACCAACGCCGGCGGACCGTCCGTCGGCACGATCGTGGTCTGGAGCCACCATGTCGGGAAGATCGTCGGCCGCGAGAACGGACAATGGATCGTTGAGAGCGGAAACGACGGTCACGCCGTTCGGACCCGGCCGCGATCGCTGGCCGGCGCCATCGCGTTCCGCAATGCTTACGCATCGTTCTAGATAGAAGCCTCATTCTAGAAGACAAAGCCCCGCTTCATCGCTTAGATGGAGCGGGGCTTTTTGTGGGGTGGGATGGTTCCGACCCGAAGCGAAGGGAAAGATCTTACATGCGCCGTGCCTTGATACTTCGTGGGGGCCGCGTCTTGCGCTTCGGGGCGGCGGCGCTCGAGGCGCTCGACGTCAGGATCGGCGGCGATGGGCGCATTGCCGAGGTCGGCCCGTCGTTGCCCGACGATGGCGCCGAGATCCTCGCGCTTGGCGGACAACTGGTGCTGCCGGGCCTTGTCGACATGCACCAGCATCTCGACAAGTCGCGGACCCGCGCTTTGCTCGACAATCCGTCCGGTACATTGAAAGGCGCCTCCGCCGCATATCGCGCACTGGCGCCCTCGATTACAAAAGAACAGATGATTGCGCGCGCGCGTGCGACAGTCGACGCCTGCAGCGCCCATGGCACGGTCGCGATCCGCAGCCACACCAATATCGACCCGCAAAGTGGCGTGCGCGGCGTCGAGGCGATGGTGGCATTGCGTGAACAGTGTGCACATCGCATGCGCATCCAGGTGGTGGGCCATGTCACCTCGGAAGCGACGTCGATGCTGCCGGAAAGCGAGGCTTGGTTGCGTCAGGCGGTCGATCTTGGCATCGACGCTATCGGCGGCGTGCCGGCGTTCTCGTCCGAACCGGAGGCGTTTCTGAAACTCCTGTTCGCGTGCGCCGAACGCAGCGGTCTGCCGCTCGATATGCATATCGACGAGCATCTGGATTCCGGTCGAGCGGTGTTCAGCGAACTTGCCCGGCTGACGCGCGCTTATGGCATGCAGGGCCGGGTGGTTGCCGGCCACTCGTCGGCCTTGAGCGCCATGTCGCCGGATCGGGCCAAGCGCACGATCGACGAATTGCGCGAGGCCGGTGTCGGCATCGTTACGCTGCCGGCGGCAAACCTGTTCCTGCAGGGGCGCGAGGCGGATCGCTTGCCGCCGCGCGGGCTGACGCGGGTCAAGGAATTGCTGGCGGCGGGAGTGCCGGTCGCAACCGCGTCAGACAATATCCAGGATCCGTTTGTTCCGATCGGCTCGGGTGATCTTCTGGAGATGGCTCGATGGACCGTTGTCGCGGCGCATTTCGGTCTCGGTGACCTGCGCACCGTCTTTGAAATGGTCTCCTCGATGCCGGCGCAGATGATCGGACTGGGCGCCGACTGGGGCATCCGCAAAGGCGCGCGCGCCGATTTGCTGATCGCGCGGGCCGAGACGATCGAGGATGTGGTCGCCAGCGGTGCGTTGGAGCGGACCGTGATGATCGCGGGGCAGGTGGTTTCGCAGATCAGGGTGCAGAACTTCTAGGCGCGCAATCGCCTATTGTTCAACGAAAGCACGCCGCATTTGATCGGTGATCGGTTTGAGCAGATAGCTCATCATGGTCCGGCTGCCCGTCTGCATGAAGACTTCCGCCGGCATACCCGGAACGAGTTGCAATCCGGCGAGCCGTCGGCGCTCGCTGTCAGATAGCGAGACCCTGACCGTGAAATACGTTGCATTGGTCTGCTGATCGCGGCTGGTGTCGGGCGAGACGTAGGACACGGTGCCGCTGACCTGCGGCGTTACGCGTTGATTGAAGGCCGTGAAACGCACGAAAGCGGCCTGGCCCATTCGCACCTGGTCGATGTCGTTGGGTTGCAGCCGTGCTTCGATCTGAAGATCATCGAGATCGGGAACGATTTCCATGATCGGATCGCCGGCACGGATCACGCCGCCGATGCTGTGGACCGATAGCTGTTGTACCACGCCGGATGCTGGCGCGCGGATGTCGATGCGGTCGAGGACATCGCGCGCCGCGGTGCTCCGTTCCACGAGCTCGGCCTCCTTGCCGTTATTCTCGCCCAGCTCCTTGACGACGTCGGTACGGAAATCATGATCGAGCTTGAGAATCTGTAACTGCGCTTCGCCGATCTTGGAGCGAGCCTCGGCGATCGAGGAAGTCAGCTGTCCGCGCTCGCCTTCGATCCGCGCGCTTTCCCGCTGCAGCGCGGTCAGCCGGGCGAGCGGAACCAGCCGCTTGTCATAGAGCTCCTGCACGCCGGTCAGCTCGCCGGCGATCAATTCCAGTTGCTTGCTTTTGGCTTCGACTTGGGCGTCGAGACCGCCGATTTGCTCGCCGAGCTGGGTGATCCGGCTCTGAAAAACCTCGATCTGGCTTCGTCGCGCGTTGTTGCGCGCCAAGAAAAGCGATTCCTCGGAGGCCAGGAGCGCGGCTATTGCGTCTTCGTTCTTCCTGGGCGCCAACTCGTCCGGCATTTGAATTTGCGAGAGGCCATCGCGCTCGGTGGTCAGGCGGGCGATCCGGGCCCGCACTTCGTCAAGCTGCTTGCTGATCACTTGCAGGCTGGCTTGCGCCTGGGTGGCGTCGAGCCGCACGAGCAACTGACCGCTGTTCACGCGCTGGCCATTGTGAACTGCGATTTCGGCGACAACCCCGCCGGTCGGATGCTGGACAGCCTTGACGTTGGATTGAACCACGAGGTTTCCAGGAACGATGACGGCTCCCGCCAGCGGCACAAGGGTGGCCCAGCCGCCTGCGAGAACGCCGACAACGAGCAGTACGCGCAGTCCCGTCCGCAGTTCACGCTCGAGCGCGTGGCCAGTGCGCACCAGGAGGCTGCCGTCGGCGTCGCCACCATCTGGCACGACGCCGTCGCGGGTCAGCAGGAACGAAAGGGGCGGCCCCAGCCAATTCCGACAAGCTGAAACCAGCTGGTTGGCCGTCAACGGCGACGCGATGCCGCCGGCGGACGGAGGCAGTTCCATGCGTGGGCTCTCGACATGCATCGATTGATATCTGGCGGTCGGTTCGGGAGAGCTCCGCTCAAGGTCGATGAGAACGGATGCACCTGCCTCACCATGGGCCGCTTGTCGGTGCTGCGGTGAAGCCGACGCGGCTTCATGCGCCGGATTGGAGCCAGGAACCGTGGCGGGCATTGCCAATCCGAACTGCTCAAGACAAAGGCTGATGGCGCGGCCAATCGTTCCTTGCCGTCGGCGACGGGCGTGCTGCTGTCGCCGGCGGACCGAGGAGGGCGGGCGTTTGGGGGGCGGGTCGGATTGCTCTTCGTGCTCGAGCGCGCGCCGCAGGCGCTGCAGTTCGAGAATCAATGCCGCGCCCTGTGGTCCTACGCCGCCATCCTTCTCAACGTTGGACCAGCGCTGGGGAGTGGCGTCGATGCGAGCGGCGGCGTCGTCGTTCAACATCAGGCGACGCTCTCGGGCACCGCGGACCGCGGCGCGTGCGCAGCCGGAGAGGACGCCCTTGCGGATGCCGCTTTTCCGGAAGCGCCGCGGACGCGCGCAAAAAGCTCCTGACGCGGTCCAAATGCGATCGCTTTGCCTTCATAGAGCACCATCGCCATGTCGAGCGCGGCAAGGGCGCTCGGCCGATGCGAAATTACCACGACGATGCTGTTGTTCCGACGCAGGATTTCAATGGCGCGATGCAGGGCGTTCTCGCCGTCGGCGTCGAGATTGGCATTCGGCTCGTCGAGGACAACGAGGAACGGATCGCCGTAGACCGACCGTGCAAGCCCGATCCGTTGACGCTGCCCAGCGGAAAGCGACATTCCGCCCTGGCCAATTCGGGTCGAATATCCCTCCGGCAATCGCAGAATGATATCGTGCACGCCGGCGATCTGCGCCGCCTTCAAGATGGCGTCCGAACTCGCCGTTCTGTCGAAACGGCAGATGTTTTCGGCGACGGTGCCGTCGAACAGCGCCACGTCCTGCGGCAAATAGCCGATGTGCTGGCCAAGATGTTCGCCCCATTGGTCGAGGGCCGCGCCATCGAGCCGGACGACCCCGTGCTGCGCCGGCCAAATTCCCACCAGCACTTTTGACAGCGATGTCTTGCCCGAGGCGCTGGCGCCGAGCAGGGCCAGGCCCATGCCGGCTTTCAGCATGAATGACACGTTCGAGATGATGGCCGTCGAGGTGCCGGGCGCGCAGACCACAAGATCCTTGACCAGCAACTCGCGGCGGGGACGGGGCAGCACGACGGGTGGAGCGGGCGGTGGCGCGGTGACCTTGCAGATATCGCGCAGACGTACCACGGCTTGACGCGCGGCCACGAGCTGTTTCCAGGACCCAAGCGCGATTTCGACTGGCGCCAGCGCGCGGCCCATCATGATTGACGAGGCGATCATGATGCCGCCCGACGCGCGATCGGCGACCACCAGATAAGCGCCGATCCCCAACAGCCCGGATTGCAGGACATAGCGCAGAACCTTTGCGCCCGATCCGAGATTCGAGTTGACGTCGGTGGCGCGGATATTCTCGTGCAGATAGCGTTCGTTGATCAATGACCATTGCTCAAGCAATCGTTCGGTCATGCCGAGCGCCCGGATGACTTCGGCGTTGCGCTGGGTCGCATCCGCCAGGACCTGGCGCTGCGCGCTGCAATCCATTGCGGCCTTGGCCGCGCCGCGCGAGATCTGTTCGGTCAGAAAGGTCATCGCGACGATCGCGGCCGTGCCGACAAGAGCGGTCAAGCCGATCGCCGGATGAAAAAGAAACAACGCGGCAAGAAATAGCGGAATCCATGGCATATCGAGGAATGCCGTCGGTCCCATGCCCGACAAAAAGCTGCGAACCTGATCAAGGTCGCGCAGCGGCTGTTGCAGCAGCATGGGTTTGACTCCGCGCAGCGGAAGCGTCGCGAGCGCGGTATGGATCGAGCGTTGCAAACTTGCATCGAAAAGTGTTGCAACCCTGCACAGCATCCGCGAGCGCAACGCGTCGAAATAGCCTTGGACGAGGTAGGCGAGCAGCACGATCAGCGACAGGCCGAGCAATGTTGCCAAATTGCGGCTCGGGATCACCCGGTCGTAGACCTGCAGCATGTAAAGTGAGCCCGACAGCATCAGAACGTTGATCACGCCGCTGAATATCGCGACGCCGGCCATGCGGCGCGCGCTATCGCGCAAGCCGAGCGCGACCGGGTCATCGGAAGAAAGCGCGGAAACAAGGCTCGAAAAGCCCGAATTTGCTGCCCTTCCTTGGGCACCCGCTTGCGCAAAGCTCATGACTGCGGACTCCCCACCATTCTGCGCAGTCAAATCTGATTGAAGGTCGATGCCGACCATTTTTCGGCAGGAATGCGACGCGCGTGCATAAACGTTATGACGATCGTGGCAGACGTTGTGGTTCACGCGCGTTTGTTGAAGTCGCGCCGCGCCATCAAGGATGCTGCAAGATGTCACCACTCATATTATGCAGAAATCATCCGACGGTTCGCGCGACATCGGCAGGGTCACGCTATTACCTTACTTGTCGCGCGCTTGGCCCCGTTGTCGGCCGAAAGCTGCCACGAAACTAAACGCAAAATCCGTACGACGTTCATTGTGGCGAAATGCCACCGCATGAAGTCCCGACGCTTCGGTCTCAAGAGGAAATCTTGCGGCCGGCGCTGCGGATCTGTGCGAGCGACGACCGAGGCAGCGGCGGCAACTATCGCAATCGAAAACTGAGAGTGGCAGGAGAAATTCAATGGCTCTGACAGCAACGGACCTGTTTAACGACGCAACGACGCGGGAGATCGGTGGCATTGGTCCGGACCAGGTCAGCGCGATCGTCTCGGATCTCGTTGGCGTACAGCAGATGTTGAGTGCGGCCGATCCCCAGATCAACAATCTGACGGATCTGCACACGCACGTCATTATCAACCAGCTCAACGAAGAGATCGCCTCTGTTGAGCTTGCAAACTCGCCGACCGGAACGCTGGTCCTCGGCACCAATCTCGGACAATATGTCGGGCGCGCCATCAACGACATCCACCGGGACATCATCGATATCGCGCAAGGCGATGCGGGTGTGCAGGCCATCTTCAACCCGACGCCGCTGCCCGGGTTGAACACGCCGGCGACGCCGTTTCTCGACAACGCGACCCAGACAACGTTCGTGACCCAGTGGATACAAGACAGCAACCATCTCGGACAGATGGCGACGACGATCGAAAACAACGGTTTTCAGGGTGACATTGCCGGCCTCGTCCAGCAGATCCAGACCTTCGAAACCAACTCGAACGCGTTCGACCAGTCGCAGGGCGGGTTGTGGTCGGCACGCTTCTGGAACGAATTTCGATCGGACGGAACGACCGGCACCGCGGCGAACGCTCTCATCGACGGCCTGCAAACGCACAATGCCGGCGAAGTCAACGCCGCGGTATCGCAGCTCGCTGCGAACTCGGCCGATGTCGCGGGCAACAACCTCATGGCGGACGGCGGCAGCTATGCGAGCGTCGTGGCCGCCGCTCAAGCCACGGCGGTGACGCCAAACCCGACACCGACGTCGCCTCCATCGACGCCGCCCGGAGGAACGCCGGACCCGGGATCGCCGCCGCCTGGCGACGGTGGCAACCATCTTGTGACCGACCTGATCGCCCTGCTTCAGGGCGGCGGTCAAAACAGCGCGGCGGCAGTTGTCGCCGATCTCCAGCAGTTGGTTCAGGCGGCTGGCGGCGGTCACAACAATGGCCTCGCGGCATTGCTCGGTGATTTGCAAACCGCCGCCGGTCCGGCAGCGCAAACCCAAAACGGTCAGCCGGCAACAAACGCTTCGTCGGGCCCGGAGCATAATCCGGCCGGCGATCCAGGGCTGGCGCCCGCCGTGGGGGCAGATCCGGCTGGACATCATGTCCATGAGCATCAATTCCACCACATGTGGGGATGACGTGAGAATCGCAGCGTCTCGTCGAACGGACGAGACGCTGTGATTTGACGATCGTGAATCAACCGCGGCCGGGGCGGCCGCTCAGTCAGAAGGAATTTTCAGCTCGTCGGCACGGCGAAACGGCAATTGGGGATGCTCCTTTGTTCAAGTGTGATGGCTTCTTACATCGTGTTTGGCGCGCCAAACCGAAAAGCGACTCTGTCTGGCGCAGCGCGGTGATGGTTGGTGCGCACGCATTTCAGTCGAGGCTGAAGGGTCATGAAAGGCGAGGCGATTGCGCGCTCCGTGAAGATGGAGCCCGCAAATGAAAAATCGCAAGACCGACTACGGTACGATCGTTCTGCACTGGTTGCTGGTGGGTGCCTTTGGCGTCGCCCTTCTGAGCGGAATGCGGATCGCTACCGAAACGCCTGAACGCCGCTGGATCAACCTGTTCGACATTATTCTGCCGCAGGACAGCGTGTGGGTGCTGCATATGCAGGCGGGATTGGTGCTGGTCGCCGTTGCACTTGCTTATGCGGTCTACCTCTGGAGAACCGGCCTGACGCGCCGCGTCAGATTGGATACCGTGCGCATTCGGGCATTGTTCGGCCGCTCGGAGGCCAGGCTGGGTGCATCGAATGTCCTGCTCTGCTGGGTATTCTTCGTTGCGATGCTGCTCCTGATTGCAAGCGGCGGCGCGCTTTATTTCGGCCTTTCGGTCGGGCACGACACCGCGGCGCTGCATTGGTATTCCACCTGGGCCATTCTCGGCTTTGCCGCGCTCCATGTCTTCACCCACTTCAAGATCGGCGGCTGGTCGCAGTTGCTTCGGATCGTTCGGCCCACAGGCGTGCCGCCTGCACCCAAGCAACTCGATCCCGTGGAGTTGCTGACCATTCTGGCGGAGCAATCGACACAGTCGGCCCGCGACACCGGCAGTGCGGACCAGCAGCCGACGCGGCCGCGGCCCGCAGTGCGCGTACCAAGCGGCGCAGCACGGTTGCACCCGGGCGCTCCTGCTCAGGCCGCGCGGGGCGCCGCGACCATGCAAGGCGAGCGGTCGAGACGACGACACCCGAGCCTGCAGTCCAATGCCTTCGTCGTGGCGGCGGCCATCGCCATAACCGGCGCCTCATTCATCGTGGCTGTCGACCGGCTCGACGTTGACCATTTGCAGGTGCGACGGATCGACCGCGCAGACGCGCCCAAGCTCGATGGAGACACGTCCGATCGTGCTTGGCGCGCCGCGGTGCCGTATTTCGTGGCGACCAGCGGCGGCGGAAATTTCGACGGCAGAGGCGAGACCAGGATTGAGATTCGGGCGGTGCACGACGACACCTGGGCGTATTTTCTTTTCATATGGGAAGATCCGACGCGATCGCTGAAGCATTTTCCGATGGTTAAGGAAGCCGGCGGCTGGCGTGTCCTTCACCACGGGCTTGAAAACGGCGACGAGCGCGACTTCCACGAGGACAAATTCTCGGTCCTGCTGACGACAGCGGATACGACGCTCGCGGGCGACCGAACCTTCCATGCCAGTCCTCATCCTGTCGCCGGCGCACCCGAAACGCTGACCGGCCGTGGATTGCATTTTACGAACGTCGGCTACGCCGACGTTTGGGAGTGGCGGGCGACGGGCGGTGCGATGGGATGGATGGATGATGCGCATTTCGGGCCGCCGCTGCAGCCGACCCCGCTGCAGGCGCGTCGTGTCGTTCCCTATAAAGGCGGTTTCGCGCCCGATCCGGGCGTCGCGAACTTCTCCGATAATTTCACGATCGAAGAAGACGAGGCTGGCGGGCCGCAGCTCATTGCGCCGCTTCGATTGCCCAGAGATATCGCTGCCACAGCGGCCGCGATCGGGCCTGTCGATCTTGATCCAAATCACGGCGACGAAGATGGCAGCCGCTGGTTCATGACCGACACTGAATCCGTGCCGTATTCGGCTGACGATGATGCCCGCATTCCCGTGGGGACGGTGATTCCCGGCGTCATTATCGCAGGCGAGTTTGCCGGCGATCGCGCCGATGTCCGCTGCGCGGCTCGCTGGGCCTCCGGGCATTGGGCGCTCGAGGTTGCGCGGCGCCTCGATACCGGAAGCGCGTATGACGTTGCGATCAAGACGGGCACGTTCATGCGGGTTGCCGCCTTCGACCACAGTCAGATCAGACATACCAGGCACGTAAGGCCGATCCGCCTGGAGGTGGAATGATGAAGAGAAACTGCCAGATAAGTCTGAACGGAAAGTCGTTCCCGGCCAAGTGCGGTGATGTCTTGCTCGATGCGGCGCTGCTCAATGGTGTCGACTTGCCGCATGACTGCCGCAGCGGGATCTGCGGTGCCTGTCGTGTTCGTCTGGTCAAGGGACGGGTATTTGGCGGCCAGCAGGAGGGTGACGAACTCATCCAGGCCTGTCAGGCGCGGGTTATCTCCGATATCGAGATCGAAACCGAACGCGTTCCGGATCAAGTTTCCGTCTCCGCCCGCGTCGCGGCGATCGTTCGCCTGTCGCCGGACGTCATCGGCGTCGATGTCGAGCTGCCAAAGCCACTTCGCTATCTGCCGGGGCAGTTCTGCAAACTGCAATTCTTCGGATTCCCGGCACGAAGCTATAGTCCGACCTATCCGTTGGAGGGGCGGCCGAAGCCTCACCTGATGCACTTTCACATCAGGATCTTTCCCGACGGCATCGTCTCTTCCGAACTCGGTCGCGGGATTCGCGTCGGGCATCGCGTCAGGGTGTCGGGGCCATTCGGCACGGCTTTCCTCCGACCCAATCACGGCGGCGGTATTGTGCTGGCGTCGAGCGGCACGGGTTTCGCGCCAATGTGGTCGATCGCGGTCGGAGCGATCACCGAACGCCCTCAGCGCGAGTTGATTTTCGTGGTCGCGGCGCGAAAGCTTCAATCTCTCTACATGCACGCTGCACTGTGCCGCCTCGCACTGTTCCCGAACGTCACGATCATCATGACGGTGTCGGAGCCGCAGACCGTCTCGCCGGCGATCCGGCGCGGCCGTCCAACCGATCATCTGCCGATCCTGTCGCCCGATGACATGGTCTACGTTTCGGGCGCTCCCGCCATGACTGCGCAGGTGGCGCGGATGGCAAGGGCGGCCGGTGCAAGGTGTTTTGCCGATCCTTTCACCTCCAACGAGACGGCGGGCGAACAAGGCCAGTTGGC
Source organism: Bradyrhizobium sp. (assembly GCF_035701725.1). Taxonomy (GTDB): domain Bacteria; phylum Pseudomonadota; class Alphaproteobacteria; order Rhizobiales; family Xanthobacteraceae; genus Bradyrhizobium. The sequence goes on from NZ_DASSRP010000155.1 coordinate 14,479, forward strand.
GCGGACATTGGGCCGGTTTGCTCGATCGCCCGGGAGGGCACTTTTCGGCATTGCGTCACGGATGGCGGGATGATGCGATACTTTCAACCGCTGGCTTGCCGATAGCGTCATCGCGCTTGCGGTCGTCAGGCCGCTCTGGGCTTTGCGGTTGTCAAGCCCTCATGAATGCCGTGTCCTGGCTTTCGGCCGGGTTTTCACGTGATCGATGAAGGCGCGAAGCTTTGGCAGCATGTGCCGCTGGCTCGGATAATAGAGAAACACGCCGGGCACGGTCGGCGCGAACTTCTGCAGCACCTGAACGAGTTTTCCGGCTTTGATCGCGGCGGCGGCGACCGGCTCCGGCACCTGCGCCAGACCGACGCCCTCGATCGCAGCTCCGAGCACGGTCGGAAAGTCATTGGCGATGAGAGGGCCCGACACGGCAATCTCGAGCGCGCGGCCGCCATCGTTGAGAGACCATAGGGCAATTGCGCCGCTGGAGCGGCGCATCCGCAGGCAGGCGTGTTCGCGCAGATCGTCCGGGCGCAGCGGGCGGCCGCGGCGCGAAAAATAAGCGGAACTGCCGACGACGACGAAGCGAAAGGGCGGGCTCAACCGTACCGCGATCATGTCGCTGGCGATGAATTGACCCATTCGCACGCCGGCATCGAACCCTCCTTTGGCGAGATCGACGAGTTCCTCGCTGGCGGAGAGTTCGACCTCGACCCCGGGATAGGCCTCGCAGAACGATGCGATCAGCGGCTCGAGCAGGATCGGCACTGCCGCCCGCGGCACCGCCAGGCGCAGCAGCCCGGTCGGCCGCTGTCCCAGTTCGCGCGCGGTCTCGCCGGCCGCGACAAGCTCCTCAAAGGCGGGCTTGGCGCGGGCCAAAAATCGTTCGCCCGCTTCCGTCAGCCCGACGCTGCGCGTGGTGCGCGCGAACAGCGCCGCGCCAATGCGCGCCTCCAGAGTCCGCACCGCCTGGCTGATCGCCGACGGCGTCACGCCGAGTTCGGCCGCAGCCCGGCGAAAGCTGTGATGCCGGGCAACGCTCAGGAAGGCCTCGACGCCATCGAGTGCGCCTTGGCGAACTGTGAAGTTCTGCTTCATAGAGCATCGACATTATCGCAAATAGTCGCGCGGGAAAAGCAGTCCTAGCTTGGGTCTCGGGATAGGAACGGGTCGGCATTCTCGCCGTGGCGTTCGAGACTTCAGCAAGGCGTGACAGGAGGCAAAAATGTCGGCGGAAACCATCTTTCGTATTCATCTTGCTCTCGGATATGTCACCTGGCTGCTTTGCTTCGGCGCCTATGTCTGGCCCTGGCTGAAGTCCATGGAGCGGGACGAGGCGCAGCGCGCGATCGCGACCGTGCACAGCTTTCGCTTTTTCGGACTCGTTTTCCTGGTTCCCGGCGTCACCGGCGACCACTTGCCGGCGGACTTCAGCGCATTTTCCAACTTCTCGGCCTATGGCGACTTCGCGACCGGACTGCTGGCGATCCTGGCACTCCTCGCCTTCAGGGTGCGGCCGCTGTTTCTTGCGCTCGTTGTCGCTTTCAATCTGGTCGGGGTCGTCGACCTCCTCGGCGACTACACGCTTGCGACGCTGGGCAATCTGCCGGCCCGGGCGGGTGAGTTCGGTTCGACCTATGCGATCCCGATCATCTACGTGCCGCTCTTGATGATCACGCATGTGGTTGCGTTCTACCTCTTGATGCGTTCCCGCGCAGCAGTAGCTGCGGCATCACCAGCGCCGACGACCTGAACCGGGTGACTGGCGGCATTGGACAAACGAGGCGATGCTGGTTTATGAGAATGCGAGGCGGGCGAGCACCGCAAAGGATCACCTCACATTTTCAGGAATTTGCGAAATGGCCGAAACGGACCTTGATGTTGTCATCCGCGGGATCGGAAAGACGCAACACAAGGCGCTGATGGCGGAGGCCAAAAAGCGTCAGGCCCGCCTGGCAGGCCTGGCCGCCAAGGCCAAAACCAAGGAAAGCAAAGCGCGCCTCAAGCAGACCGCCAAGGACATGATGCTGCATGCCAATGCCGCGGCGCGGCGGCTGCAGATCGGGTGCGAGAATGCCGCCGACAGCTACGCGCGGGCGATGAGAAATGCGCTTGAGGAGCTCAAGGCGGCCGAGGCCAAGGTTGCGGCGGCCGCCAAGAGCAAGGCGGAAGCCAAGAAGGCGGCCAAGAACAAGGGCTGAGGCGCCGGCAAGGTGGCTCGCCATCGGCTCTCCGCTGCGCTATGCCAGTCGCCAACCTCCACCAAGCCGAAAAAGGCGAGCCGCGCCATGGCGCATCAACCCCACTCCAAAGTCATCATTACCTGTGCGATCACCGGCAATATCACCCGGCCGGATCAGTCGCCTTATCTGCCGATCACGCCGCAGCAGATCGCCGACAGCGCGCTGGAGGCGGCAGAGGCGGGGGCTTCGATCGCCCATATCCACGTGCGCGATCCCGAGACCGGCCGGCCCTCGATGTCGATCGATCTCTACCGCGACGTGATGAGCCGGATCCGCGCCAAGAACCCGAAGATGATCATCAATCTCACGACGGGACCGGGCGGTCGGTTCGTGCCGTCGGACGAAGATCCGAAGGTCGCAGGCCCCGGCACCACGTTGATGGTGCCGGAAAAGCGGGTCGAGCACATCGAGCTCCTCAAGCCTGAAATCTGCACGCTCGACCTCAACACCATGAACTCCGGCGGGCAGGTCGTGATCAACACGCCGCCGAACGTGCGCAAGATGGCGGCGCGGATGCGCGCGGCGGGCGTGCTGCCGGAATTGGAGCTGTTTGATTCCGGCGACATTCATCTGGCGCGCGACCTGCTTGCCGACGGGACCTTGCAGGGCCCGCCGCTATGCACGCTGGTGCTCGGCGTCAAATACGGCTTCGATCCGTCGCCCGAGACCATGCTTTATGCGCGTAACCTGTTGCCGGAGGGTTCGACCTGGGCAGGCTTCGGCATCGGCCGCTCGGAGTTTCCGATGGTGGCGCAGTCCTGGCTGCTCGGCGGCCATGTGCGCGTCGGCATGGAGGACAATCTCTATCTGTCCAAGGGCGTGCTCGCCAAGAGCAACGCCGAACTGGTGGCGCATGCGGCGCAAATCCTCAAGGATCTGGGTGCCGCGATTGCTACGCCCGTGGAAGCACGCGCGATGCTCAAGCTGGCCTGAGCATTTTTCGAAGCGAATCGCCTCTCCCACATCGATCCGCCGCCCTCGGCGCAAAGACTGGGGGCGGCGGACGCCGTTTGGCGCTCGGGTCAGTGCCGGTCGAGAATCTTCTCGAGATCGTGGTCGAGATCGTCGAGAATCCGGGCGAGCGAGAGGTCGAACTGCCGCGGCGGCACATAAGTCGGCAGCGTCACGCGATAGACCAGCACCAGCGTATCGACGTTGAAGCCGGAGGCGTCCTTGTAGGGCTGGCCGGCCATGAAGCCGTTCTGGGTGATGAAATCGTTGTCGCTGCCGACGAACAGGAAGTAGTCGTGCGGCGTCTTCGGATCGAGCGTCGGCACGATCGCGATGCTTTCCCACTTTTCGTAGAGGTCGTTGCCGTCGGCCGGCGCGCCGTTGTGAAGGCCAAAGCGGTTGAGCTGTGCGTTGTCGTTGATGTTGAGGAAGGGCTGGTAGGCCGCGGGCGTGATGGCGGGGTTCAGCACGCCCTTTGGCGCCACCTGGCCGCCGACTTTATCGGCATCGGTGCCGGCAATGTTGGTGGCCTTCGAGATGTCGATCAGGTCGATGCTGCGATAGACCGAACCCGGGTTGGCGACGGCAAATCCGCCGGTGCTGTCGCGCGCGAGCACCAGGAATTGGTGGTCGTTGAGCGCGTGCAGTTCGCTCTGCGCGGCCGTGAGCAGGGTCGGCTTGGTCGTGGTCTGATCCTGGTAGAGCGGCAGCTGGACCACATATTCGCCGACGAGCTTGGGTTGCTCATGCCGCAGGTCGTAGGCCAATAGACGCGTGTTATGGCGGGTCAGCTTGATGGTGGCCGAGCTCGTCGCATCGAGATCCTGGATCAGCGCGCTCTGCAGCAGCACGAACAGCGTGTTGCGGTCCGGGCTCATCGCGAGCCCCTCAAAGCCCTGATTGTTCTGCCGGCCCGAGACCGGATTGCCGGTGTTCAAGGTGACGCCGATCGGCGGGCTGTTGGCCGAGAAGTTCTCAACCAGATTTCCGTTGGCATCGTGCCGCATCGGGATAAAGGCGTCCGGCGGCCGGATCACGTGGAGCAACTGCCCGTCCTTGGCGTAGTGATAGATATAGGGGCCGTATTCCTCGCTCACCCACACCGTGCCGTCGCCGACGTGAACCAGGCCTTCATCGTCAACGGGGACGTGGCCGTTGTCGGCGATCGGCAGATCGGGGGTACCGAACATACCCGGGCGGACCCCGGTCGGGTCGAGACCAGTGGTGGGTACGCCGCCGGCCTGCAGAAACAGCGTCGAAGAACGATAGTCGAGCTTGAGCTGATCTTGCGCGGTCGTGCTGGCGCCGGTGAAGGGCGTCAGCGTGACGTGGAAACGATGCATCCGGCCGCGGAAATCCACCGTGCCTTGCGTGTTCCAGCCGCGATCCGGCAGCATATAGAGCGTGCCGGCGTAGCTGCCGTCGAACTTGCGGTGCCAGGTCGCCAGATCCATCGCCATGCTGGAGCCAAAGCCGCCGAGCGTCTCGCCGAACTGATCGACCGCATCGGACGGCACGCGCGCCACGCCTACCAATCCCTTGTTGACGAAGGTCGCGCCTTGGAAGGTGACGGGCTGCGCGGCTGCAACGCCGTAGCTCAAGCCGAGGGCGATCGCCGCGGTCGCCGCAAGGCGCGTCCATCGAAGCGGAAAGTCCGCACGGTTGTTCTGCAAAGAGGTGGAGGAAATACCCATCGCGATCATGCTTTCCGGTGAGAGCGTTGAAAAAAACGGATCAAGCGAAAATGGCTTGCGAACCGTCTTGTTTGATTTCGCGCGCGGCAACTAAGCGCAATCCTGTATCAAAAATATTACAGTGTGGTCGGGTGCGTGTGGACAACGCCTGGCTGGCGTCGCCGTCTCGCCGGACATTTGATCGGGCGGCGCGTTGCCGCACCGCTCGATACTGATTTGTTGGATCGCACGCGGAAGATCGCTAACCCTTGCGATCGTCCAGGATACGGTCGAGGAGGCCATCGATCTCCTTGCGGAGGCCGCGGTCGTCACGGTCGTCGAAGTCAAACATCTCCATGAGATCGCCGATCGCCGGCATATTGCGCGGCACGTAACGATCGTCATCCTTGTCCATGACCGGATTCGGCAGATTGTCGCGGCTTCGGGCGGAAAGCGGCTTCAGTCCCCAGTTGCGCTCGATGAACTTCGTGATCGAGACATGATCGTAATAGGTGTGCACCACGCGGCCGCCGCGGGAGAACGGCGAGATCACCAGCAGCGGAACGCGGGGTCCGTCGCCGAAGAAGTCGACCGGCTGAATGAAGCCGGAGTCGTAGAAGCCGCCGCTTTCGTCCCAGGTGACGATGATCGCGGTCTCTGCGAACAATTCCGGATTGGCGCGGACCTGATCGACGATGTTGTCGAGCAGCGCTTCAAACAGGATCAGCTTTGAGGATTGCGGGTGACCGTCGACGAGGCCGCTCGGCTTGACGAAGGCAACCGACGGCAACTGGTCCTTGGCGACATCGGCGAAGAAGTCGACGATGTCCCTGGTGTGCTGCTTGATCTGGCTGGAATTGCCGTAGATCGAGGCCGCATATTGCATCGGGTTGCAGATCGGGCAGTAGGCGTTGGGCTGACCGGCTACGGCTTCGTTGAAGCCGCCTCCATAGTAGACCCAGGAGACGTTCTTGGCGTTCAACGCATCGCCAATGGTCGGCACATTCTGCGGTGGAATGAAGAAGAAGTCGCTGCCGTCCGCCGCCTGCTTCGCCGACAACGGATTGGCCGGTGTGCCGTCCGGATGGTAGCCGGGGAAGAAGTTGTTGATGGCGTAGAAGGTGCTTGGCGCGCAGACCGTCGGCGACAGCTTGTAAGGCAGGGTCGCCAGATAGTTCTTGATGGCGGGAACGCCGGGCTGCGTCACGTCGGAGCAGTTGACATATTCGCCAAGCGAGGCGGCGATGTCATTCTTGTAGACGTTGTTGGTGCCGGGCACCGGGTCCGGATTGGCGACCAGCGAGATCGTGACTTGCGGCGGCAGACCGAGCACCGCGCCGGGGACCGGCGGCGGGGGTACAGGCTGGAAACTGTTGGCGTTGAACACGCCATTTTCTGCGAACGTATTGTTGAAGAAGTACACGTCGCCCGTGCCGATCATGATGTGATTGGCGCCCGTGCCGCCCATCACCGCCTGATGATAGTTGTCGGCGATCGAATATTCGAGCGCGAGCCTTTTCAGGGTCGGCGCGTCGCCCTGGTTCATGTTGAAGAACGCCATCGAGGTGCCCATGCCTTCTTCCGCCAGCCCGGCAAACGTGGTGATCACGTAGGGCAGGAGGTCGGCTTGGCAGCCGGACGGATTGTCGCGCGAGGCATGCTGGAGCGTGCAATCGAATTGCTGCCACATCTGGAAGAACCGATGGATCGTGTCTTCCGTATAGGCATCGTAGGCAAGGCCGTGGCCCTGTCCGTCCTTTGCGGTTTGCTGGAACGGCCCGTTCGGCAGGTTGGTGACGTTGAGAATGCGGGTGTCGGGGTTGCGCACGCCGTTGGGTTGGCCGCCGGTGGTTTCCGGCTTCAGCGTAATGCCGCTCGCGCCCGTGGTCAGCAACACCGCATCTTCGGGTTCGAGGCTGGGCTCGGCCGCGCGCGCGACGGCGACGCTGGCGAAGGGGGGCGGGGTGGTGTCGCTGCCCGCAACCGGCACGCCATTCAGATCCGGCGGCGGCAGCGTTGCGAACGCCGTCTTGCTGACGTCGGGGGCGCTGATGAAATATTGCGGCTGCGGTGCGACGGTGAATTGCGCGGCTTTCGAGAAATTCGGACCAGGCGTGCCGTTCTCGTTGACGATGCCCTTCGACAGCAGGTTGGCGATGTGCTGGCCGGGACGGGGCCGGAAGGTGCCGAAGGCATGATCGAAGCTGGAGTTTTCGGCCAGCACGACGATCACATGCTTGATCGGTGTCGCGGTATGGGTGCGGTCGGCGGCTTTATCCGGATCGGTCGCGCCGGCCTGGGTCGTGAAGGTGCAGAGCGTTGCGACCGCTACGCCAGCCAGCAGTCTGACTTTGCGACTGCGCAGCGCGTATGTCTTTTGATACATTTAGGTGCTCCCCTGAGTGAAAACGGCGGGAAGCTAACGAGACGTCATGACACTTTCGTCGATGTGTCATGACAGCTTTGTTTGTCTCGACGGAAATTTTTTCTCGAAGAAACGGGAATATTGTCGCGAGCGGAGGTGTCGGGCCCTAACCCTTCAGTCTTTCCGGGCGGCGGGAAATAACGTCCGTCTCGTTGCGGGCCGGCGGCCGGCCGGCACCTGCACGGGCGGTCAGCATCATCGCGCAGGCCTCGACGATGCGTTCGATCAGCGCCTCGACGTCATCGAGATTGCATTTGCCTTCCGACAGCTTGCTCAGACGCTCGGTATCGCGAATGGTCTGATGCGCCATCGCGAGCGCGAAGTGCAGACCCCAATAAAGATCGGCCTCGTCGCAATCCGGCAGCGAGCGCCGCATGGCCGCGGCAAATTTCCGCAAGTGATCGATCTCGCGATTCTTGATGCGGCGGATCGGCGGTACCGACTCGATCGAGGCCCGGATCATGAAATGCGCGGCGGTCGACTGTTCGTTGTCCGGTCCCAGGCAACCGCGCAGGGTGGGGCCGACCAGCGCCCGCAGGATCGCCTTGATGTCGGCACGGCCCTCGTTGCCTTCGGCTTCCTTCAGCTCGGCGAGACGTTTGCGGTTGGTGGCGATGCCGCGGGTGACGAAGAGTTCGGCGATCAATTCGTCCTTGGAGCCGAAATGATAGTTCACCGCCGCAAGATTGACGCCGGCGGCCGCCACGATGTCGCGCAGCGTGACCTCACCGAAGCCGCGCTCGGCATAGAGCCGCTCGGCGGCGTCGAGGATCAAAGCGCGGGTCCGGTCTGATGGCATGAGCGTTGCGGGATTGCAATTCAAACAGTTGTATGAAACTATGGTTTGAACGTGGCGATGTCAATGCGCGATCGGTGCCTCGGACCGTTTCACGCCTTGTCGCGGCTCACGAAAATCACTTGCCGAGAACCGGCGGCGGGCGGAGAGTCGCCGCCAATCAATTCACTCAAAACAACGGGGAAACGCCCATGGACTTCACGATGTCGGAACGCCAGCGCGAATGGCTTGGCCGTGTGCAGTCATTCATGAAGAACCACATCCGTCCCGCGGTGCCGATCTACAAGCAGCAGGACGCCGAGGGTGGCCGCTGGAAGGTGATTCCGATCCTCGAGGAGTTGAAGAAGAAGGCGCGCGCCGAAGGCCTCTGGAACATGTTCATGCCGCCGTCCTCGCATGAGGACGATGAGTTCCGCGGCGCGGGACTGACCAACCTCGAATACGCGCTGCTGTCGGAGGAGATGGGACATATCAGCTGGGCCTCGGAGGTCTTCAATTGCTCGGCGCCCGACACCGGCAACATGGAAGTGTTGATCCGTTACGGCAACCTTGAGCAAAAGCGGAAATGGCTGCGTCCGCTGATGGACGGCGAGATCCGCTCCGCCTTCCTGATGACGGAGCCTGCGGTGGCATCTTCCGACGCCACCAACATCGAGACCCGGATCGAGCGCGACGGCGATCACTATGTCATCAACGGCCGCAAGTGGTGGTCGTCGGGCGTCGGCGATCCCCGGTGCAAGATCGCGATCCTGATGGGCAAGACCGATCCCAAGGCGGCCAAGCACCAGCAGCAGTCGCAAATCCTGGTGCCGTTGGACACTCCCGGCATCACGGTCGAAAAGATGTTGCCGGTGTTCGGCTTCGACGACGCGCCGCACGGCCACGCCCAGGTGCTGCTCGAGAACGTCCGCGTGCCCGTCAGCAACATTCTGCTCGGTGAAGGCCGCGGCTTCGAGATCGCACAAGGCCGGCTTGGCCCGGGCCGCATCCATCACTGCATGCGCACCATCGGCAAGGCCGAGGAGGCGCTTGAGAAGATGGTGAAACGGCTGTCGTCGCGCACCGCCTTCGGCAAGAAGATCATCGAGCATTCGGTCTGGGAGCAGCGCATCGGCGAGGCCCGTACCAATATCGAGATGAACCGCCTGTTGTGCCTCAAGGCCGCCGACATGATGGACAAGGTCGGCAACAAGACCGCGCAGCTCGAAATCGCCATGATCAAGGTCGCGGCGCCGAACATGGCGCTGAAAATCATCGATCAGGCGATCCAGGCCTTTGGCGGCGCCGGGGTTTCGGACGAGGCGGGGCTGGCCAAGGACTATGCGGGCATCCGTACCTTGCGGCTCGCCGACGGTCCGGATGAGGTGCATAACCGCGCCATTGCCAGGCTCGAGCTTCGGAAGTATGCCAACGCTCCGGCAAAGTAGTGAACTAACATAAGGCTGGATGTTGCCGCGTCGGCGGTGTGCTCCCTCTCCCCTTGTGGGAGAGGGTTGGGGTGAGGGGTTACGGTCCCTCCGTTGCGCACCAGCTCTCACCCGGATCGCACTGGACGATGCTGTCGCATCGCCAGGAGCGGTCCGACCTCTCCCAAAGGGAAGAGGTGAAATGGGGCGACGCTGCCGCTTTCGGCGAATGAGGGAGCGCACCGTGGCCGAAGGCGTCAGGAGCGACGAGGAGTTTTCCGGAACCAAGCCGGTCGAGGAGCGGCACCGGATCGACGAGGTGCGCCTCCACGACTGGATGGCGCAGCACGTCGAAGGTTTTCAAGGGCCGCTGACCGTGCTGCAGTTCAAGGGCGGTCAGTCGAATCCGACCTACCGGCTTGATACGCCGTCGCGTTCCTACGTGATGCGGCGCAAGCCGTTCGGCAAGCTGCTGCCGTCGGCGCACGCGGTCGACCGCGAATTCCGCGTCATCGCCGCGCTCGGCAAACAGGGGTTTCCGGTTGCGAAAGCCTATGCACTCTGCACCGATGATGGTGTGATCGGGGCGGCCTTCTACATCATGTCGATGGAGGAGGGGCGGGTGTTCTGGGACCCGACCCTGCCGAACCAGCCGCCGGCGGCGCGATATGCGATCTTCAAGGACAAGATCGAAACGCTCGCCAAACTCCATACCTTCGATCCGCAAGCCATCGGCCTTGGCGATTTCGGCAAGCCCGGCAATTATTTTGCGCGCCAGGTCGACCGCTGGACCAAGCAGTACCGCGCCTCCGAGACCCAGCACATCGAGGAAGTCGAGAAGCTGATCGAGTGGCTGCCGCGCACCGTGCCGCAACAGGAGCGGGTCTCGATCGTCCATGGCGACTATCGCCTCGACAACATGATCTTCCATCCGACCGAGCCGCGGGTGATCGCGGTGCTGGACTGGGAACTTTCGACGCTCGGCGATCCCATGGCCGATTTCACCTATCTTCTGATGCAGTGGACGATGCCGGGCCTCGCCAAGGCCGACTTCAAGGCGCTGAACATTCCGACGTTGGAGGAGGCCGCGCAGATCTATTGCAACGTCACCGGCAGCGCGGTGCCCGACCTGAACTGGTATTTTTCCTACAACCTGTTTCGGCTGGCCTGCATCACGCAAGGCATCGCCGGGCGGATCCGCGACGGCACCGCCGCGAGCGCCAAGGCGATGGAATCCGCGGCGCGCACCGTGCCGTTGTCCAAGGCGTCCTGGGGCTACGCACAAAAGGCGGGCGCGGTGTAAGCGCGTAACGCGCTTATCGCCACTTCGCCCGCTCGCGAATGCCTGCGAGCGCGGTGCGGGCGCCGGATATCACCTCCGCGGTGTCGACCGCCACGAGCTTGCCGCCGCGTTTGAGGATGCGGCCGTCGACCACGACCGTGTCGACGTTCTCCGGCGCCGTCGCTTCGAGCACGAGATGCGCGGGGTCGGTGACGACGGCCATGTTGAGCGCATTGGGGCTGATCATGATCAGGTCGGCGCGTTTGCCCGGCTTGAGCGAACCGACCTGGTCCTCGATCCCCATCGAGCGCGCGCCCTCGATGGTCCCGAGTTCAAGCGCGCGCCGGGCCGTCATCTTGAATTCGTTTTCGGCCCGTCCATTTTCGCAGTCGCGGGCAAGCTTCAAGACGCCGAACAGGTTGGAGCTTCCGGTCAGGGCCGAGGTGTCGATCGAGATTCCGATCGGAATGCGTTTGGCCAGCATTTCCGAGATCAGCGGAAAGCCGAAACCGATCCGCAATTCAGACCCCGGCGACATCGATATTGCGGCGCCTGATTCCTCGATCATGTCGAGTTCTGCCGGCGTGACCGCCAAGGCGTGGATGAGCTGAACGTCCTTGCCCATCAGCTTCGACTTGTAGAGCAGCTCGACCTGGTTCACGGCGCGATGCGCGGCCGCCGCCACATGCACCGTGATCGGCAGGCCGAGCTTGCGGGCATTGTCGAACTCAGGCTGATAGACTTCCGGCTTGATCGGGCCGGCGCGGAATTGTCCGCGCAGTCCGACGCCGAGCGTCAGCAGGCCGTCGTTGGCGTAGCTCTTCCAGTTTTTTGCCAGCGTTTCGATCGGCGCCTGATCGGCCGATTGCGTATCGGGCAGACCTTGCGGCCAGCCGCAGGAGTGCCGCGCGCGAATGCCGGCCTGGCTAAGGGCGCGGATGTCGGCCTCCGCGTGGGCCGTGCTTCGCACGTTGTGACACCATGAGTGCACGAAGGTCATGCCGGAATTGATGGCTTCCGCCGCCGAGAGCCGCGTGCTCTGGAAAATATCGTCCGGCGTCATCTGCTGGCCGAAGCGGGCGACGGTCGGGAAGTAACCGTCTTCCTGCTTGTCGCCGGCAAAACTGCGGAAAATCGTGTTCCACATATGCCAATGGGTCTCGACCAGACCCGGCATCACGATCATGCCGGTGCCGTCGATTGTCTCGCCGCCGCTGAGGCCATGACCGACCGCAACGATTTCGCCGTCGCGCACATGCACCGAGCCGCCGGTGAAGTCGCCGAAGTCGCGCTCCATCGTCATGATATAGGCGTTGGTGATGGTGAACTCGCCGCGCGCAGGCAAGCGCGTCGCGGCGGAACTATTGGGCGGCGTTTGCGCCATCAATGATGGCGAAAACAGCCCCGTTGCGCCCAACGCGGCCGCGCCGCCAATGAAATTCCGCCTGCAAATCTCGCACATAGTTCCTCCCGCGCCCCTTAATGCGGACTGGGTTTGTGACTGGTGTCCGCCTGTTGAGGCGGATTGTGACACCAATTGGCGCCGGTGACGACTAGCCTTTACGGTGGCAAGGCCAGCGGGCGCCTCGCGGTTTCGGCATTTCGCGCGGGGTCTTTCGGTCGCCGCCCGCGGTCGACGCGGAGCCGGCGCAGGCGCTCACAAGCCGGCGACTGTCACAAATCTCCTGTCGTGATTCGCCATTTTTTATGACAGAATTAATAAGGATAGATGTCGTTTTGATTACGGACGGAGCCGTTGATGAGACTGGAATCGCGAGCGCAGCCACGTTCATTGGCCTGGTCGAATCCCGTGTCCTGGTGGTGGGCGATGCTGACGCTGGTCAGCGCGATCAACGTTGCAGCGTGGGTGCTGATGTACCGCGAGCTGCACGCCGCCGGCACGTCGGGCCGGGTGCCGGGCATGGAAATCATGCTTCTGCTCAGCGCCGCCTATGTTTTCGGCTGCGCCTTCCGTTCATTTTTGCCGCGCGCCGATGTCCAGCGGATCTGTCTGTTTGACACCTGGCTCTCGAGCGTTGCGGTCGGACGCTCGGTGGCGACGGTCGCGGAGCTGTGCTTCGCCGCGCAGTGGACGATGATCCTCTGGCAACTCGGGACCATGTCGGGTGCTGAGACCGCGGTGATTGCGGCTTGGGCGATCCTGCCGCTGATCGTGATCGCGGAATGTTTTTCGTGGTATGCGGTCGTCACCACCAAGTATCTTTTCAATGCCATCGAGAATTCGCTGTGGGCGGTCGCGTTCTTCATCGCGGGCATCGGGCTTTGCCGATTGTTGCCCGAGTTTAACGGCGCGATCCGCATCGTGCTCGGCAGCGCGGTGGTCGGCATCGTGTTTTACATCGTATTTCTGATCACGGTCGATGTGCCGATGTACCTGAAGCGTTGGCGGGCGGACGTCGCCGGCGGTAACAAGATGCTGCGTCCGCTGGAAGGACTTCGTGACGTCAGCACGCGCTGGATCGTGACGCACGACATTTCGGAGTGGCGGGAAGAAATTGCGTGGATGTCGCTCTATTTCAGCGCTGCGGTGTGGGCGAGCCTCGGGCTTTGCGTGTTTTACGCACTCGAAGGTCACATCCTGGTGTCCTGATTTGTGAAGTTTGCAACACGCAGAACTTCCGAACTGCGAAGCCGGATAACATAAGATAAGAAAAGTCCGGCTTATTCAGGTTTTTTCAAGCAATCCGCCGGTCCCGCGGCGCAAATGCGTTGCAATCCGGGCAGTCCACATCTTTGCGACCGCCGATTTATGATTCATTTCGACGCACGCGCTGTGACGCGTCGCAACAGATTCCCATTTCGGTCTCAAATCCGCCCTCGACTCGCATCAGTGTCGCTGCCGGTGGAGAACTGGGGACACGTTTCGGCTAGTAGTTATTGGGGAATTTGGCCATGGTACCCGTACAACCGCTACACAACGCACTAAAAGAACTCGATGGGTCGTCATTCGGGCCTGACGAATTTACCGACGAAGATTACTCCGACGATGATGTCGTTTCGCTGCTCGAAGAGAATGCACGGCTGCGCAAGCTCGTAGTCAGGCTATCGGAGATTGTGCTCCGGAACGTCGCGGACGAAAAATAACAGCCAAACTGCCGCACCAAAATCGTCACTCTGATCAGAAGCTCGCCTCATCAAGACAACCGCTCCGATGCAAGTCGGGCGCTTTCCTTCAGAGCGGCGAGCTTCGCCTACACCACATCTTCCGCCAAATCGCCCGGCACCGGCTGAGGTATCTAGGCCGCAATCGGTGCCGGCCATCACGCGCTTGTACTCGCCGCATGGATCGGCAATGTGCGCATGCTTGGCGCGGTCTTGCGCTGGTCCCGGCGAAATCGCTGTATGTGTCCTTGCTTCCCACCGGCCCAAGCGGGGGCATAGTGCCGGGCAGTGATGCCGAGATGTCCTCTGCATCGGTATTGAAGTAGCGGCAAAACCGCAGTACCGTCCGGCCGTTTGCTGTTTTATTTTAGCAAAGTAATTTTGGGGGCAGGCAATGTTGAAGCATTTGGCTGTCGGCTTGGCTATTTACGCGATGGCGGGGACGACACTTGTCTGGTCGCAGACGCCGGCAACTCCGACAAATTCTCCTCCATCCGCGACGAGCGGCGATTCAGCATCGAGCAACGGGCCAAGGGCGGAAGACGTCGCGGCGCTGAGCGACGCGCGCCTGGCGGCCCTCAAGATCGGCTTGAAGTTGAAGCCCGATCAGGAAAAAGGCTGGGCCGCGTTCGAGAGCACGGTGCGCGATCTTGCCAAGCAGCGGCAGGACCGGTTCAGCCAACTGACCAAGGAGCGCCAAAGCCTCCCGAAAGGTCAGCTTGCGAGTCCGGCCGACGCCTTGCGTCTTCGCGCCAAATCAATGACGCAGGTTGCCGCTGACTTGACGCGGTATGCCGACGTTATCGACCCTCTCTACAAGAGTCTCGATGACGATCAAAAGCGTCGAATGCTCGTCTTGATGACCGGGTTGATGCCGGGCCGATGATCGGCTTTCCGGCGGGACTTTCCATCATTCTCCGCGGGGGATGAAAACGATGGTTGGCTCAAGCGTTCCGAGGTCGTGCCTTCTGTATGCGCTCGGCGCGCTCGCCGCGTCCGCTCTGACGGACAGCGCTTGCGCGCAAGCTGTCGACAGGACGGCCCAGGCCGCGACTTCAAAAGCTTTGAGCAACGTCAGCGCGGGCGAATGGAGCGGACGCTCCGGTCACTCCGGTGACGCGATGATGAAGGCCGACGCGATCCGCAGCGCAGCAAAGGATTTCCCGAAATGCATCGACGGACTCCGGACGGTGGCCGAGGCACGCGGAATTTCGCGTCAAACCTTTGATGCCGTGGCCGACGGGCTGAAACCGGATTTGCAGCTGCTCGATCATCTCGACGCCCAACCAGAATTCAGGATGGCGGTCTGGCAATATCTCGACGTGTTCCTGTCCAGCGACCGCATCGATCGCGGCCGCGAGATGCTCACCCGCTACCGCCCGGCGCTCGATGCAATCGAGAAGGCTTTCGGGGTAGATCGCCACGTTCTGCTGGCCATTTGGGGCATTGAGACCAACTACGGCACCGAAATGGGGCAGTGGCCGGTCCTGACTTCCACCGCGACGCTCGCCTGCATCGGACGTCGTCAGTCATATTTTCGCGGCGAGTTTGTCGCCGCACTTTCGATCCTCGAACGGGGCGACATCGGCCGGGATCATTTTGTCGGATCATGGTCGGGCGCGTTTGGCCAGACGCAGTTCATGCCGTCTTCCTTCGAGGCTTTCGCCGTGGACTTCGATCGCACCGGTCGGCTCGACATCGTCGGATCGGTCCCGAACGCCCTTGCCTCCACGGCGAACTATCTGAAGGTTTACGGTTGGACGCAGGGGCCGGCGAGCATGGAAGTCGTCCTGCCGAAATCGTTCGATTATTCCTTGAGCGATCAGGTTGAGCCCAGGGCGGCAGGTGATTGGGCTGCGCTCGGGGTCGTTGGTGCAGATGGAAGGCCGATTGCCAGCGCCAGCGATGCGAGCTGGCTTTTTGTACCCGCTGGCGCCCACGGGCCGAGCTTTCTGATTTTCCCGAATTTCAAGAGCATTCTTTCCTACAATCCTTCTTACGCCTACGTGCTGGCTGTCATGCTGCTGTCGGATCGACTTCGGGGCGGCGGCGAACTTCGTCATGACTGGCCGCGCAGTGAACGCATGTTGAGCGATGCCGAGCGGCTTGAGCTTCAGGCCCGCCTGGTTCGCCGCGGATTTGAAATTGGGGGAACTCCCGATGGTCACGTGGGGGTCGGCACGCGACAGGCGATCCGCCGCTTTCAGGCGTCTGTCGGCATGATTGCAGACGGATATCCCTCACCGGCTTTGTATGAACGGCTTGTGGCGCCGTAGGGTACTGATTTTTTGATGCTTGCCCGCCGGCGACAGGATCACCGGCGGGGTCTCTGGATGGTTCGACGGCAAGGCTTGTTTTCATGCCTGCAGGCACACGAATGACGATCGCGGTCTCGGCGCTGCTGCTGGCGGCGTTTTTGTCGCACGATACGAGGGTCGCCACGCACATGTCGGCGACCAGTCCCAACGCGCCGGTGGCGCGGGTGCTGCGCCACCTCGTCGACGATCTGCGCAAGAGCCGCCTCATGCCGGCCGCCGATCAGGCTGCGGTCGAGACATTCTATCGCAAGCGTGGTTTTTCTCCGCTCTGGATTGCCGACGGTCAGATGACCGACCGGGCGCGCGGGGCCATCGAGTGCCTTGGCGATGCCGACGCAGAGGGGCTGCGATCGGCGGATTACGCTATTGCCGAGCTTGCGCGCGACGCGGACGCAAAAGCGCTGGCGCGTGCCGAACTCGGTCTGACCAGAGCCGTGCTCGCCTACGCGCACGACGCCGCAATCGGCCGCGTCCCATATGACAGAGTGAGTTCGGAGATCGCCTACCAGCCCCAACCATTCGGGCGGCTGGCCGCGCTCGAGCGCGTTGCGGAAGCAAAAGACGCGGCTGAAACCCTTCGTTCCTTCAATCCAACGCACGCCGGCTATCGCGCGCTGAAGAGGCAGCTGTCGGAATACCGCGCGGCGCTCGTCAAGGCGAAGGGCGTCAAGCCGCGATCGTCGGGCAGCGTGAGCGAAGCCTCGCGTCTGGAGAGCGTCGTTCGCACGATCGTCGCCAACATGGAGCGTTGGCGCTGGATGCCGCGCGACCTCGGTGCCGATCATGTGATGGTCAACATTCCGGACTTCACGCTCAAGATTGTCCGCGCGGATGCGGCGGTATGGACGACAAAAGTCGTTGTCGGCGATCCGCTGTCGCCGACGCCCATCACATCCGCCGACATGACGTCGATCACGCTCAATCCGATCTGGAATATTCCAAAGTCCATTGTCGAGAAGGAATATCTCACGGCAATCGGGGACGAATTGGAGCGGATGGATCGTCTCGGTATTCGTTCCGCGCGCTCCGCCGATGGATCTCTGCACGTCTATCAATTGCCGGGCGAGTGGAGCGCGCTCGGCCAGGTGCGCTTCAACTTCCCGAACAAGTTTGCGGTCTACCAGCACGACACGCCCGAGCAATATCTGTTTGCGCGAAAAAGCCGCGCGTTCAGCCATGGCTGCATCCGGGTGGAAAAGCCGCTGATCTACGCCCAGGCGCTGCTGGCGATTGTTGCGCCCGAACGCGATTATAGCGCCGAGCGAATCTACGGTCTGCTCGGCGGGGATGAGTTCAACATCGAGTTGCCCAAGGCAATGCCGGTGCATCTCACCTATCAGACGGCTTTTGTGGATGATGCAGGCAAGCTGCAGCTGCGAGACGATATCTACGGCCACGACCAGCGCCTTCTGGCCGCGTCGATGCGCGCGCCCGCGTCAAATGTTGCGCAGACGCCGGAAAAACCACCTGTTGTCGCGAAGGGCTTGCTGGTTCGCATGGCGGATTGGCTGGACCGTCAGAGACATCGTCTGGGCGTATGAGGAACGGCATGCTGTCAACATATCGCTTGGCCAACGGAGGAATGGGGATGCGCAGGCGGTTGAGCCATTTGATCATGGCACGTGCGATATTGGCATGCATTGCCGCTTTCGACTTCACCGCAGGGGCGCATGCGTCGTCCCATTCCGGCGCGCCTGATCTTGCGATGATCGGCGAGATCGTCCGGCCCGACGCCAAGTCGAACGATCTCGCCACGCCCGTCCTGGCCTCGGTTCGTTGGTTGAGCCCCGACGCTGCTTCGGAGACTTCCGCATCTCGTGAGAACAGGATTCGTCTTGCCGCCGACCTTCCGGTCAAGGCGCCTCCGCCATCGCTGCCGTCGTGTCCCGGCGGTCTTTATTACCTGCCGGGTACCGATATGTGCACGTCTCTTCCGGTGAAGGCCGGATACAACTTTAAGTTCGAGTGCTTCGGCGATACCGGCATTGGCTACACCATCTCGGCATATACCGGCGGATTGTCGATCGGAGGAAATATCGGCCAACAAATTGCGACCGCTTATGGCGACTTCAAGCCAAGCTATTCAGGGGGAAGCGGCTGGACCATCGGCGCCGGTTTCGAGACAGGTCTGCATGCATATAACTGGGACGTCCCAAAAGATGGACATGACTACAACTGGGACGTCCCGAAGTGGACCGTCGGCGGCGGCCTGGGGGGCTGGGATCATCTTGGAGGCTACGGCAGCTACGACAAACCCGTCGGGGGCGACACGATCCGCATCGGAGTTAACTACCGATTTGACGATCCGCCCAGGAGAAGCGAGCCGACGAAGACGCCGCCGCCGGTGACGAAGATCCCTCCGTATGCCGTGATCGATTATAACGGGCTCAAGTTAGGCGGCTACGTGAAGGCCGACGACAATCCTGTCGGCACATTTCCAGGCGAAGGCTCCTCCAACTGGGGCAGGATCGATTACCGCGCCGGCTTGAATATGTGGGGCGGCGCTCAGGTCTTCGTTGGCACGCGCCAATCCACCGACGGCTACAGCAACGATGTTGGCCGTGGTGGGAAGATCTACCAGCCTCGCTGGGAAGAATGGGACGTCATTCGTGATCCCCACTTCGGCGACACTTACGACATCAGCTATCAGTACGATGACGGTACGGAAGACAGGTTCTCGGCATTTTACGACCTGGACGGCAATTATCACGAGAGATGGGACTACTACGACCACGAAGCGCCCGGGAACGACGAGCAAACGGACTACGTGTACGACGGTACATCGATGACGCTGATCAGCCGGACCCACACCGATTGGGAGTGGGATGCCGTATATGTGCATCAGACGATCAGCACGAACGGCAAGATAGTCGACCTGCGGAACAGCTACTCTTACTTCGACCTGGCCATCGGGCAGGGGGTTCAATCCGTGGCGACGACGCTGCTCCAGGTTCAACTCGCACAACTCTTCCTCAACGTCCTGTCGTTGCCGCCCTCGTTCATGGCGCCGGACGCCATGCGAGGCGGCGCCCGCGTAGCACCACCGGCCGCAATCCCGTTGGCGAGTGATTCCGGCTTACCGGTGGACGTGGTCCCCATCGTGGGCGACGGCGGATCGGTGGACGTGGTCCCGATCGTGGGTGACCTCGGCGGAGATGTCGATTTGGACATGGGCGGTGCGCCGGGTGGACCTGCTTCCGCTCCCGACGCCAATGTGAAAATGCAGGCCGAGCAGGCCGGACCCGCCCCGAGCCCGAGCAGTACCGGCAATCCCAAACGTGGAGACATCGAAACGCTTCGTCCGATTCCGGTTTCGCTCACCTCGCTGGAGTTCGCCGAGAACGCAACGGCACGCGACAAGGCCAAGACGGCCAATCCGGCTCCGGCGCCTGCACCGGCTGAGAAGCCTGCCGTCGCACTGAAGCTTTTCACCAACAAGCCTGCTCTGCCAACGGCGAGCGGGCCGCGGCCACTGGATGTCGGATTCGACCACGGCCCGGCGGCATGCCTGACCGACAAGACAGGCAGTTGCAGCGTGACCGTGCCGAGCAGCGAACGACGGTTCTACGGGCTCATCGGCAGCGCGTCGGATTTCGCAGTGAAGCTGAAAGTCCCCTACACGACGGCGATCGTATGGCGCGAGAAGGACGGCGCTGCGCCCGCGACCATTGACGCCATCCGCCAGCGTATGCCCTCTTTGCCGCCGGAAGTTCGGGCAAAGGCGAGATCCTTCACGATTGGAGACAAGAGATTTTCGCAGGCCATGATCGAGGCTTCCGATTTCAATCCGTCACCGGACCGCTGGAAGAATTACCTGCGCCCGACGACGCCCGCGCCCACGCCTCCTGCTACAAAAATGAAACGGGGCGACGCGGCAGGTAATCCGATGGATTCATACGCGCAGGGCGGCGATCTTGGATCGGCGCAGTCCGACGATTGCCACTACAAGCAGCCCGCAGCTTACGTCGAGGGCCAGCCGCTCGCGGTCAGCGATGTGGCGGCCCGCGAACTCAAGGGCGCAACCCTTCACATTGAGGCCGTGCGGTGATGTTCACCAAATACAAGTTTGTGCTGGCTGCTGTTTTCCTTGCCGCGCTTCCTGCCGCGGCGGCCGCCGAGGACATGCTCGAACCGCCCGTCAATAAATACTTTCTGAGCAAGGGCGCGTGGGGGCAAGACTACCCGGACCAATGGGCGCTCTCGCATATCGGGTTCGACAATTCAGCGAATTCGGCGTGGCGTCTGGTCCGGCGAAATGCCCAGCCGGTCATTGTCGCCGTCATCGATACCGGGCTCGACTGGAATCATCGCAACATCGATTGGGAGAACATCTGGCGAAACTCCAGGGCCTCGCCGGCGAAGGCCGAGCTCGACAACTATGCCGATGACGTCATCGGCTGGGATTTTTTTGATCGCGACAACAAGCCCTGGGATTTCGACGGCCATGGCACCATGGTGGCGGGCATCATCGCCGGCAGCTGGAAGGACAAGGACGGCATGGCCGGCGTCAATCCCTTTGCACGGTTGATGATCCTCAAGGCCGTAAACAATTTCGGCGTCACGCGGGCTTCTTTCCTCGCCGAAGCAATTGCCTATGCCGCCGACCACGGCGCGCGCGTGATCAATCTGAGCGTGGGCGGCAAAGGCAGCGCGCAGGTTGCGAAAGAGGCGATCGACTATGCCTATGCCAAGGGTGCCGTGATCGTTGTCGCCGCCGGCAATGACGGCGCCGAGATCAAGGATTACGGGATAGCGATGTCTGAGAAGATATTGCTGGTGGGCGCGACCGGTTTTGACGATCAGCGGATGGGATTTTCCAACTGGGGCAATATTTCAGTGGCTGCGCCCGGTCTTGAAATCCTCAGCCTGCGCGCCCGGCGCACCGATACCATGCTTGGGATCGAGGGTGTGAAGTATGTGCCCGGTGCCAATTTCGTCGGAGAGGACAAGCGCTACTATCATGCGAGCGGCACGTCCTTCGCGGCACCTCTGGTCAGCGGCCTGGCGTCGCTGATGATCGCCAACGATCCCACTCTCACCAATCGCCAGGTGATGAACATCATCAAGAGCACCGCGCGTGACGTCGGCACGCCCGGCGTCGACCAGTTCACGGGCTATGGACTGATCGACGCACGCGCGGCGCTGAAAGCGGCGCGGGACTATCGCCTGCTCGTAAATATTGCAGCCGTTGAATCTGCTACTGCCGGTGGAAAACAAGTTGCCCGCGTCCGCGGAACGGCCGATGCGGACGATCTCAAGAGTGCCCGTCTCGAGATCGGCGCCGGCGAATCCCCAACCGCCTGGGTGCCGATTGGCCCGGTATCGAGGTGTGACGCTGTGGATTGTGTGCTGGGCGATGTCCCGGTCGCCAAGCTGAGCGGGGCAAAACTGTGGCAAATAAGAGTCATCGTGGAACATTCCAACGGCTCGACCCGCGAAATGCGTTTCAGGTTGTCCTTGGGCTAGCCAAGGCATGTTAATTGTTTCTCCATATTTCAGTGATTGGGGGCGATCATGTTGCGCAGGTTCGTGGGGACGTGCCTTGTCGTTTGTGGCCTAACTCTTTCGGGCAACGCTTGGGCAATTACGGCAACTGTGACCGGTCAGGGGACGGGGCAGGCGGAAAAAGGCGGGACTTTTACGGTCGTCAAGCAGTCGTCGACTGGCAAAGTCACCCACTATACCGGCCGTATCAATCCAACCACCCACAAGGCGACGGTCAGCGTTCCGGTGAAAAAGGGTGATACGCTTTACGGCAGCCTCGATGGCGGTCTGACCGGCAAGCCGCTTACTGACGATAATATCAACGGGACCGTTCCGGTCGATTTCAGCACCGGCGTGGGGCCCATTCCTCAACCGGGAATGCCAACGACGTACACGTCGAATCCTCCCTATACGCCTTCATATCTCATCGTATCCAATCCTCTGCCCTGGAGCGGCTTCTACATCGGCGTCCAGGGCTCAGGCGGGACCACTGACCAGCGCATCGTCGAGCGCTTCGCGGGCACCGACATAATTTCCAATACCCTGTCGAACAACAAAGGAATTGGTGGCGTCGGCATCAACGCCGGATATGACTTCGGCGGCTTCGGCATGCCGGGAGCCAGCGTCGGACCGGACGTGTCCTTCAACTGGATCGGGAATTCCAACAACCAGGTGTTCGCCAACGGCAGCTTCATCGGCGTGCACTACAACTGGAACGTAGACCTTGCATTGAAGGGCGAGTACTGGAACCAGCAGCACACCATGGCGATCTACGGTCTCGCTGGCGCCCGTATCCTGGATTACGATCTGCAAAGCAATTTCACGGGCCCGGTCCAGTCGGTGAATCGTACGACGGCGGGCTTCCTGTTCGGCGTTGGCGGTGAAGCCACACGGCCGGACTGGCGATGGGGTAACGGGCAATGGACCGCTTATGCCCAACTCACGGTCGCCTATATCGACAGCGATACGATCCGCATGCCGCCATTCTCGACGGGCTTCGATTACGCGCAGCGCTTCACTCAGGTCACAGCTACTGGCGGCCTCCGTTACCGGCTTGGGGCTCCGCCGCCCCCGCCTCCGTAGGGCGTAAGCGAAGGGACGATCGATCCGGTGCAACGAAGGGGCGAGGGCAACTCGCCCCTTTCTCATGTCCGGCTCGCTCCGTCAAAACAACCGGTCCGATGCAAGTCGGGCGCCTTCCTTCAAAGCGGCGAGCTTCGCCCACACCACATCTTCCGCTACACGCCCGGCACCGGCAGAGGTATCAAAGCCGCAATCGGTGCCGGCCATCACGCGCGCGGGATCGCCAAGCGTCTTGGCGACCCGCTCGATACGCTCGGCGATCACCTCCGGATGCTCGACAAAATTCGTCGTTGAATCGATGACGCCGGCGACCACCACCTGGTCGTCGGCGATCGCTTTTCCCTGCAGGCAGCGAACCTCGTGCGCATGGCGGGGGTTGGCGAACGGCAGCACCAGCGCACCGACATTCATGCGCGCGATCAAGGGCAGGATCGTCTCCAGCGCCACGTCACGGTCGTGCGGACCTTCGTAATTGCCCCAGCAGACATGCATGCGCACTTTGTCGCGCGGAATGTTGCGCAAGGCGTCGTTGATGGTGGCGACCACGCGCTCGACGAAACTCAGAAAATCCCGGATGGGGCGGTCCTGAAACGAGATGTGATGCTCGAGCGCGAGATCCGGGCAGTCGAGCTGAAGCAGGAATCCCTGGTTGGCAATCGCCTCGTATTCCACCTGAAGCGCGCGGCCGACGGCGGCGAGATAGGCGTCCTCGGTGTCATAGTGCTCGTTCTTGATCGCGGCCACCACGATGCCCGGGGAGGGGGCGGTCAGGAACGCCTCCACAAATCCGCGTCTGCCGTCGCGCTTGCGCGCCTCCAGGACCGCGCGAAAATCCGTGCATTCGCGCACCGCCTCGGCGGCGCCGATATAGTTGATGTCGCCGATCACCTTCGGTGGCGCAAAGTTGCTGACCATTTCCCTGACGGCGCTTTGCTGCTCCAGCATCCGCTTGAACACCGGGTAGCCTTCGACGTCGGCGCGCGGCCAGCGCTTCCATGATCCGCCGAAGCCGGTCATGCGGTGGCGGACATGAAGAAAGAAACCTTCGCGCTGCTGCTCGCCATTATTGCCGATATCGATGCCGGCCTCGATCTGCCTGGACACGATCTCCAGCATCGAGGCGTGACCGGCGCGCTCGATTTCGCTTGCATCGACCGCCTCGCCGCGCGAGCGCATGGCATAGAGTTTCGTCAGCGCCGGGGGACGCGGCAGGCTTCCGGTGTGAGTGGTGAGAATGCGGTCGTTGCTGCGCTGCATCGGAACTGCCCTGAAAGTATGACCGGAAAAGATGGTCTGTGATACTGTCGAATACCCCTCAACTCAACAATAACAAGAGCGCCTAGTGGAGTGGATTTGATATTCGCGAGCCTGTTGCCCGGAATGTGTAATGCGAATGTCAAATCCAAACACTCCACTCAAAACCGATATTTGCCAGTGGTCCTTTGATTCGAACATTTGCAAGACTGCCAGCCAGACCGGGATGCAAATGATAGAATCGGACCACTGGTCTGCGCCGCACGAAAGAATGCGAATGCCCTCCATCACATCAGTTCTGGGACGCGTCGCCGCCGCGGCGATGCTTGTCGGCCTTCTCGCCGCAATCGGCATTGTGCCCGCGATCGCCGCGGAGCCCGCTGCGCTGGTCGCCGCTGCGATTGAAAAGCAGGGCGGGGCGAAAAAACTCTCGGACATCGCCACGCTGTCGATCACAGCGCGGCACAAGCATTGGGATCCGCAGGAGACGCTGGAGCCCGATCAGGGCAACCGACTTGGCGGCGAGTCGCATTTCACATTATCGATGGATCTCGCGCAGAACCGCGCCCGTTACGACTGGGTTCGTCATCGCGTCGCGCCGATGAAGCGCACCTTCATCTATTCGGAAGTGTTCGCCGACGGTGCCGGCTTTGTTCTGGGCGAGGACAACATCGTGCTGTCCAAGCAAGCCAAGGAAACCAATCCGTCCCTGCACACGATGAGCGCCTCGCGGGTGATCGCGAACCGGCGCGAGTTCCACCGGCTGTCGCCGCGGCTTCTCGTGGAGATGCGGGATCATCCCGAGCGGCTTGCGGCGCTGCCGGACGAGGCTGTCGACGGCAAGACGCTTTCGGTGGTCAGCTACAAGGACGATGACGCTGAATGGCTCGTGTTGTTCGGCGATGACGGGCTGCCGGCGCGCATCCGCACCGTCGATGCCGACGGGGTCTGGGGTGACAGCAACTACGACATGATCCTGTCGGACTGGAGGGAAGTCGATGGCGTCAGGCTTGCCTTCGAACGGTCGTTCACGCTGAACGGTCACGAAGTGCAGCATATCTCTATTGAAGAAATCGTGCTCAATCCCGTGCTCGGCGCGGACCTGTTCCGGATTCCGAAGATCGTCGCCGAGACGGCGGCGAAACAGAAGGCGCCGGAGCAGGTCAACTATCAATGGATGCTGCGGCGGGCGAATTGGGGCTCGTTCATCGATACCGATCAACTCGCCTTCGATCCCGCGGTGGTGCCGGCAAACATCTGGACCCAGGTGAAACCGGGTATCTGGCACATCACCGGCGGCAGTCATCACACGCTGGTGGTCGAGATGAAAGACTATCTGGTGGCTTTCGATGCGCCGATTGCGAACGAAATGTCGCGGATGACGATTGCAGAAGCCGCGCGAAGATTTCCCGGCAAGTCGTTCAAATATCTTGTGCTGACGCACCATCACATGGACCACGTCAACGGCGCGCGCGCCTTTGCGGCGAGGGGCGCCGACCTCGTCTTTCCTTCCGGCGACCGGCAATATTTCGCCGCGCAGATGCGGGCGCCGAACCGGGTGCGCAACGACGAACTCTGGCAGAAGCCGCGCGAGGTCGGTCTGATCGAGGTCAGCGAGAAGACGACGCTGACCGACGGCATGCGACGGATCGATCTCTACGTGATCAACAATTCGCACGCCAGGAGTTCGCTGGTTGCGGTGATTCCGGATGCCGATTTCGGCTGGGTCGTCGACCTCTGGTCGCCGACCCGCGATATTCCCGGTGCGCTGGCCTCGCATCGCGAGTTCGTCGCAGGCTTGCGCAAGTTCGGCGTGATGCCGACGCTATGGGCCGGCGGTCACGGCACGGGCGCCGCGCCGATCAAGCCGTTGCTTGAGGCGCTGGAGAAGGGTGACAAGAGGTAGACGCGATCAGCACCGATAAGGTCGAACTGGCTTCGTGGGATGAGCGGACATCAGCTCACGGCCGGCGAGCAAGGGGAACCGCAATTGGTTCCCCTATCAAATCCTCGCTTTCAGTCGAACGATCACGGTCCTCGCATGTTCTCGCTATGGCAAGGCCATAAAGGAGAAGCAAATGGATCGCGAGCACGTGAAGGGAGTTGCCGACAAGGCCAAGGGCGCCGTCAAGGAAGGCGCAGGCAAGATCAGCGGCGACAAAGAACTGCAGAACGAAGGCAAGGTCGATAAGGCCAAGGGCGCAGCCCACAAGGCCGCGGGTGACGTCAAGGACGCCGCCCGTAGCGCGGCCGACACACTGAAAGATTAGCAAGACGATCTCATGGGCCGCCTCGTGAAGAGACGGCCCTTCTCATTCAGGCGATCGTGGCCACCGCGAGTCGACGTTCGTCATCGAACATTCGCAACCGGATTTGCCCCCGCCTTAGCCGACGCATCATAGCAGGCGTCAATCTCAAAGGTGCTTGAGCGCCGCAACTGCGCGGCCCTCTGCGCCTCCGCACGTGCAGGCCTGTCTCGGGAAGCTCAAGCTCAACCCGGCGGACCGCCTGACAAGAGATAGCGGGATCAGCGGCGCAGGCCACGATTGAACTGTCTTGCGCCGCCTGCCAGTATCGTCCAGCTTGGTAACATGCCAGTTCCAAGAAGGATCAGCTCATGTCCGAGAACCTGGCTCCCCTGGATGAGACCATTACGATCGCGGAACTCACGCGCGATCCCTATCCGATTTACCAGCGCCTCAGACGCGAAGCGCCTGTCTTAAGGGTTAAGTCCGTGGGTCGCACCTTCCTCACCAAGGCGGCCGACACCAAAACCGTGAAGGACAATGCGGCGTTGTTCAGCTCCGACGATCCGAACACGCCAATGAAGCGCGCCTTTCTGGCTCATACACTGATGCGAAAGGACCATGAAGAGCACCGGGCCGAACGCATGGCGATGATGCCGGCGCTGATGCCGAAGACGATCGAATCCGTTTGGGCGCCGCTGTACGAGAAGCAGGCCGCAGCCTACCTTGACCGTTTGCCGCGCGGTGAGGTGGTCGATCTCTTTCCCGCTCTTGCAGGGCCGCTTGCCGCGCGGATTCTGGCGCATGCGATGGGCGTGCCGGACGCGAGCGATGCGGACATGCAGCGGTGGTCGCAGACGCTGATCGACGGCGCCGGCAATTTTGGCTGGACGCCGGGGCCTTTCGATGCGACCGACATAGCCAACGCGGAGATGGACAAATGTATCCGCGCGAATGCCGAACGCGTGCGGGCCGAACCGGATTCCTCAGCGCTCTCCTTTATGGTGAACGCGAAGAATCCGATTCCAGAAAGCCAGATCATCGCCAACGTGAAGATCGCGATCGGCGGCGGCATCAACGAGCCGCGCGACGCCCTGCTGACGATCCTCTACGGCCTGCTGACAAATCCAGATCAGCTTGATGCCGTGCGCGCAGGCGAAAAATGGCGCTCCGCCTTTGAGGAAGGGATACGGTGGGTCGCGCCGATCCAGGCGAGTTCGCGGCTCGTCATGGAGGACACGGAGATTCGCGGCTTCTTGATTCCAAAGGGCGATACCGTGATGACCATCCAGGCTTCGGCCAACCGGGACGAAGACGTCTTCGAAGATGGCGAGAATTTCAACGCGCTCCGCGAGCCTAATCCTCATCAGGCCTTTGGCAACGGCCCGCATCATTGCGCGGGGGCGCACCTGTCGCGGCGAACCGTCGGCGCCATCCTGTTGCCGATGCTGTTCGAGCGCTTTCCGAATATCACCCTGGTTGATCCCGCGAGCGTGCGCTGGCACGGATTCGGATTCCGCGGCCCGCTCAACCTGCCGGTGCTCCTGCAATAGAATCAGTGCGCGTGCCGCCGAGTTGCGTCTTCAGCGGGTTAGCCATCATGACCCGACGGCCCGACGCGGTCGGACGCGGAGTTGGGGCACGACAGGGTACGGTGGCGCCAAACCGTTCACCGGTGATTTGCGCCGGCTGTCCATATCCCCCGGCGAAAATATTTCGCTTCGTCGTCCGGTAGAAGCAGACTTATTGATTCCGGCTATCCCGGCCCGCCAATGAGGGGCGTACGCGTCGTCACGAACGTTGGGTCGGGAAGCGATGGACGCGGATGGCACGCTCGACGAGGCGTGTCGTCGCGGACGGCGAAGTCGTGTGGGCCTGATATCCCGACGCTGATATCCGGTGCAACGTGAAAGCGTTGTCATCCACGGAGACAACAAAGCCCGGTCTCCGGGGCGAGCACGAAGGAAACCGTAAAACCATTGCGCAGGGAGTGCCGGAACGTTGCGGCGGACCTGTGGTGACTACACTCGTATGCTTTCTTTACTTGCATACGAGGCTGCGGGTGAGCCGATCGCCCGGCATTCCCTGCGCCCTCTGGTTTGAGGGCCTATTGCAAAACAAAACTCGGGCGCCGGAGCGCCGCGGGAATGCATCTGTATGTCCGATGAGATTGGATGGGGATCGTCATTGCGAGGAGCGGAGCGACGACGCAATCCAGTCCTTTTGCCGCAAGACAAAGCTGGATTGCTTCGCTTCGCTCGCAATGCCGGTCAAACTGGCGATCGAACGTCAAATCGAGCGTCAGATTGGCTTGCCCGCATAGGGCATCGACGCGGTGAGGCCGCCATCGACCGGAAACGCCTGGCCATTGACGTAGGAGGCTTCGTCGCTGAGCAGGAACAGGCCCATGGCCGCGAGTTCATGCGGCTGACCGGCGCGCTTCAGCGGATTGAGCTGGCCGATCTTGTCCTGGGTGCCGCGCTCCTTGGCACGGTCGAACACCGGCTTGGTCATGCCGGTTTCGATCAAGCCGGGGCAGACCGCATTGATGCGGACGCCGGTTCCCGACAGCGAATAGGCCGTGGTTTGCACCAAACTGATGACGCCGGCCTTGCTCGCTGCATACGGATGGCCGCTCGCGCCGGATTTCAATCCCGCGACCGAAGCCGTGCAAAGGATCGCGCCGTGTCCCTGTTTGATCATATGCGGGCTTGCGTATTTGATCGCCAGAAACGGCCCGATCAGGTTGATGCGCAGGATTTCCTGCCAGTGCTCCACCGTCTGTTCGGCGATCGGGACCAGCCCGCCGCTGATGCCGGCGTTAGCCCAGATCGCGTCGAGCTTGCCATAGGTGGAAACGGCCTTGTCGATAAAAGCGATCACATCTTTTTCGGAGCCTGCATCGGCCATGACCGCTTCCGCGGCGCCACCGGCCTTGCGCACCTGATCGACCGTGTCCTTCACGGCTTCGGTGCGATCGACCGCGATCAGTTTCGCACCTTCCTTGGCAAAGAGCAGCGCGGCCGCGCGTCCGATGCCGCTGCCGGCGCCGGTGATGATGACGGATTTGCCTTCGAGCCGGCCCATGTCGTTTCCTTTGGCTTGTTGAACAGCTTTTCGCCTTGCGGAATTTCAAACAAGGTTTCAAACGTCGATATCGAAACGTCAAAGCCACTTGAGACTTGTCGTCACTTTGACGTACCAACCTTATGTAAGGGTGTTCACGATGTCCAATGCCGATAAACCGGGAGTCGTTACCACGCGATGGTGGTGGGTTCGTCATGCGCCAGTGCGCATCGATGGCGGCAACATCTACGGCCAGACCGACATCGAATGCGACACCGGCGATCGCTACGTGTTCGAGGCGGTCGCGAAAGTATTGCCGCGGAGTGCGGTCTGGGTCGCGAGCAGCCTGCAACGCACGCATCAGACCGCGCAGGCGATCTGGGACACCGGATTTCCGAAACCTGTATCGATGGCAAAGGAGGCGGCCTTCGCCGAGCAGCATCTCGGACAATGGCAGGGGATGAATCGCGCCGCGTTTCATGCAAGCCGCCCACCCGGCAGCCACTGGTTTGCCGGGATCGACGAACCCGCGCCCGGCGGCGAAAGCTTCATGGATCTGTACAACCGGGTCCGCGACGCCATTCTGCGCATCGGCACCGAACATGCGGGCAAGGACGTGATCGCGGTTGGTCACGGCGGCACGATCAAGGCGGCGATCGGCCTTGCGCTCGGCGATCAGCCCGAGAAAGGTCTTGCCTTCGATATCGACAATTGCTCGGTGACGCGGCTCGATCACATCACAAGCCCCACGGTCAATGTCTGGCGTCTGCCGATGGTGAATCAGCAGCCTTGGGTCGCTGACGCCGCGCACAAGGCGATGCATCAGCCGGCGGGGCCGGAGGTGGCGACGAGCAAGCTCGCCTGATGGTCGACATGCGTGCGAAGGGGAGGAAAAAAGAAAATGAATTTGTTCGATCTATCGGGAAAAATCGCCGTCATCACCGGCTCCTCGCGCGGCATCGGGCGCGCGATCGCTGAACACATGGCTGAGCACGGCGCCAAGGTGGTGATTTCCTCGCGCAAGCAGGCAGCCTGCGATGAGGTTGCCAAAGCGATCAACGACAAGGCCGGCAAACAGGTCGCGCTTGCGGTGGCCGCCAACATCTCGACCAAGGACGATCTCAAACACCTGGTCGAGGAGACCAACCGCGTCTTCGGCGCCATCGACACGCTGGTGTGCAACGCGGCGTCCAATCCGTATTACGGACCGCAGGCCGGCATTTCCGACGACCAGTTCCGCAAGATCCTCGACAACAACATCGTCGCCAATCACTGGCTGATCTCGCTGGTGGTGCCGCAGATGATCGCGCGCAAGGACGGCACGATCACCATCATCTCGTCGATTGGCGGGCTGAAGGGCTCGACCGTGCTCGGCGCCTATGCGATTTCCAAGGCTGCCGACATGCAGCTCGCCCGCAATCTCGCCTGCGAATACGGCCAGCACAATATTCGCGTGAATTGCATCGCGCCGGGCCTGATCAAGACCGATTTTGCCCGCGCGCTCTGGGAAAATCCGGAGACGCTGAAAGCCTCCACCGCGCGCTCGCCGCTGCTGCGGATCGGCGAACCCGACGAGATCGCGGGCGCTGCGGTGTTTCTCGCCTCCCGCGCCGGCTCGTTCACGACCGGCCAGGCCATCGTGATCGACGGCGGCGCGACGATCAGTTGATGTCGGGTGCGGCGTGTGGGCCAACTCTTTCGTCATGGCCGGGCTTGACCCGGCGATCCACGCTTGGCCTTAGCGGGAAATAAGACGTGGATGCCCGGCACGAGGCCGGGCATGACGGTGGGAGATATCGGTTTCGCCCGGCTACTCCATGGCCGCGTAGACGAGGTTGCGCACCAGCGTGCGGGTGTAGACCCGCTGGCCCGGGGCCTGCGACATGAAGATCGCGAACATGTCTTCCCTCGGGTCGATCCAGAAGAACGTGCCGCCCATGCCGCTCCAGAAGTACTGGCCGACCGAGCCCGAAAACGGCGCGATGCCCGGTTGAGTGCGGACGCCAAAGCCGAGTCCGAAACTGTGCCCCGGTTGCGTCAGCGTGCCCTGAATTTTCACGCTCGGATCGAGGTGGTCCGATGTCATGAGGTCGAGCGTCTTGCGCCCGATGATCCTGCTGCCACCGAGTTCGCCGCCGTTGAGCAGCATCTGGCAGAAGCGTGCATAATCCATGGTGGTGGAGACGAGCCCGCCGCCGCCGGATTCCATCACCGGCTTTTCGAGCATATCGAAGAGCTGCACCTTGTCGCCGGTCCAGGGATCGGCGGCGAACGGTTCGGCCAAACGGTGTGCATTTTCGTCGCCGGTGTAAAAAGCGGTTTCGGTCATTTGCAGCGGCGCGAGAATGCGCGTGGTGAGGAATGCGCCGAGTGATTTTCCGCTGACGATTTCGATCAG